>CAZYYQ010000021.1:0-18930 GCA_964651275.1 uncultured Hyphomicrobiaceae bacterium | reverse complement strand
CTAGCAGGCTTCTCTGATTGGGGTCGTTGAGGTCAAGCTGTTCCCGTCGTCTCGTTGTCCGGTTCGTCGCACGGGTCACGCGCTTCTCTTCGCGGTCGGCGCCGTGGCCGCCGCATGATGATGCATAGATGCACCAACTGGTGTACCCTGCGGTCATGGAACAGCTTGTTGAAACCCGTCCATCCGGGGTCGTCACGACAGCGCCCTACTTCGAACCCGAGGATGCGCGCGCACAGCTCACAGCGCTTTGGCGCACACACGGCGAGGGCGACGCGCTGCGGGCCGAGGCGCTCACATTCCTGAAGTCGCTGGTGCGCGGCGCGCGCGATGCGGCCCGTGCCCAACTCGACGCGAGCGGTAATGGCCGGGCCTGCGCGGAGAATCTGTCGCTGTTCCAGGATGAATTGATCCGGCTGATCTACGACTTCGTCGTGAGTCATGTCTACCGTGCGAAGAACCCCTCGACGTCAGAGCGGCTCACCCTTGTCGCAACCGGCGGCTATGGTCGCGGGCTTCTTGCGCCCAAGTCCGATATCGATCTCCTGTTCCTGCGCCCCAGCAAGCAGACGGCGTGGGGCGAGAGCGTCGTCGAAAGCATCCTCTATTTCCTGTGGGACCTCGGCTTCAAGGTCGGCCACGCCACGCGTACGGTCGAGGACTGCATCACCCTGGCCAAGCGCGACATGACGATCCGCACGAGCCTGCTCGACGCGCGGCTGATCCTCGGCGATGATGAGTTGTTCGCCAGGTTTCGCGAGCGTTTCCGCTCGGCGGTCATCGCGGGCACGGCGCGCGAGTTCATCGAGGCCAAGCTCGCCGAACGCGACGAGCGCCATGAACGCTCCGGCAGTTCGCGCTATCGCGTCGAGCCGAACGTCAAGGACGGCAAGGGCGGCTTGCGCGATGTCCATACCCTGCACTGGATCACGACATATCTGTATCCCGACAGCGAGAGCGAGGACTGGGAAGCGCTCGGCATCTTTTCGCCGAGTGAGCGGCGCAATTACGAGCGCTGCGAGGATTTTCTCTGGACCATCCGCTGCCATCTGCATTTTCTCGTCGGCAAACCCGAGGAACGCCTGAGCTTCGACCAGCAACTGGTGCTTGCGGAAAAGCTCGGCTATCGCAGCGGGGGATACCTGCGTCCCGTCGAGCGCTTCATGAAGCATTACTTCCTCGTCGCGAAGGAGGTGGGCGACCTCACCCGCATCGTTTGCGCCAGCCTGGAGGTGCATCAACTCAAGGCGACGCCGCGGCTTGATAACGTGCTGGCGAGCCTCAACTGGCGAAAGCGCGCCAAACTGAGCGCCACCAGCGACTTCCGCATCGAGAATGGCCGCATCTCGACCAAACGCCCGGACGTGTTTCGCGCCGATCCAGTGAATATGATCCGTATCTTTGCGCTGGCTGAAGAGCACAAGGTCATGTTCGATCCGGAAGTGTTCCGGCAGATGCGATCATCCCTGCGTCTGATTGATGACGATGTGCGCGCCGACCCGGAGGCCAACCAGCTTTTCCTGAAACTGCTGACCTCACGGGCCAACCCGGAAATCACGCTGCGGCGCATGAACGAGGCCGGCGTACTGGGACGGTTCATTCCGGATTTCGGCCGCGTCGTGGCGATGATGCAGTTCAACATGTACCATCACTTCACGGTCGACGAGCATCTGATCCGCACCATCGGCGTGCTCTCCGAGATCGAGGATGGCGACTTGTCCGATGAGTTGCCGCTGTCGACCGAGATCATCCGCAACATCCAGAACAGGCGCGCGCTGTTCGTCGCGGCGTTCCTGCACGATATCGCCAAGGGCCGCGAGGAGGACCACTCGATCGCCGGGGCGCAGGTGGCGCGCGAGCTTGGGCCTCGGCTCGGCCTCACGCCAGCGGAAACCGGCACAGTCGCGTGGCTTGTCGAAAACCATCTCGTGATGAGCGAGTTCGCCCAGAGCCGCGACATTGCCGATCCGCAGACGATCCGAGACTTCGCCGAGATCGTGCAGAGCCCGGAGCGGCTCAAGCTGCTGGTGATCCTGACGGCAGCGGATATCCGCGCGGTTGGGCCGGGCGTGTGGACAGGCTGGAAGGGCCAACTCCTGCGCGCGCTCTATTACGAGACCGAGCCGGTGCTGGCGGGCGGGCACACGCAGGTCAGCCGTGAAGCACAGATTGCCCGCGCGCAGGCCGAGTTGCGCGAACGGCTCTCGGAATGGCCTACGCAGGACGTGGAGCGGGTCATCGAGCGTCACTACCCGGCCTATTGGTTGCGCTGCGATACCGAAACGCAAGCCAAGCATGCAGAACTGATGCGCTGTTGCGAAGGCGAGGCCACCCCCTTCGCCCATGACGTGAGGACAACGCCGCGCATGGGGGCGACCGAACTGACGCTGTTCACAAAGGACCACCCGCGCCTGCTGGCGATCTTCGCCGGGGCCTGTGCGGCAGCAGGGGCAAGTATCGTTGGCGCGCATATTTACACCACGCGCGACGGAATGGCGCTGGACACGCTCAGCATTCAGCGAGAGTTCCCCGATGACTCGGAGGAAGTACAGCGTGGACGCAGGATCGCTGCGGCGGTGGAAGCGATGCTGACGGGGCAGCGCGATCTCCGCCGGCTGATGGAAGAAAAGCGCCGGCCCAAGCCGAAACTGGAGCCGTTCAGCGTCGAGCCGCAGGTCATCATCGACAACACGCTGTCGAACGACCTGACCGTCATCGAGGTGAATGGCCTCGACCGCATCGGCCTGCTTTATGATCTGGCGGACGCGCTGGCTTCGCTTAACCTGAATATCGCCTCGGCCCATGTCGCCACGTTTGGCGAGAAGGTCGTTGACGTGTTCTATGTCATGGACCGCTCTGGCAAGAAGATAGAAAGCGATTGGGCGCGGCAGAAAACGCGCGAAAGGCTGATGGCCGCGCTGGAAGCTTGAGCGGAGTGCCTCTCAGGCCGTGGCCGTGCGGGCGCGGGCGATGTGATCGCGCAACGCAGCGGCCAGTTCCTCGCGCTCGGATGGTGACAGGCATTCGCCGATGGATACGGCGCGTCCACTCTGCTTCAGCACAAGCCGGTTTTCGACGCGCCCGTGATCACCCAGTTCCACGCGGACCCAATGCGGGTCGAACCGCTCAATCAGACGGTGGTCGCCGAGATAACTTGTCATCACTCGGACCATGTCCGCGGTAATGTCGATAATTTCCATGTGCCGGGCGCGCCGTGCATTCAGCCGGAAGGCGATCAGGAGACTTGCGAAAACAGCCGCGGCAGGGATCAGAACAAAAATGGCCGCGGGTCGGGCGACCCATGCAACGGTGCCGAAAAGACCTGCCGCGGCGATGCCGAGAACCACGCGCGTGCCGCGGTGCCCGAGCGACCGGTGTGGCCAGATGACGATGCGTTCGCTTCCCACTGGGGCTGGGGGCAAGTGCGCGCTGTCAGTGCCAGTTGGGAGCGGCTCCTCCGTATCATTTGAACGGCAGGCCGCTGCATCCCGTTCGGGTTGGCGTGTCATGCTCTCGTTGCCTGGTTGCAAAAACACTCTCTTCCGCCTGCATCTCTGCGATAATGCAGGCAGGCCTCCGACTTATACTGTCGCTCCGCCCTTAATGGATCAAGGCGCGTAGCATCTGCCCGTGCACTGACTGCATGCTGGCGGCGCGGCGCCTGTGACGAAACCGGGGAAGTGCCAAACAAAAAGGACCGGTGCGATAAACGCGCCCGTCCTTATTGCAAGATCGTTTCTTGGCAGCAGAGTTTCAGGCCGCGCGGACTTCTGCCTCGGCCTCCACTTCGGCCGGCTCCTCGGCGGGAGCCGGATTCCGCGCCTTGTTGAGCGCCTCGCAGATGCGTTGGGTGGCCACGCGTTCGTCGACGTCATGCACTGCAGCGACCTCGCGCGCCATGCGCTCAAGCGCTGCCTCATAAAGCTGACGCTCGGAATAAGACTGTTCCGGCTGCGAATCAGCGCGATGCAGGTCGCGGACGACCTCGGCGATCGCGATCAGGTCGCCGGAGTTGATCTTAGCTTCATACTCCTGCGCGCGGCGGCTCCACATCATCCGGCGAACGCGCGCGCGACCGCGCAGAGTGATCATCGCCTTGTCCACGATAGCGCTTTCGGACAGCTTGCGCATACCGACATTGCTGCACTTCATCGTCGGCACGCGGAGCGTCATCTTTTCCTGCTCGAAATTGATCACGAACAGCTCGAGCTTCGTTCCTGCGATTTCCTGCTCTTCGATGCCCACGATGCGTCCGACCCCGTGGGTCGGGTAGACGACGTACTCGTTCGTCTTGAAGCCGTTTCTCTGCAGCGATTTTTTTGCAGCCATTTCTATTAATCTCGCTCTTCTTGCGCCGCCCTTACAGGCCCGCAGCGGCGCGGGTTATGCGGTTTCTGACTGCGTAGAGACACAGTATCAGCAACGGATTTCGACGCCGCCACCCTTTAGATGGCCGCGTGTTGCTGCCCCCAACGCCCGACTGTGCTACGCGAAAATCGACAGCGTAAGATCGTTAAAGACTCCGTGCCACCTGACGGACGTGCCGCAGTGACGTTAAACGCTCAGCAAGCTGATCGGTGACAGGTGGCACCGCCCCCCGACGGACCGGCGTTATGGATTCTCCTCGATCTTTCGCCGAAGAAGACAAGTTTATAGCATTATTATTAGGCTTTTGGAAGCCTGTGTTCAGATTCGGCCAAAACCGATGAGCCACATATCAACTTTGCCCGCTCGGTTTTCAACAGGTTGCGCAATGCGCCGCCAATTCCAATTCGCGTGAAATATTCGAGCGGTTGTGTTTCAGAATGCCCATTCGCGGGCCTTTGCGACGACGAAATCGCGGAACGCGGCCACGCGCTTCGAGTTCTTCAATTCGGCCGGGTAGACCAGGTAAGTATTGAAGGCTGGCACGTCCGCCTCATTCAGCACCTTGCACAGGTCCGGCTCGTCAGATGCCAGGTAATCCGGCAGCACTGCCAGCCCCATGCTCCGCTTCACCACGCGCTTGATGCCGTCCATGCTGTTGATCCGCATGATCGGCTTGCGCGCCGGCTGACCTTCACGCCCCGCGGTTTCAAGCCAGTTGATGCCGCGTCGCGGAAACGGGATGCCCCCATAGGTGATGATGGCATGGTGGTCGAGATCGGTTATCGCTTCCGGCGTGCCGCGGCGCTCCAGATAGCTCTTTGCGCCGTAGACATGAAAATGCACGGTGAACAGCCGGCGCAGGATCAGATCCTTCTGCGTCGGAGCACTCAGCCAGATGCCGACGTCGGCCTCGCGCTTGCTGAGGTCGAGTTCCTCGTCGCGCAGCAGGAGCTGGATCTGGATTTTCGGATAGCGCTCGATGAATTCCGGCAGGCGCGGCGCCAGCCATGTCGAGCCGAGGCCCGCTGGGGTGGTGATGCGAAGCTCGCCGCTTGGCTCCGACAGCGTGTCGGCCAGCATGGACTCGACCGAGTTCAGTTTGACGAGCACGTCTTCCGCCGTCTTGCGCAGCAACTCGCCCTGTTCGGTCAGTGAGAGGCCGCGGGCGTGCCGGTGAAACAGGGGCGCGCCAAGCTCCTGTTCCAGCGCGCTCACCTGCCGGCTGACGGCCGACTGGCTCAGATGCAGCGTCTCCGCGGCATGGGTGAAGCTCCCGGCCTCGGCGGCGGCGTGGAATATTCTCAGCTTGTCCCAGTCCATCGGGCGATCCTGTCCCATCGGGACCGCCTGCTCGGATCAGCCCCTTTTTATTGTATATTATTCAGCAGCCTTCGCGGGTGCCGCAAGCTCGGCAAGGTCCTTTTCCGCTTCCAGCGCGGCCATGCAGCCCTGGCCCGCCGCCGTCACGGCCTGCCGGTAGATGTCGTCGGTCACGTCGCCCGCGGCGTAGATGCCGGGGATGCTGGTACGCGTGCTATCCGGCGCGGTGATGATGTAGCCGCCTTCCTTCATCTCGATCTGACCCTTGAACAGCGCCGTCGCCGGGTCGTGGCCGATCGCGATAAAGATGCCGTCGACCTGGACCTCGCGCGTCTCGCCGGTCGTGACGTGGCGCAGCCGCGCCCCGGTGACGCCGGGCGGATTGTCCTGGCCCAGCACCTCATCGAGCACGCTGTCCCAGATCGCCTCGATCTTCGGATTTGCGAAAAGGCGGTCCTGGAGGATGCGCTCGGCGCGTAACGAGTCCCGACGGTGTACCAGAGTCACCTTGTTTGCGAAATTGGTCAGGAACAGCGCTTCTTCGGCCGCGGTGTTGCCGCCGCCGATCACCATCACGTCCTTGCCGCGATAGAAGAAGCCATCGCAGGTGGCGCAGGCGGATACGCCATAGCCCTTGAACTTTTCCTCCGATGGCAGCCCCAGCCAGCGTGCCTGCGCCCCGGTGGCGATGATGACGGCATCCGCGGTGTAGATCGTGCCGCTGTCGCCGATCAGCCGGAATGGCCGGCGCGAGAAGTCCACTTCGACGATGTGGTCGGTAATGATCTCAGTGCCGACGTTGGCTGCCTGCGCCTGCATCTGCTCCATCAGCCACGGCCCCTGGATGGGATCGGCAAAGCCCGGATAGTTTTCGACATCGGTGGTGATGGTGAGCTGCCCGCCGGGCTGGATGCCCTGGATCAGCAGCGGTTTCAGCATGGCGCGGGCGGCATAGACCGCCGCAGTATAGCCAGCCGGCCCGGAGCCGACGATGATGAGTTTTTCGTGTCGAGTGTCCATGATGAGCGCCTGCAGTCGCTGGTGGCAATCCCGAAGCCGGTTATCAGCTTGTTCCGGCAAAGAGATAGGCCGCGACGCGAGCCGGGTCAATGCAAGGGCCAAGCCTGGGGATGGGTTGTGCGCGGCTCGAAAGCCCTTGTAGGTGTGTAATTCACAAATATGAGCTAGCACTGGGCGGCAACAGAGGCTCCCAATGTCGGGTTCACGCCATGAGCCGCGCCTTTGCGCGCACGGCGATTGCCTCGGCGATTTGGCGGGCGGCGTCGATCGGGGTGTAATGCCAGCTTGCGAGATCGGCGGGATGCTCGGGCAGGGGGCGCGTCGCGCCGGTTTCACGCAGGCTTGCGTGAAAGGCATGGAATTTCGCCCGCCCGCCCTCCGGCGTGAAGACGTAGACGGGCCTGCCCGTCGCGCAGGCCTCGCCGGTCATGTTCACGCTGTCGGCCGTCACGACGAAGTTATCCGCGCAAGCAAGGAAATGCGGGTAGGGGTTGTCGCCCGTGCCGTCCCACACGATGCGTGGCGCTTGACTGGTCGCAGTTACAACGGCGCTGAGAAGGCGGGCCGGCGTGCGTCGCGACGGGGTGATGAGAAAGCTTGCGCCCAGCCCTGCCAGCGCACCAAGGGCGTCGGCCAGCCGCTGCGTGCTGGCGGGCGAAAAAGAAAAGCCCGCTCCCGGCCCGCCGATCAGGACAGCGACGCGGGGCATGGGCAGCGCAGCGATCTGTTCGTGCATCTGCGCACGCAACGCGGCGAGACGCTCATGCGAGAAGCCATGCGGCGATGTCACCGTGGTGATGACATCTTTGCCGCGGCGGGCGTCATGTTCCGGGAGCCAGATCAGGTCGGCGGCATCGTTCACACGCGGGTCCATGAAGGCAACGGTAAAGGTCCGTCCGGCTGCGCGGCGGCGGAGGGCGCGCAGGTAGGGAATCGTCAGCCGTCCGGCGGCAAAGGCGTAGTCCGGCCACTTGCCGTGATTTTTCGGCATGATGGCTTCGGCGTCCGCCGGCACGGGGCCGCGCGGAGCCATCCAGCGCAACACGCGCGATGGCGCCAACTCGATGATCCGTGTCTCCAGCCCCATTGCCGCGGCGACGCCTGTCGTCATGGCAAGATGCCCCGCTTTGCTGTCGGAGAGGATCCAGGCAGAGCCGCCGCCTTGCTCCAGACGCGTCATGACCGCACTCTACACAACTTTGTTGCTTGATTTGTCACCGAACCATTCCAATGCTATCGCGCAAGAGACATGATGTGTCGGCAGGCTCATCGCCTGACCGGCGATCTTAGAGTGGATCGGGTTCGTGACGACATTCAGACTTGACGAAACGGATTGGCGGATCCTGCGCGAGCTTCAGGCGAACGGGCGCATTACCAATGTCGAGCTCGCGCGGCGCGTTGGGATTTCCGCTCCTCCCTGCCTGCGGCGGATGCGCGCGCTGGAAGACGCGGGAGTGGTGGAGGGCTACCATGCGCTGATCAGCCAGAAGGCGCTTGGCTACGAGGTCTGCGCCTTCGCCATGGTCGGGTTGGCGCGTCAGTCCGAGAGCGATCTGCGCAGTTTCGAGGAGCAGGTGCGGCAATGGCATATCGTGCGCGAGTGCCATATGCTGTCCGGCGAGATCGACTTCATCCTGAAATGTGTTGCGCCCGACCTTGAGGCGTTTCAGGAATTCATCATCCGCGACCTGACGGCTGCGAAAAATGTCGATAGCGTCAAGACGTCTCTGGTGATACGCCGCTCCAAATACGAGCTTGGCCCGCCGCTCCCTGTTGTTACGGAGCCGTGCTGAGCCAGATCGTGCCACAAACCCTGGCTGCCTCGGCTTTTCCGTTGCATCACAACGACTGCGTTAATGGAGGCTCATGACCCGCACTGCGCACTCCGCCGAACGCCGCCGGATCATCCTCAGCCTGCCCAATGTGCTCACCTATCTCCGGTTGGCGGCCGTGCCGGGGCTGGTTGCGGTCATGTTCTTTCTCGAAGGCGAACTGGCCAACTGGGCTGCACTCGGCGTCTTCGCCTTCGCCGGGGCGACGGATTTCCTTGATGGTTACATTGCCCGCGCCTGGCAGCAGCAATCCGCGCTCGGTCAAATGCTCGACCCGATCGCAGACAAGCTGCTGGTCGGCGCGGCCCTGCTGATGCTGGTGGCGATCGGGACGATTTCCGGCTGGTCGATCTGGGCCGCAGTGATTATCCTGTCGCGAGAAATTCTGGTTTCGGGCTTGCGGGAGTTTCTCGCCGGGCTGAACGTGACGGTCGCCGTCACGCAGTTGGCGAAGTGGAAGACCACCGTGCAGATGGTGGCGCTTTGCTTCCTGCTGGCGGGCGAAGCCGGCGATCGGCTGATTGGCGGTGCAACGACCATCGGGCTGGGGCTGCTTTGGGTCGCGGCGCTTGTTACGCTCTATACCGGTTATGACTACTTCCGTGCGGGCCTCAAACACGTGATGGATCAGGACCGATGACCAAGCTTTTGTATTTTGCGTGGATGCGGGAGAAGACCGGACGGGCCGAGGAGCAGGTAGAGCTTCCCGAGAATGTGCGGACCATTGCCGAGCTGATTACCTGGCAAAAGACGCGCGGGCCCGAATTTGCAATCGCTTTCGAGCGCGACGAGGTGATCCGGGCTGCCATTGATCATGAGCATGTCGCCCATGATGCCCCGGTCGCGGGTGCGCGTGAGATCGCGTTTTTCCCGCCGGTGACGGGGGGCTAGCGCATGATCCGGGTGCAGGCCGGGGATTTCGACATTGCCGCCGAAGTTGGGCGGCTGCGCGCCGGGCGCACCGATATCGGTGCGATCGTGACCTTCACCGGTACGGTGCGTGAGACCAAATCCGAGCGGATCAGCGCGATGACGCTGGAGCATTATCCCGGCATGACGGAGCGCGAGCTTGAACGCATCGCCGCCGAGGCCCGCGAGCGCTGGCCTATCAACGGCTGCACCATCATCCACCGCTACGGGCGGCTGGAGCCGGGCGACAATATCGTGCTGGTCGTGACCGCCTCGGCACACCGGCAGGCCGCGTTCGAGGCCGCGCAGTTCCTCATGGACTACCTGAAGACAAGCGCACCGTTCTGGAAGAGCGAAGAGACGCCGGACGGCGCGCGCTGGGTCGAGGCGCGTGAAGCAGATGACGACGCGGCCCGGCGCTGGGCCGGCGACTGATGCCATCCCGCCGGGGGTGGGTGGTCAACCCACCTGAGCGAGCGCTGCCGATGGTCGCGTGAGTGCCGTGAAGTCGTTCATCAGTGTTTTTGTCACTTGCCCGACCTCGAAGCGATAAGGGCCGATTTCTCCGACCGGCGTGACCTCAGCCGCGGTGCCCGTCAGGAAGCATTCCTCGAAACCTTCCATCTCTTCGGGCTGGATCGCGCGTTCGATCACCTCCATCCCGCGCCCTCGCGCCAGTTCGATCACCGTGCGCCGCGTTATCCCGTCAAGGAAGCAGTCGGGCGTGGGCGTGTGCAGCGCTTCATCCTTCAGGAAGAAGATGTTGGCGCCGGTGGCTTCGGCGACGCGCCCGCGCCAGTCGAGCATCAGCGCATCCGCATAGCCTTCGGCTTCTGCCTTGTGCTTTTCCAGCGTGCAGATCATGTAGAGGCCCGCTGCCTTGGACTTGGTCGGTGCCGTGCGCGGGTCCGGGCGGCAGTAATCAGCCATGCGCAGGCGCAAGCCTTTCTCGATCAATTGCGGATCGAAATAGGCGCCCCAGTTCCACGCTGCAATCGCCACGTTGATCCTTGTGTGCTGCGCCGAGACGCCCATTTGCTCGCTGCCGCGCCATGCGATGGGGCGGATGTAGGCGTCGGTCAGGTCATTCGCGCGCAGGACTTCACGGCAGGCTTCGTCGATCTCCGCAACGGAGTAAGGGACCTCGAAGCCGAGAATACGCCCCGACTCGACCAACCGCTCGCTGTGCTCCGTCAGCTTGAAGATCTTGCCGTTATAGGCGCGTTCGCCCTCGAACACCGCGCTGGCATAATGCAGGGCGTGGCTGAGCACATGCAGCCTGGCATCGGCCCAAGGCACAAGCTCACCGTTCATCCAGATGAAGCCGTCGCGTTGATCGAAAGCAGCTGTAGCCATTGAACGCCTCCCGCGCGTGATATGTTCTGGATGGCCGAATCGGCTTGACACCCGATAGACACGCGACAACAGATAAGCTCGCGGCGGCGCGTCGGGCCGCTATCCCTCGTGGGAGATGACGCGCGCCAAGAAACGTGAAGCCGACATGCTAAGCCGTTGCCACCTTGACCGTTTAGATATTGCGGCGCCTGACGCGAGTCCATCGTAGAAGTGTCGCAAAAGATTGTCTTTGGTAGCAATCCGTTCAATATATGTCAACATGGCTGACATAACTTCAGATGCCGAACTCGAACGCCCGCTCACCAGCAGCACGCAGGCTCGGGCAGGAGCGGATGCGCCTGCAGCGCTTGGACCGGATGCCCAGAGCTTCCGCATCATCGAACTGCTGTTCTTCGCCTATCGCGACTTCACCGCTGATGCCGACGAAATCCTCGCTGAACTCGGCTTCGGGCGGGCGCATCACCGTGCGCTGCATTTCATTTGTCGGCATCCGGGGATTCGCGTCGCCGATCTCCTCGAAATCCTCAAGATTACGAAGCAGAGTCTGGCACGGGTGCTCAAGGATCTGCGGGACCGCGGCTTCATCACGCAGATCCGCGGGCAGAGCGACCGGCGCGAACGCCTGCTTTATCCCCGCCGCGAGGGGGTCGCGCTGATCGCAAGGATGGCTGAGCGTCAGAGCATGCGGATTAACGCCGCTCTTGCCGCGGCAGGCGAGGAAACCGGTGAGACGGTGGAGCGTTTCCTCTTCACGATGATCGGCACGGCCGAGCGCCCGGAGGTTGCGAGGCTGATCGAGGGCGGCGAGGCGCTTGACCCAGACCCGGAGATGGATGAATGAGCGCAGCAGATGCACAACAGCGGCAGCCGGCCGCGCCGGCAGACACGGCGGCCCATGTCCTGGTCGTGGACGATGATCGGCGCATCCGTGATCTGCTCGCCGGTTATCTTCGGGAGAACGGATTTCGCGTCACCACCAGCGGTGATGCGGCTGAAGCGCGAGCTGCGTTGCGCGGGCTGGCCTTCGACCTCATCATCCTCGACGTGATGATGCCAGGCGAGTCCGGCCTGTCGCTGGCGGAGGCGCTGCGGGCTGAGTCGGATGTCCCGATCCTGATGCTCACCGCTCGCTCGGAGCCGGAACACCGCGTCGATGGCTTGGAAATCGGCGTTGATGACTACATGGCGAAGCCGTTTGACCCGCGTGAACTGCTGCTTCGCCTCCAGAATATCCTGCGCCGGCGTGAACCGGCTGCCGAAGTGCCGGAAGAAGTCCGTTTTGGCGATTCTGTGTTCCAGCTCGCGCGCGGCGAGTTGACCCGCGCGGGCGAACCGGTGAGGCTGACCGACCGCGAGCGCGAACTGCTGCGCCAGTTTTCGCGCATGCCCGGTGAGACAATCGCGCGGCACGAACTGCTCGGCGACGATGGAGTGGGCACCGACCGCGCGATCGACGTCCAGATCAACCGGCTGCGCCGCAAGATCGAGGTGGATCCGGCAAACCCGGTTCATCTCCAGACCGTCAGGGGCCGCGGCTATGTCCTTTACGTGGATTGACCGCCCCAAATCGCTGCTCAGCCGGATCGCAAGCCGCAAGCGCGAGGAAATCGGCCGCCTCTGGCGCGGCTTTGTGGCTCTGCACCGGCGCAACATGGGGCGGATTTCCCGGACCTGGCAGACCGTCTGGCGCGCCTTCCTCGCCATGCACCGCCACAACGTCGCGTGGCTGCGCCAGTGGGGAGTCTTCCGCTGGCTGTTCGACGGGCTTCAAGCGGTCCACAACACGGTTGCGCACGCGTTCGCCCGCGTTCTGCCAAAGGGGCTTTACACGCGCGCGCTGCTCATCATCATCGTGCCGATCGTCGTCCTGCAATCGGTGCTTGCCTTTGTCTTCATGGAGCGCCACTGGCAGCAGGTGACGCGTCAGCTATCCATCGCCACGACGAACGAGATCGCCGCGCTAATTTCGATCTACAAGGACTACCCGCATAACGACAGCTATGAAAAGCTGACCGATATCGCGCGTGAAAACCTGGGCCTGATCGCGCGCATCCTGCCAGAGCAGACCCTGCCCCAGGCGCGCCCGAAGCCGTTTTTCGACCTGCTCGACCGCACATTGTCGAAACAGATACGCCGGCGTATCCGCCGCCCGTTCTGGATCGATACGGTGGGCAAGTCGCGTTACGTCGAGATCCGCATTCTGCTGGATGACGCGGTGCTCCAGGTGCTGGCGCGGCGCAACCAGACCTATGCGTCCAACACGCATATCTTCTTGTTGTGGATGGTTGGGACATCGCTTGTTCTGCTTGGGGTGGCAGTCGCCTTCCTGCGCAACCAGATCCGACCGGTGCTGAACCTTGCCGACGCGGCCCAGCGGTTTGGCCGCGGCCAGCCGGCCCCACCCGAGTTCAAGGTACGCGGCGCGCGCGAGGTGCGGCTGGCGGCTCAGTCCTTCATCGAGATGCGCGACCGCATCGAGCGCCATGTCGAGCAGCGTACCACCATGCTGGCGGGGGTGAGCCACGACCTGCGCACGGTGCTGACCCGTTTTCGCCTGCAACTCGCGATGCTTGGTGATCGGCCGGAAGCCGACAGCCTGCAAGCCGATATCGACGAGATGCAGCATATGCTGGAGGACTACCTGGCGTTCGCCAAGGGCGATGCCGGCGAGCAGCCGAGCGAGTTCGATGTGCTGGAGCTTCTGCAGGAAGTGGCCGATGGCGCGAGCCGCGACGAGAAGTCTGTCACGGTGACGGCGAGAGCGCCGATGGCGCTGGTGGCCCGGCGCAACGCTATCAAGCGCGCGGTGATGAACCTTGCCGCCAACGCGGCGCGTTTTGCGCAAACGGTAGAAATCAGCGCGCGCCGCGGGGCGGGTTCAATCACGATCACAGTGGATGATGATGGTCCCGGCATTCCGATCGAGAAGCGTGAAGAGGTGTTCCGCCCGTTCTTCGGCCTCGACGATTCTCGCAACCAGAACGTCAAGAGCACTGGGTTGGGGCTGTCGATTGCGCGGGACATTGTCCGCGGGCATGGCGGCGACATCACCTTGGGCCAGAGCCGCCTTGGGGGCCTGAAGGCCACTATCCGGCTGCCGGTGGAGTAGGAGCGCGCGGACCATGGACATGTCGACCGGCTTAGTCCCGCGCATCGAGCGCGACGGCGAGGATGGCCGGCTGATCCTGCCGGACGGGCGCGTGATTGGCTTTCGCGAATATGGCGCTGCGCAAGGTGCGCCAATCCTTTGCTTTCACGGCACGCCCGGATCGCGCCTGATGTTCGCGATCGCCGATGACCATGCGCGTGAGCACGGGCTGCGGCTGATTGCGCCGGAGCGCGCGGGCTTCGGCCTGTCGAGCTACGCCAAGGCGCGGCCGCTGGCGACCTGTGCGGACGACATGGCGGCGCTATGCGGTGCGCTCGGGCTTGAACGCTTGGCAATCGCCGGAGTGTCCGGCGGTGCGCCGTTCGCGGTGGCCTATGCCGCGATCCATCCTGAGCGGGTCGCCGCCATGGCGCTGGTCTCGCCGGTTGGGCCGTTTGCCGGGCCGGAAAGCCCGAAGCGGATCGGGCCGGGACACCGTCTGGTGTTCCGCGTGCTGCCCGGCGTGCCGCTGCTCTATCGCTTCCTGTTCAGTTTCGGCCGGGCCGGATTCCTGTTCGCGCCACAGGCGATGGCAGCGATGATCGCGAGCCGTGCCGCGCCGTCGGACTGGCGGGTGCTGTCGGACAAGCATGCCCGCCGCAACCTGCTGCGCGGGCTGGCAGAGGGGGTGCGTCCCGGCATCGGCGGCGCGGTCGAGGAGTTGCGGTGCTTCTCGAGGCCGTGGGGTGTGCCTTTTGAGCGGATCGGTGCGCCGACCATCCTGTGGCAGGGCACGGCTGACCGCAACGTTCCGGTGAAAGCGGCTTTGAAGCTGGGCAAGCTGATACCGGACTGCGAGGTGCGACGCATTGAGGGGGCCGGGCATTATTGGGTTTTGCGCAACTACGGCCATGTGTTGGACAGTGTGGCTCAACTCGCGCGAGATGGCCGCATAGGCGCGGTGCCGGCAGTCTGATAAGTTCTGAAGTCGTGCATTGCGCGACCCCGCCACTCCTGCTAGCAGGCACTTCCCTTCATGATCCCCATTCGCGATTCCATCGTTGTCCGCACCACGCCGAGCGTTGTCTACGCGCTCATCATCGCGAATGTCGCGGTGTTCCTTCTGCAGGTCTCGATGACGGGGTTGATGGGGCAGAAGTTCATCTATGAATACGCGCTGGTGCCGCTGCGCTATGCGAACCCGTCATGGGCGCAATATCAGGGCCTGTCGCCGAACGACTATTTTCCGTTCGTCAGCAGCTTCTTCATGCATGGCGGCTTCCTGCACATCCTGCTGAACATGTGGACGCTCTACATCTTCGGCTCCTCGGTCGAGAGCCGCTACGGCTCGGTGGCGTTCTTCATCTTCTACATGCTCTGCGGGATCGGCGCGAACCTCACGCATTTCTATTTCAACGCGACCTCACCTGTGCCGGTCCTCGGCGCTTCGGGGGCGGTGGCCGGCGTGATGGGCGCCTACGCAATCACGTTTCCGCGCGCGCGGCTGATCATGCTGATCCCGATCATCTTCATCCCGCTGTTCTTCGAATTGCCTGCGCTGTCCTTCGTTATCATCTGGTTCGGGGTGCAACTGCTGCAGGGCGCGGTCGAAATGTTCCAGCCGAGCATGGGCGGCGGGATCGCGTGGTGGGCCCATATCGGCGGTTTCATTGCCGGCATTGCGTTGCTGCCGCTGCTCTGGCTTGGCGGGATAGGGCGCAAAGGTATGGTCTACGACGCGCGGCGCGGAAAGCCCTACCGGAAGCCGAACCTGCGCGCGCGCCCGGGCAAGGGGATGCGCGTTCCTCAGGCCGGGAAAAACCGCAAGGCCGGGCAGGGAGAGCATGGCAAGCCTGCCGCCGACCCGCCAATCGATTCACAAAACTCGGGGCCGAGGGCGTGAGACCCTACAGTGCTTGACGGCTGGTCGGCTCTTCGTCGAAATGAAATTCCTGTTAAAAACGGAGACGAGCCGCCATGCCCGGTATCGATGAGACCAAGCCTTTCAAGCCCGTCCGGATCGCGGTCCTGACCGTCTCTGACACACGCGAAATGGCCGATGACAAGTCGGGCGGGCTACTTGCCGGACGTATCGAGACGGCCGGGCATGTCCTTGCGAACCGGGCGATCGTGCGCGACGAGGTGGCGCAGATCCGCGAGACGCTGCGCGGGTGGATCGCCGATCCGGCCATCGACGCGGTCATTACGACTGGCGGCACCGGCCTGACCGGGCGCGACATTACCCCTGAGGCGGTGCGCCCGCTGTTCGACAAGGAGATCGACGGCTTCTCCACGGTGATGCACATGATCTCGCTCGAGAAGGTCGGCACCTCGACGATCCAGTCGCGTTCGCTCGCTGGCCTCGCGGGCAGCACCTACATCTTTTGCCTGCCCGGCTCGCCCGGCGCGTGCAAGGACGCCTGGGACGGCATCCTGCAATACCAGCTCGATTTCCGGCACCGGCCCTGCAACTTCGTCGAAATCATGCCGCGGCTGAACGAGATCTGACCTTCCAGTGGCTGAGACGGCCTCTCACGACAAGTTGAGTTTCAATCCGCGCATCGGCGATTAGGTCTTGGGGGTGTGACCAAAGGGCGCAGACGCGCCCGAGCAGCAATACGAGGAGAGGACTATCATGAGCCAATATCCCCGCCTTCTGCCCCGCACGCCGGCGCCTGATCTGAGTGTCCCGACCGTGGGCGGCGGCGAATGGAAGCTCAGCGAGCGTCAGGCCGACAGCTTCATCATGATCAATTTCTATCGCGGCCTGCACTGCCCGATCTGCTCGAAGTATCTCGCCGAGTTGAACCGGCTGGCGGATGATTTCACCGAGCGCGGCGTCGATACGCTGGTCGTCTCGAACGATCCGCAAGACCGGGCCGAGCGGACCAAGCAGGAATGGGGCCTCGACAAGCTCACCGTCGGCTACGGCCTGAGCCTTGAGGATGCGCGGCGCTGGAACCTTTATATCTCGTCCAGCAAGGGCACGACCCCGATGGGCGTGGAAGAGCCGCATCAGTTTGCCGAGCCGGGTCTGTTCCTGCTGAAGCCGGACCGCACCTTCTACTTTATCAGCATCCAGAACATGCCGTTCGCGCGTCCGAACTGGCGCGAGGTGCTGGGCGCGCTCGATTTCGTCATCGAGAAGGATTACCCGGCGCGCGGTGAAGTGCCGCTCGGCGCGGCAGCGTAGCGAGGACGTATGATCGACCTCTACACCGCAGCTACCCCGAACGGCCATAAGGCGTCGGTGACGCTTGAAGAACTCGGTCTGCCCTATGCCGTGCACCCGATCGACCTGAGCGCGGGCGAGCAGAAGCAGGACTGGTTCCTGAAGATCAATCCGAACGGCCGCATTCCGGCGATCGTGGACCGCAGCGAACACGGCTTCACCATGTTCGAATCCGGTGCGATCATGGTCTATCTGGCGGAGAAGACCGGGCAGTTGCTCCCGGCCGATCCGAAGGGCCGCAGCGTCACGCTACAATGGCTGATGTTCCAGATGGGTGGCCTTGGCCCGATGATGGGTCAGGCGAATGTCTTCTACCGCTACTGGGAAGACAAGTTGCCGCCGGTCATCGCCCGCTACCAGAACGAAAGCCGCCGGCTGCTGGAGGTGCTGGACGCGCGCCTCTGCGAAAGCCCCTGGCTGGCGGGCGACGATTATACTATCGCGGACATTGCCAACTGGTGCTGGGCGCGCACGCATGAGTGGTCGGGCGTCTCGGTTGACGGGCTGGAAAATCTCCAGCGCTGGATTGCCGAGATCAGGGCGCGGCCGGCGGTCCAGCGCGGCATCTATGTGCCCAGACGCGAGGAAGCGCTGGAAACTAGCGATGATGACAAGAGCGAAAAGCTGATTGGCGAGGTGCGCAGCTTCTTGCAGCAGTGAACGAATCCGGAAGCCGCGCACCGATTGACAGGGCGGTGGCCGGGCGCGATAACCGCCCGGCGCGGTCAGATTGGGCCGCGGCTGCTTCCGGGAGCTTGGCTGTGGCACGCTACATCTATGTCAACGGCGACTACGTTGAGGCCGAGAAAGCCACAATCTCCATCTTCGACCGCGGTTTCCTGTTCGCTGACGGCGTGTATGAGGTCACAGCCGTCCTGAACGGCCACATGATCGACTTTGCGCCGCATCTGCAGCGCCTGCGCTCCTCGCTGGACAAGCTGGAGATGACCCTACCGATGGACGATGCCGCCATCGAGGCAATGCATCACGGTCTTATCGAGCGTAATGGGGTGGAGAACGGCGTCGTTTACATGCAGGTCACGCGCGGAGTTGCCGAGCGCGACTTCGCTTATCCCGATCATGCGCTACCGACCGTCGTCGCCTTCACCCAGCCGCGCGACTACCTGGGCGACCGGAACGCGCAGACAGGCGTGTCGGTCATTACGACGCCGGACATCCGCTGGGCGCGCCGCGACATCAAGAGCATCGCGCTGCTGCCGCAGGCGATGGGCAAGCAGGAGGCGCGCAAGCACGGCGCGTTCGAGGCGTGGATGGTCGAGAATGGCCATGTAACCGAGGGCACGTCGTCCTCTGCCTTCATCGTGGACGGCGACGGCGTGATTGTCACCAGGGCGCTCAGCCAGGAAATCCTGCCCGGCCTGACCCGCAGCCGGCTGCTTGCGCTGATTGAAGATGAGGGGATCCGCGTGGATCAGCGCGCCTTCACCGTGGATGAGGCCGTGGCCGCAAGCGAAGCCTTTCTCACCAGCGCGTCGAGCTTCGTGCTGCCGGTGGTGCGGATCGACGGCAAGCCTGTCGGCAATGGCGCGCCTGGCCAGGTGGCGCAGCGTTTGCGTGCGCGTTATCTCGATTTCGCCATGCCTGGTTAGGCCGCAAGCCCCGCGCCGTTGCCGGCGCGGGGCGGTTGTTCAGCGCCGCAGCGACTTGCGGCCCCAGACTTCGACTTGCGCAAGGCGTCCGCCGCCGCGTGTGGCATAGACCAGTTCGATCCGATCAATGAACCGTCCACGCGCGCCGCGCAACTCCAGCACGTCGGACTCTTCGCCCTTCCGGATCACGCGATCGAC
>CAZYYQ010000020.1:0-19481 GCA_964651275.1 uncultured Hyphomicrobiaceae bacterium | reverse complement strand
TCTCCACAAGTATGGCGGTGACGGTTCCGGCGCGCGGCGCGGGGATGTGGTTCATCGTCTTCATCGCCTCGACGATCATCAGCGTCTGCCCGCGCTCAACCGCCGTGCCGACTTCCACGAAGTTGGCGGCCCCCGGTTCCGGCGCGCGATAGGCCGTGCCCACCATCGGCGATGTCACGGCGCCGGGATGGGTCGCCAGATCGGCATCCGGATCGGCGACGGGCTTTTGCGGAGCTGTCGTCTCTGCGGGCGTTTGGATTGGGGCAGGCGCGGTCACGTTGGCGCTGATGCTGCGCGCGACGCGGATGCGCAGCCCCTTCTGCTCAACCTCGATCTCGCTGAGGCCCGTGTCGTTCAACAGTTCCGCAAGGCCGCGTATGGCCTCTTCGTCGATCAGTCCAGACTTGGTCTTGTCATTCATTGTTTCCGATTCGCCTCGCTCTCCCCGGGGAGGATTCCATCCGATCTCAGCAGGCGCACCATTGCCTCAAGCGCCAGATCGTAGCCGGTCGATCCAAGTCCGCATATCACCCCCATTGCCCCTTGAGAGACCAGCGACCGGTGCCGGAATGGCTCGCGCCTATGAATGTTCGACAGATGGACCTCGATGCAAGGAATGTTTGCGGCTGCCAACAAGGCATCCAGGATCGCGATGGATGTGTGGCCATAGCCGGCCGGGTTGATGATGATGCCGCTGGCCGCTGTGCGCGCCTCCTGAATCCAGTCGACCAGTTCTCCCTCCCGGTTGGTCTGGCGGAAATCCACCGTCAGGCCTGCGGAGACGGCCAATGTCTGAAGCCGGACCGCGATATCGTCCAGCGTTTCGCGTCCATAAATTTCCGGCTCGCGCTCACCCAGGAGATTCAGGTTGGGGCCGTTCAGCACGAAAACGGGTTTGGGCATCTGGGCCTCGGTTGCCGGTGAAGACATGCCGCGCGGCCACGCCAGCCACGCCAGAGCCAACCGCGAAGGTGGATCTGCGTAGCAAAAATTACGCGAATTGGAAACAGTTTGCGCCGGCGGGCAGGGGACGGCAACGCCACATGGCGCCGCTGCGGCGTTCAGCAAGTCCTGCAGCTTTCGCGGGTATCCGCGATCGCCTGTTCGAGTTCTTCCGTCAGGTTTTCAGGCGCGCCGGGGATGAAGGTGTCGCCGACGAAGATCGCCGGAGTACCCTGAACACCCAGGGTTTCACCAAGCTGCAGGTTCTCCTGAATCAGGGCTTCGGTTTCCGGCGCTTCCATGTCTTTCTTAAGCTGATCGATGTCGAGCCCGACCTGTTTCGCAAGCTTCATGATGGCCTCCTCGCCCTCGATACGCTCGTTCAGGCTCATGAGCGCGTCGTGGAACTCGACATACTTGCCCTGCTTCTGCGCAGCGACGGCCGCCTGCGACGCCAGGATCGACGCAGGCCCGAGCACGGGAAACTCGATGAAGCGCACCTCGATGCCACCCTTCTTGCTGAGATCGCGCAGCTCGGAATAGGCACGCCGGCAGAACGGGCAGTTGTAGTCCATGAATTCAACAACCACGACGTCGCCGTCGCTCATGGCGAAGCGCGCATATTTGGAGTCTGGTTTGTAGAGTTCGCGCAGGTGCTCCTGGCGTGCCACCGCGGCCTCGGCTTCGCGTTTTTTCTGTAATTCCCCGATCACCTCTTCAAGAAGCTCGGGATTGGCGAGCAGATAACTGCGCACGATCTCCTGGATCGCCTTTTCCTGCGCATCGTCGAATGCGTCAGTCGTGGCTGCGCTGGTCTGCGCGCCGGCGAACATCACTGCCGCGATGGCTGTCGCTGCCATCGCCGTCAGAACTTTTTTCATTCTTCTCGCCTTTCGGGAAACTTTTGGATGATCTCGAATTATTGCTGTTTGGGAGGTTCGAAGCTGGCAATGTCGTCCGCCTTGACCCACGAGGCGGACTGTGGCGGAAATCCAGCCTTGGCGCGCTCGGCCTGCTCCTTGGCGAGCTTCAGCTTGCCTTCATAGAAATATGCCTGCGCCGAGGCAAGCTCTGCGTCGGGGATGCGTCCGAGCCGGCCATAGGCGATGGCGAGCTGGCGGTATCCACTTGCAGATTTGTCCTCGGTAACGAGCGCCTTGCGCAGATGATTGACGGCAGGCTTCAGGTTGCCTTCGGACCCATCGGCGAGCATGGCCTGGGCCAGCATGATCCGGATCAGCCCAGCATCAGGCGCGCGCTCGACAGCTTGCTTGAGCGGAGCGATCGCCTGGTTGACCTTTCCGCTTTCCAGCAGGAACTGGCCCTTCAACTCGCGGAAGTACGGATTGCCGGGCTCGGCCTCGATCAGCGCGTTTAGTTCTGGCAGTGCCGCGTCGATCCCGGCAGCGAAGTTGCGTGCAATCGCCCTCGCATATCTCGCCGGGAGGCTCTTGTCGGACTGCGGGAACTTGTTGAATACGGCCTGGGGGTTGCGCTTGTTCATGAAGCCGTCGAGCTTCGCGCGTGCCAGGTCGTGCCGTATCTGCAATTCCGCGGGGTCCTTCCGGTCATAGTGCGGGCTCCTGCGCACGAGTTGGCGAAGCTGCTGGATGCGGTCATTCGAGACCGGGTGGGTGCGCGCGTAAGTATCAGTCAGGCCAGCCGCAAGCTCACGCTCCGCGAACACCTCGAAGGTCTGGATCATGCCGCGGCCGGACTGCTTGGTGCGGTTCAGATAGGTCATCGCAGCCTGGTCGGCCGCGTATTCTTCGGCGCGGCGATAGGAGAGGATGGTGTTCATCAGAGCCGTCTGGCCGCCCAGCATCAGCGCGCTGCCAGCCTGTCCGATATCAGAACCCGCACCGGCGGCCGCGCCGCCAGCCATTGCCGCGATGCTCAGCAACTGGAGCATCAGAGAAGCGGTCTGCGCCCGTTCCATCAGCCCGCGAAGCCGCGACAGATGCCCGCCGGCGATATGCCCGGCCTCATGCGCAATGACACCGATAAGCTGGTTGGGCGTTTCCGCTTTCATGATGGCACCGACATGAATGAACATGTTGCGCCCATCCACGACGAAGGCGTTGAAGCTTTGCGAATTTACGAGATGGATGTGGATGTTCTGCGAGCCCAGCCCGGCGGCATCCAGGATCGGACGGGAGTAATCCTGCATCAGCGCCTCGATCTCGGCATCGCGGATGAGGCCCTGAGCATAGGCTCCCACGCTGGTGCCTGTGATCGTGCAGATCGCCGTGAGCATTGCCGCCAGCTGAAGCTTCAGCGAAAATCGGCGTCTGGCCGGGATTTGGGTGGACGGCGCTTGACGAATGCCGCTGCGGCGGCGACACGGACCCGGACGAAGGGAAACGAAAGCGGTCATTTGCCTCTCTAGGGTGGTTTCGGTGCACAGGGCGCTGGCGACTGCCCCTTCTGCACAAGTTCGGAAAACCCAGTGTGAGCCGAACCGTCAGGCGCGCACTGCCACACCGACTTCATTTACGCTTGCCTGCAGGGGAACACGACGACAGTGACAATACCGTGGCGGACATCGTCAATAACAAAAGATTGATCCTGTTGGAGCGAAATTGACGTTCGAGTTCCGCTCGCGGCCGGGCTCTCACTCAAATATCTCTTGGAAAGCTCCACTCGAGCGCATTTGATGAAATGGGGGTCGATGAACGCATTCTAACTTCTTGTTCTGCCCGCATTTTGGTCGCTTCGCGCCCACCTTCGGCTCCGGACGCACAACCGGCTCGCATCCCGGATCCAGACCGGCACACGCTTGTTGCTGAAAATGCTTTCGAGCGAATTTCGTTCTGACTGAACAGAAAAGTCGCCCTAATTATCTGATTTGACGCGCATTCGGAAAAACGATTCCCACTTTTCGGAATGCGCTCCAGGGTCTGCATGACGCAAACGGCTTGCAAAGCAATAACCGTTTTTCTGTAACCAGCAACAACTGGACGAGACCGCTTGGGCGCGTTTTCGGCGGGGGTAAAGGCGCTATAACGCCGTGATGTTGGCCGGCCTTACCTCAGTATAAAGAGCCATGAGATAAAGAGCGATGTGCGGGAAGCGCCTCAGCCGGAGACGCTGTCCGTCGAAGCCCCGTCCCCCGACGCGCCCGCACCATTGGTGCCGGCATCCTTCGATCGGCTACGACGTGGCTGCGCACTGCGTGCCTGCCGCTGCCCTTCGCCGCCCTCAGCTTCGGCTTTCGATGCGCCGGCGTCAGCGCCATTGGCGGGTTTGCGCCTGCGGCGTTTGGGCTGGTCCCCGTCGGCTTGCGCGGCAGGGCGGGAGGCCTGCGCGGGAGCCTCGCGCGATGGTTGGGTGACTTCCTGGTCTTCGCCGTCCTGATCCGAATCGTCATGCTGATCGCGACCATTGCCGCCGACGTGAGGTGGGCGATCCGCGCCGTTCTGCCGTTCCGCCTGCGCCGCCATGATGATGCGGTTGTAGTGTTCGGCGTGCTGAAGGTAGCTCTCCGCCACGATGATGTCACCTGACGACTGCGCGTCCCGGGCCAGCGTGACATATTTCTCGGCGATATGCGCTGCTGTGCCACGGATCTTCACGTTCGGTCCGTTGGATTCGAAATTCCGCGACAGCGCGCTCTGCGGCTTGCGCCCGCCACTGCGATTTCGCCCCCTGCGATTCTGCTGTCCTTGCCTCATGGGCTCCTGTCTTGAGTTTTTGTTCACCAAAGGAATTGACGCGACTGCGGCCAATCTGGCCTCGCGTCAACGGAAATCGGCGCAAGCTCGCCTTCGGAGTGCCTTGCGCATGACGCAGTACCGGAGTGCTGTTCCTCGCCTGCTTCTGGTGCTGTGTGCATCGCTGTTCGGCGGAATGCCCTGAACGCCGATCTGGCAACTGCTCCAATCCTGGCTTGCCGACCTGCCAGACGGCGCCATCGGGTTCCGATGGAGAGGGCCGCCCAAACTGGCCGGGGAGACGGCCATCCCGGTTTCCAGACGGCCGTTCTACAGCTTATGCCTGCTGAACACCGCTACCACGTTATCTTGGCGAATTGGTTGACCGCTGGGGCAGCGCTCGGAGTTTCGGCCCGCACAGGACCAGAGGCGCAAGATCTTGCCCGCGATTGTTTGTCAGAGGCTATCGCGAAAGCCGCCGCTTTCCAACTGTTTTTTTGACTTCTCGTCCACAAGTTCGGCCTGCGCGACGACAACCCGCGCGATACCCGCCAGATCATGCACGACCTCGATATGGGTGGTGACGCCGCTGGCCGCCACCATCTCCGCGACACGGCGCGCCTGCCCGGTTCCCAACTCGAATGCTGCCACGCCGCCCGGCGCGAGAACGCCGCCCAGCGCGGGGACAATCGTGCGGTAGGCCGCAAGCCCGTCGGAGCCGCCGTCGAGCGCCGCGACGGGCTCATGCGCGCGCACTTCCACGCTCAGAGTTGCGATCTCGTCGCTCTCGATATAAGGCGGATTTGACACAACGATGTCGAATCTGCCGCCGATGCCCGCGAGCCAGTCT
This sequence comes from uncultured Hyphomicrobiaceae bacterium, assembly GCA_964651275.1. Lineage (GTDB taxonomy): Bacteria > Pseudomonadota > Alphaproteobacteria > Rhizobiales > Rhodomicrobiaceae > Dichotomicrobium. Next base: position 14,036 of record CAZYYQ010000020.1, on the reverse strand, counting down.
GCCTGGACGAAGCCGGCCCGCGCGCCGACACCGTTCCTTTGGGCATTGCATCGCGCGGTAGCCAATGCGTTAAGGCTGATATCGACCCCGACCCCAAAAGCTGACGGCAATTCGCTAAGCAGCGCGATCAGGATGCAGCCGGTTCCTGTCCCGAGATCAATAATGCGAAGCGGCTCGCTCCCACGCCCGCTAATCGCTTCGAGCACCGACTGGACCAATGTTTCCGTGTCCGGGCGCGGGTCGAGCGTCGCGGGCGAAAGCGCGAAGTCCAGCCCCCAGAACTCTCGCGCGCCGAGGATGCGGGACACCGGCTCACCGCGCAGCCGCCGCGATACCATCGTTTCCAGCCGTCCGGCCTGCGCGCGAGTCAATGCGTCACCTGCCTTGAGGATCAGATCGCCGTGAGACAGCCCGCACGCTGCCATTAGCAAAAGCCGGGCATCCAGGGCCGGCGTGGCAATGCCCGCCCCGCCCAGCACCCTTGCGAGTCTTCGGCGCGCGTCGTCAAGCGAAGCCCCCGCCATGACGCCAAAGCCGGTGTTTTCGACCGCTTCACGCATGGATTTCCTGCCCGTTCATTGCTGCAAGCTGGCGCGCCTGGTGCTCGGTGATCAGCGCGTCGATGATTTCGTCCAGTCCTTCGCCCGCAAGCACCTGCGGCAGCTTGTGCAGCGTCAGCCCGATCCGATGGTCGGTCACGCGGCCCTGCGGGAAATTATAGGTACGAATACGCTGCGAGCGGTCGCCCGAGCCCACCTGGTCCTTGCGCTCCGCAGCGCGCGCCTGCTCAGCACGCTGGCGCTCCTCGTCGAACAGCCGGGCGCGCAGCACCTGCATTGCGCGGGCGCGGTTCTGGTGCTGCGACTTCTCCGAGGACGTCACGACGATGCCGGTGGGCAAGTGCGTCAGCCGCACAGCGCTGTCGGTCGTGTTGACATGCTGGCCGCCAGCGCCCGATGCGCGCATTGTGTCAATCCGGATGTCCTCAGGCCGGATCTCGATGTCGATTTCTTCGGCCTCTGGGAGCACCGCAACGGTCGCCGCGGACGTATGGATGCGCCCGCCCGATTCGGTTTCCGGCACGCGCTGCACCCGGTGCACACCGGATTCGTATTTCAGCCGCGCGTAAACACCACGTCCCGATATCGAGGCGGTAATTTCACGGTAACCGCCGATCTCCGATTCACTCACGGAGAGCACGTTTAGCGACCAGCCCTGCGTTTCGGCATAGCGTTGATACATGCGGAACAGGTCGCCGGCGAACAAAGCCGCCTCGTCGCCGCCGGTGCCGGCGCGCACTTCGAGGATTACATCGCGCTCATCGGCTGCGTCCTTGGGCAGGAGCTTGATGCGCAGATCGTCCTGCAGGGCCTCGATGCGCTCGCCCAGCTCTGCCTGCTCGGCGCGGGCAAGCTCGGCCATGTCGGCGTCGGTATCGGGCGCAGCGAGCACGTCCTCGAGGCCCCGCAACTCGTCCTGCACGCTGCGCAACTCGCGGATCACTGCGACGATCGGGTCAAGCTCGGCAAATTCGCGCGACAGCGCGACAAACCGCTCCTGCTCAGGCGCGGCGGCGAGTTCGGACTGGACCGCCTCCCAGCGTTCCTCCAGCCTGTCGAGCTTCTCCGTCGAAATGGATGCCATTACGGGTTTTTCGTTGTTGGTTGCTCGCCCGGTGCGCCTTCGCCATCCGGCGCGCAGCGCACATCAGCCGATGGGGATATTGTTGGCTTCGGCGAAATCGGCGAGCCGCGCGCGGATCGACTGATTACCGGTCTCCAGCCATTCCAGCACATAGCTTTCCAGCTTCGCAGCATCAAGCGCCAGAACGGCCGCCTTGACTGGGCCGATGGCGGCCGCCGACATCGAAATCGAGCGATAGCCTAGGCCGATCAAAGCCAACGCATCAATCGGACGTCCAGCGATCTCCCCGCACAGCGTCAGCGGGATATCGTGTCTTTCCGCGCTCCGGGCAATCTGATGCAAGACGCGCAAGCCAGCCGGCGATAGCGGATCGAACCGGTTCGCGACATGCGCGTTCGCCCGGTCGGCGGCGAACAGAAACTGAAACAGGTCATTGCTGCCAACCGAGACGAAATCCACCTCCGGCAACAAGTCGTCGAGTTGCCATAGCAGGGCAGGCACCTCGATCATGGCGCCCATGCGCACTTCGCGCGGCAGCTCGTACCCGTGGCGGCGCGCATGCGCCAACTCCTTGTCGAGCAAGTCGCGCGCCGCGCGCAACTCGCTCACATCGGTGACGAAAGGGATCATCATCCGCAGGTCGCGCCCGGCGCAGGCACGCAGCAGTGCGCGCATCTGCGTACGGAGCAGTGCAGGCCGATCAAGCGCGATGCGCACGGCCCGCCAGCCCAGTGCGGGATTTGGCTCCTGCGTATGCCGGATATAGGGAAGTACCTTGTCGCCGCCAATATCCAGCGTCCGGAAGACCACCGGCTTGCCGTCCGCAGCCTCGACGATCTCCCGGTAGGTCCGCATCTGCTGGTGCAGCTTCGGCAGCGTCGAAGAGATCATGAACTGTAGTTCGGTGCGGTAGAGCCCGATGCCATCCGCCCCGCTGTCGGCGAGATGCGGCATGTCGAACGGCAAGCCGGCATTCATCCGCAGGTAGATACGCTGGCCATCCAGCGTGCGCGCCTCGCGGTCGCGCAGCCGCGCAAACTGAAGCTGCCGGCGCGCGCGCAGCCGGACCTTGTCAGTGTACGATTTTATCAGATCGCCGCTTGGGCGCACATGGAGCACGCCCTGTTCCGCATCCAGCACGGCGGTGTCGCCGGGGGCAGTCACGCTCAACGCATTGCCAGCCTCGCCGATGGCCGAGACGCCGAGCGCACGCGCCACGATCGCGACATGGCTGGTCAGCCCGCCCTCTTCCAGCACCACGCCCCGCAGCTTCTCCCGGTCGTAGTCGAGCAGTTCGGACGCGCCCATGGTTCGCGCCACGACGATCGAGTCCTTTGGCAGCTCTTCGCTCGCCGCGGTTCCCTTGCGCCCGGCCAGCAGCCGCAGCAGGCGGTTGGCGATGTCATCCATGTCGTGCAGGCGTTCGCGCCAGAACGCATCGTGGTGGCGCAACATCTGCGCGCGGGTGCCGTTCTGCACGCGCTTGACGGCCGCTTCTGCGGTCAGGCCCGCGCTTATGGCTTCGCGTAGTTTGCGCAGCCAACCCTCGTCATGGGCGAAGACGCGGTAGACTTCGAGAATCTCGCGGTGCTCCCCGGTCAGCGGCACGTCGCCGCGTTCCAGCATGGCGTCGATGGTGGCGCGCAATTCTTCAACCGCGGATTCCAGCCGGGCCAGTTCGCTGGAGGCATCATCCGAGATCAGCCGCGTGACCATGACCTGCGGCTCGTGGAATACGATATGCCCAAGCGCGATCCCCTCGGAAAGGACGACGCCCTTGGACGTCTGCGGCTGGTCGCGGCGCGGATCGGTTTCGGCCGGGCTGACCCCCTCGATCGCGCCGGAGCCGATGATCTCGGCCAGCACCATCGCGATGGTCTGAAGCGCCTCGACCTCCTCGTCGGTGTATTTCCGCGGCTTCGCGTTCTGAATGGTCAGCACGCCCAGCGTGCGCCCGCCCCTGAGGATCGGCACCCCAAGGAAAGAACTATAATTTTCCTCGCCCGTCTCGGGACGCAAGGAGAAGGCGGGGTGGGATTGCGCATCGGACAAATTCACCGGACGGCCCTGAGAGGCGATCAGGCCGACCAGCCCCTCGCCCTCCTTCATCCGGGTCTTGTGCACCGCCTCCTGCTTGAGGCCCTGCGTGGCATACAGCTCCAGTGCGCTGTCCGGCCGGGTGATGTAGATTGAGCAGACCTCGGCGACGACATTCGACGCGACGAGCTGAACGATCGTGTCCAGCCCGACTTTTCCGCCGGGAGAATTGGCCATGGCCTCGCGCAGTCGCCGCAGCAGAACCCGAGGTGCGCTCAGTCTCCAAGGCATTCGCCCGGTGTCTCCTAGATCGGGATGGGCCGTGCGGTCACGGTCCCGCTACTCGTAACGCAATCTGTCAGCGCCTTGGTCCGCCTGGCGGCGCAGCCCGTCCTGCACAGTTGCGGCGCGTTCCCATGAACCGCAGGCGCGCACAATGACCGCCGTTAAGCCAGCGACACCTGACTGGGGATCAAGCCGCATCGAGTCCGTAAAGACTGTGTAAGGTGCGGATCGCGAGTTCGGCATAATCAGCGTCGATCAGAACGCTCAACTTGATCTCCGACGTCGATATCGCCTCGATATTGATGCCCTTTTCAGCGAGGGCACTGAACATTTGAGCCGCAACTCCGGCGTGACTCCTCATGCCCACGCCGATGATCGATACTTTGGCAACATCTTCCGATCCGCGCAAATCCGAATATCCGATTTTGTCCTTCACGGTAGTCAGAACGTCAAGCGTGCGCCCGAGATCGCCGGCCGGCACGGTAAAGGTGAGATCGGTAAAGCCGTCCTCCGACACATTCTGCACGATCATGTCGACATTGATGTTGGCCGCGGCAAGCGGACCGAACACCTGCGCGGCAACGCCCGGCTTGTCCGCGATCTTGAGCAGCGTCACCTTGGCCTCGTCCTTGGCGTAGGCGATTGAACTTACAACCTGCTGTTCCACAATCTCACCTTCATCACACACCAGCGTGCCGGCCCCCAGCGCATTGGTCGCGCCAAAGGCAGGGGTTTCCTCCGGCGGCTCGAAACTCGAACGCACCTGCAGCGGTACACCATGGACCATCGCCAGTTCGACCGAGCGGGTTTGCAGCACCTTTGCGCCAAGTGACGCCATTTCCAACATTTCCTCGTAGGAAATCTTCGGGATTCGGCGCGCTCTGGGCACGATCCGCGGATCGGTGGTGTAGACGCCGTCCACATCGGTGTAGATGTCACACCGATCCGCCTTGAGCGCAGCCGCCACCGCAACCGCGCTGGTATCGGAGCCGCCACGCCCCAGCGTCGCGATGCGGCCATCGTCGGCGATGCCCTGGAACCCGGCAATCACCGCGACCTCGCCGCGGCTAAGGCTATCGTGCAGGGCATCTGGTTCAATGTCCACGATGCGCGCCGCGCCATGGGCCGTGTCCGTGCGGATCGGCACCTGCCAGCCGAGCCAGGAGCGCGCGGGCACGCCCATGGCCTGTAAGACGAGAGCAAGCAGGCCGCTTGTCACTTGCTCGCCAGACGCAACGACACTGTCGTACTCGACCCGGTCGTGGTTGGGCGTCGCCTCGCGCACCCACGCCACGAGCTGGTCGGTCTGCCCGGCCATCGCCGAGACGACAACCGCGACCCGGTTCCCGGCGCGCGCCTCGCGCGCAACGTGGCGGGCAACATTGCGGATGCGTTCGATGTCGGCGACCGACGTGCCACCGAATTTCATCACCAGGACTGCCACGCTTCACGCCTTTTTCGTTACCGCCCGCCTGTCACCGGGAGCATAAGCCGCCCGCACGCGCGCCTCGCTTATAGACATGCTGCCAACTCGCTTCAAGATTGTAGACTATTACGGAAAAAAGGCATGACGTCGCCCGGTGCGCGGTAAGCCTGTTTCGCACGCGACATTCTGATAGGATTGCGCCATGAGCGAAATAGACAGCACTCTGGATCAACGCGAGGTGGAGCGGTTTCGCGCTCTCGCCGCGAAATGGTGGGACCCGGAAGGCGAGTTTGCGCCCCTGCACGCGATCGGGCCGGAGCGGCTGCGGTTTCTGCGCGAGGCGCTGATCCGCCATTTCGGGCGCGACGCGCACGAAGCTAAGCCGCTTGAAGGCTTGAGAATGGCCGATATCGGCTGCGGCGGCGGGCTGGTAGCCGAGCCTCTGGCGCGGCTGGGGGCGCACGTGACTGGCATCGACCCGGCCCAGGAGAATATCGCGGCGGCGCGCGCCCATGCGCAGCCAAGCGGGTTGCAGATCGACTACCGCGCTGCGCGGGTGGAAGAGCTAGCCGGAGAGGGCGCACAGTTCGACGCCGTTATCGCGCTGGAGGTGGTCGAGCATGTGCCGGATGTGGCGGCGTTCACAGGCGTGTGCGCGCAGATACTGCGGCCCGGCGGGATGATGCTGCTGTCGACCATAAACCGGACGGCAAAGTCCTTCGCCCTGGCGATCGTCGGCGCGGAATACGTGCTGCGCTGGCTGCCGCGCGGGACGCATCAGTGGGATCGTTTCGTCACGCCGGAGGAGCTGTCGCGGGCGCTCTCGGCGAGCGGGCTGCGCACGGTCGAGACGCGCGGGCTGACATTCAATCCGCTGACGCGCCAGTGGAGGCTGTCGGCGGATACCAGCGTCAACTACTTCATGGCCGCGGCAAAGCCTGCGGCATGAGCCTATCTGCCTGACTGGCGTTTGCGAAAATATTCGCGCATCTGCTTGCATGGATCGGGCCGCTCGGCGCGCGGCGTCAGCCAGATGAAATCAGCGACCGGTTCGCCGTCCGGCCCGCGCTCGATGTAATCGCTCGGCGCATTGTCCGTGCCGTCGAGTTCAATAGGCATCACCACCGCCATCCGGCTGTCCGGCGCGCGCTGACGAAGATACCAAGGTACACCGCGATCCGTACGCACATGGCCGTTTCCTGCGATCAGCACCGCCGCGTCGTGGGCGAGCAAGGCGTCGGCCATCGCGGCATCGCGCAGGCGCTGGATCCGCGCCATCGGCGCGAGGCTCTCGCGAGGCACAAGTTCGCAATGACCGTCGAAAAGTTCATCGCTGAGCGCATCGGCAAGCGCGGGCGATAGCGGTTGGTCCAGCGTCAGTTCAGCCTCGCGCGCGCCGAGAGCGTCAAAGCCCTGCTTCGCCATCTCGCGCGTCAGATCATCTGCCGGATTTCCTGGCTTGATTGGCAGCCCCGCCGCGAAGGCCGCCTCGGCGATCGGCTGATATGTCGACCAATCCGGCCAGCCGGACTTGCCCCAGTCGAGCGCCGGGCCAAGACCTTCGGCTGTCGCGTCCGGCTGGGCGAGATAATCCGCAAGCACGTCCGCCTTGTTCTGCGGAATCATCTCCATGACGACCGCAGGCCGCGCGCCGCGCGCCGCCAGCCTCTCGATGATCCAGCCCTGCAGCCGGTGATGGTCCGGGTTGTCATGCACCTCGCCGAGCAGCACGAAGCGCGCGCCCTTCAGCCTCTCGATCATCTCTTGCGGCGAGATCGCCCTGCCGGCTTGGGCATCCCAAAGCTTCCCGGCAATCGGGCTGTCCGCATGCAGCGTGGATTGCCAGCTTTGCCACGGCACGTCCGCGGCTTGAGCCGGTACGGTGGATGCCCATCCCAACGCAATTGCGCCAAGTAATGACCGAAGTACGGACCTCCTCATCGGTGCGGCCTCATGCATCGGGACCGTGCTTGTGATCCCAGACTTCCGGCACCTCCGCCTCGCCGCGCGACGCGCGGATCATGTTCATGAACCGCACGAACAGGTAATGGCTGTCCTGCGGGCCGGGCGAGCCTTCGGGGTGATACTGGACGGAGAATACCGGCCTGTCCTCAAGCCGGATACCGCAGTTGCTGCCGTCGAACAGCGAGACATGGGTCTCCACAACGCCGCCGGGCAGACTGTCGCGGTCCACCGTGAAGCCGTGGTTCATGGAGGTGATCTCGACCTTGCCGGTGGTGTGATCGAGCACCGGGTGGTTCGCGCCGTGGTGTCCCTGATGCATCTTTCTCGTGCGCCCGCCAAGCGCCAGGCCGAGCAACTGATGCCCGAGGCAGATGCCGAACAGCGGCCTGCCGGAGTCAATCAGCTTGCGCAGTTCAGGCACCGCGTATTCGCCCGTCGCAGCCGGATCGCCGGGGCCGTTCGACAGGAAGATGCCGTCTGGCTGGCGCGCGAGAATGTCCTCCGCGCTGGCCGTCGCGGGCACCACCGTGACGCGGCAGCCTGTGGTTGCGAGGCAGCGCAGGATATTGCGCTTCAACCCGTAATCGACCGCGACCACATGCGCGACCGGGTCCGTCTGCCGCCCGAAGCCGGTGCCCCAGCGCCAGATCGTCTCGTCCCACTGGTAGCTCTGGCCGCATGTGACCTCACGCGCCAGATCCATCCCTTCGATCCCCGGCCATTGCGCTGCTGCGGCCTTCAGGGCGGGAATGTCGAATGCGCCTGCTGGATCATGTGCGATCACGGCGTTCTGCATGCCGCGCTCCCGGATGAGGCTGGTCAGCGCGCGCGTATCCACCCCTGAGATGCCGATAACGCCGCGCTGGCGCAGCCATTCGTCGAGCGCCTGCATGGACCGGTAACTGGACGGATCGGTGATGCGCGCGCGCAAGACGCACCCCCTCACGCCCGAGCTCGCCGCCAGGTTCGATGTCTCGGTATCGTCTGTGTTAGTGCCGACATTGCCGATATGCGGGAAGGTGAAGGTGATGATCTGCCCCGCATAGGACGGGTCGGTCAGGACCTCCTGATAGCCGGTCATCGCCGTGTTGAAACAGACCTCGCCGCAAGCTTGCCCGCGCGCACCCAGCCCCGCCCCGCGAATGACGGAACCATCGGCTAACACCAGCAAGGCGGTCGCACGATTTGTGAAAGGGCGTGGCGGCGGCCGGCGGCCGGCCTGCAAACCAGCGCGCGACGTTTCGTGCGACGCTGCCTGATCCGTCGCATTATCGCTCATGCGGTATCTCTGCTCTTGCGGGTTGAACAGGGAAGGCGCGCCGGATGACGGCTTGACCTGTCAAGCGCACGTCGCCATCTTCGCGCCAGCCATGGGGCACTGGGTGGAAGTTACGTAGAGGATCCGAAAGGGTCAAGGGTGCGCCGGTTCTGAGAGGGTCTGCAGGACCATAGAGCGCAGATGGGGCGGATTGCACGGTCGGTCGCATGATTCCTGACCGGGCACTGGTTGCAGGCATCCTCGAAAAACTTGTCATCCGCCCCAACCTCCTTTTTGCCGCCGCCATGGTTGGGAACAGCAAGTGGCTGCACGGCGTGCAGCGAACGGATGTACAATGATAAGAGAGAAAATTAACGCCACCCTGAAGCAGGCCATCGCGGCAGGCGACAAGCGGCGAATCAACACTCTCAGGCTTATCAACGCCGCCATTCAGGACCGATGCTCGGCCTTGGGTGCAAATGGCGAAGGCGGGATATCCGATGCGGAGATCGTGGAATTGCTGCATCGCATGGTCGAGCAGCGGCTTCAGACTGCGCATGATTACGAGCAGGCCGGGCGGCTTGAACTGGCTCAGCAGGAACTGGACGAGATCGACATCCTGAAAAGCTTTCTGCCGGAGGAGTTCGACGAGCCGCAGACGCGCGTGGCGTGTCAGAAAGTGGTGCAGGAGATCGGTGCATCCAGCCTCAAGGATGTCGGCCGCACGATGAACACGCTTAAGGCGCGCTACAAGGACAGAATGAATTTCGCGAAGGCGAGCCGGTATGTCCGCGACATGTTGAAATAGCAACCGCGGGTACGATCAACGCCGCGCGACGCGCGAGCTTTCGCTGCGAGCCGGAGCGTTCTCAGGGGCCTTGCCCTGCATCAGAACACCGCTGACCGCCGCTCCCGAGAACCGCGAGGCCCAGTAAAGCTCTCCATACTGAAGTCCCGGCTCGAACTCGAGCGGCAGATCTGCGCGCGGATCAGAGAAGAACATGTGCACCTTCTTCAGCAAGTCGGGTGGCTTGGCGCCGAAATCCATCGCGGCGACACTCGCATCGGCGAGCATCGGCAGCAGCGGGAACGGCTGATAGTACAACTCGTCTGCGTGATCGTCGTCATACTCTGGCGCGCTGGCGACGCTGGTGGTGGCCACGCCTTTCGAGCCCGGCTGCGCGTCGTCCTCCGGCCCGGTTGGAACCGAAGCGGTCTCGAAGGCCGGAGTTTCCGGAGAGTCTGCCGAGCGTCGGGTGGTGCCGAGGTCGAAGCCGGACATCACCGGGCCAAGGCTGGCGAGGATTGGCTGCGGAGCCTGCTGAAGTTGCTGGCGCGTCGCCCAAGGCAGCGGCTTGCCCGTCTTTTCCAGGCTGGCGAGCGCGATGCGCACGTCTTCCTGCGTGATCGGCTTACCATCGGACGGCACGTGTTTCGACTTGCCGGAGGGGAACAGCAGCGCCAGTTCCTGACGCGGCAGACGCGGCCAGTGACGCACGCGGCCCACGTCGAGATGCACGAATGGGATCGATGAGGTCGGATAGTAGCCCACGCCGCCATACTGGCGGATCAGCCCGGCATTTCTCAGGCGTTTCACGGGCACATCGGGGAAACGCACATCTGCGGCATTGCCGAGCGAGTGCTGGCTCTTGCGCGCCTGCCCGCCCTTGGTCCGACGCAGCATGTTGTTGGTCTTGACCGAGCGATAGCCAGAAATCAACTGAATCGGTTCGCGCGAGCCAACCTGACGATGGACCTCCCACAGCAGATCGATCAGTTCGCGCGAAATCTTCGTCTTTTCGTCGCGGCGCCAGTCGCGCATGATCCAGTCGACTTTGTCGAGCGCTTCGGGGATGTACTCCCCATTGCGCTTGTAGATGACGTCTATGCGCTCCTTCGTGTTGACGCTATAGATCTGCAGGCGCCGCTCGCTTGCCGACGACTTGGTAGCAGAAAGGCTTGCGGCAAAAGCGGCAATCGCAATCAGCACGAGCGTGCGGCTCAACAAGCGGAAATTGCGGAACATGTTTTCCCTGCAGGAGGCCCGAACGGGCCAAGAGGCGTAACTGGCTGTTAATTCTTAATTTTAGCGAGTTGCGGTTAACGGGAGGTAACCCGTAAATTACGGGGAAAACATGGCGATGTGTCCCCGGCTGGGCGCAGGGGCACCGGAGAAAGGCGGGCGCTGTTGAGGGGCGGGCGTTTCCGGCTCAGCCCTGCGCCCTCTTCTGGGCCTGTTTCAAAGCACGCAGCGTCTTGCCGTCGTGACCGTAGATATCGCCGAAATACTGGACCCCACCGCTCTGCGAAACTGCGGCCGTGAAATAGGTAATGTGCACAGGCAGCGGGTTTTTCAGCCGAACGGCACGGTTGGCGCCACTCGCGATCGCACGTGAAATCGCGGCCTTGTCCCATCCCTGTACGCTCATGATAGCCTCGGCGAATTGCCGCGGATTGCGAACGCGCATACAGCCGTGGCTGAAGGCGCGCTGTGAGCGGTTGAACAGGTGCTTCGAGGGCGTATCGTGGAGATATACCGAGTGCTTGTTCGGGAACAGGAATTTCACCTCCCCGAGAGCGTTGTGGCTCCCAGGAGACTGGCGCAGCCGCACCTTGCCTAGATCCACCTCGCTCCAGTCCACCCGATACGGATCGACAGTGCGGCCACCACGCCAGACCACGCTCAGATTCTGGCGCGACAGGAAGCTGGGATCGCGCCGCGCGACCGGCACAATCTCGTTCTTCATGATGGAATAGGGCACATTCCAGTACGGATTGAACACCACCAGTTCCATCTGATCGGAGAATGACGGCGTGGCGTGCTTAGGCTTGCCCACGACGATACGCTCCTCAAACGCCGTCCTGCCGCGGTCTCTCACACGCACCATGAATTCCGGAATGTTCACGTGAACATAGCGTGCACCAAGATCGTTGGGAAACCAGCGCCAGCGCTCCAGATTCGCGCGCAGCGTCTCGATCTTGTCCTCATGGCTCAGATTGAGCGCGCGCCGGGTCGCCGGGCCGATCAGGCCATCGACATGTAACCCGTTACGCTTTTGAAAGCGCTCGACCTTGGCCACCAGTTCGGCATCATAGGTGTTGGGTGCCTCGACGGTTTCATCCACGCTCAGGCGCTTGCGCAACAGCGCAACGTGCGGGTGCGTCTCGCCGGGTTTTATCACGTCGCCTGCGGGGATCCTTACAGTGGCCCGCTGCGAAGCTGCCCGCAACGCGCTGAGCCGATCCAGCAGACCAGTGAATTGCGGATGCTGAGGGTGGAACCCCTCCAGATAAGCCGCAACTTTTACCTCATCGCGCGTCAGCCCCCGCAGGACCGCCAGCGGATCGGGGGCATCCGGCGTAATGTCGAGGATGCGGCTGATTTCGCGCGGATCGACATGGCCGGATTGCGCATGCCGGGCATAGGCCAGCACGGTCTTGCTGATCTGGTATTCCGTCGAAGCGAGCCATGCCGCCTTGTCGCCTGTCGGTGGCGTCTCAGACATGTCGGGCAGAGCGTAGTTCTCGGGACGCAGGTCGAAAGCATCCGCGCGGGCGATCACTTCCGCCACGCGCCGCGCACGATCGTTTACACCATCTTCGGTTATCCAGAGGAATTCGGTTCCACGTTCTGCGTAGAACTCCGCCATTGCGCCGCGTTCCCGGCGCTCGGCTTCGGGGATGTCCCGGAACGTCTCACTGAGCCTGATCTGCAACTTGAACGCAGCGGCATCCATGCGTCCGAGCAAATCCTTCGGCGCGCCCGGCTCGACCGCGTGGGCGATCCCGAGCGTTGACGCAAGCGCAACTACAGCGATGGCGGAAAACAGACCTCGCAGCATTCGACACCTCTTCATGACTGGTCTTTGAAGATAACTCATGACAGCAGGCCGCGCCACAATCCGGACACACGTGTTGCCGGTTTCGCACGGGCTGTTGCCGCGTTGCACGGGTCAGGCTTCGCGCTGCCCTGCGATCCATCTGGCAAGCCGGCTGACCCCCTCGCTGATGCGCGCGTGGGCGCCCGCATAGCAGAGCCGGACGTAGCGGTGTCCGTTAACGGGATCGAAGTCGATTCCGGGCGTGATGGCTACCCTCGCCTCGGACAGAGTCCGCGCGGCGAAATCCCGGCTGTCGTTGGTGAGGTGGCTCACATCCGCGTAAACGTAAAACGCGCCATCCGCCGGTGCCATTTCGCCGAGGCCAGCTTCGGATAGCGCCCGCAGTAGATGGGTGCGGTTACGCGCATATCCCGCCTTGATCTCGTCGAGTTCGTCCTTGGCATCGAAGGCGGCGGCAGCGGCAACCTGCGAGATGGTGGGGGCGCAAATGTAGAGGTTCTGCTGTAGCCGTTCCGCCGCTCGGATCAGCCGCTCCGGCACGACCATCCAGCCAATGCGCCAGCCCGTCATGCAGTAGTACTTCGACAGGCTGTTGATGATGATCGCATCGTCAGAGAACCGCAATGCGGTTTGCGCCTCGATGGTGTGTTCCAGCCCATGATATATCTCGTCGGAAATGAACCACATCCCGCGCGAGCGACAATAATCCATCAGCGCACCCATGTCCGAGGGGCCAAGCATGGTGCCGGTCGGGTTGGCGGGACTGGCCACGATCAGGCCGCCAAGATCGCTTCCCGCCGATGTCGCCGCCTCTTCCAGCGCGCGGGGTGTCGGCATCCACTGTTCAGCCGGGCCGGCTTCCACCGCGACAGGGCGCAGCCCCAATGCGCTCGCGATGTGCCGGTAACAGGGGTAGCCCGGCTGCGGCAGACCCAGCGCGCTGCCCGCGTCGAACAACATCAGGAATGCCAGCGTGAAACCCGCCGATGAGCCGGTGGTGACAATGACCCGCTCCGGCGCGATGTCGATGGCGTGCCGCTCCGCATAATAGCGGGTAACGCGCTCCCGCAAGACCGGCAGCCCCGGTGCATCCGTGTAGCCATGCGTGCCGCTATCGAGGCTTGCGCGCGCCGCTTCACGCGCCGCAGTGGGTGCGGGATGCGCTGGCTGCCCGATCTCCATGTGAATGATGTCCTCGCCCGCGCTGTCGCGCCGGTTGGCCTCCGCCATCACGTCCATCGCGACAAAAGACCCTATCTGCCCGCGCTGCGAAAGTTTCGGTGCGCCCATGATAATCGCCTCCTACTTGTTTGATCCGTTCGGATGATTCCCAAATCTCACGAAGCTGTTCATGCTCATGGCGTGAGAGCAGGGATGGTTGTGAATGTCGCCCGGGACGATCGCCCTCGGCTTGAAGCCATCGTTTCCGATCTTTGCGCGCCACAGAAGCATGTCCAGTGCATCGACGCATTCATTCGCTCTCGGACTCGCTGCTCGGTGAAGCGAATGGATGCATCCAAGATGCACTAGTGGTCCTCATGATTCAGACATTTGCTCGGGCGTGTGCTGTGCTTCGGAG
>CAZYYQ010000019.1:0-20288 GCA_964651275.1 uncultured Hyphomicrobiaceae bacterium | reverse complement strand
AGTAATCCAGATGATGCGTTGCGACACTACGACAATCTCCATGCAGGAGAGCTAGGCTCCCGCGCAACTACGATGGGTGATGAGACAGTTTTGCGCCGCGGCGCGCGCTTACATGCCGGTCAATGGCTGCAAGACGCGCGACATGATACCTTTGAACCGGACCATCTGCTCCGTCGCAACGAGACAGATGCATTCATCGTCCGGGTCCACACGCGGTTCATGTTCGGCGTCATCGTCCAGATCGGCCACATCGCCGGGACCGAAGCGCCCGAAGCGGTCATGATAGGCCCCCCGCAGGACCAGAGTCAGCTCCGATCCGGCATGGCCGTGTTCCGGAATCCGCATGCCTGCCTTGATCCTCAGCAGCCGCAGCGTGCCACGGCTATCGCCGGGCATCTCTACGAGGTGATGCCGGATGCCGGGTGCGAGCCAGTGCCAGCGCAACTTGTCAAGCGATGGGCCAACGATGTTTGTCAGCGACGCGGGCAGTTCGCCTTTCGCCGCCACTTCGCCATTGCGGGAGCGTGATCGCCGCAATGGAAAGCTCCTGACATTGTCGGAATCGAAAAAAGCGGCCATCTGTTCGCTCACGCCTTCGCTCAGCGGCGCAGGCTCGACCGTCTCAAGCATCGCTCCGCCAAGCATGTCCATTTCGCCGAGCCGGCTGCGGCAGTGGTCGCATTGCTCCAGATGGCAAGCCGCCACCAAAGCCAGCGCCTCGGGCAGCGCGCCCGCCGAGAGGCTCATCAGAGTGGCATCGTCGAGATGATGGGTGATGCTCATGCCAGATCTCCGAGAAGCTCGCGAACCTTGCCATATGCCAGACGCATGCGCGACTTGACAGTACCGAGCGGCACGCCGATACGGTCTGATATTTCGGTGTGCGTGAGCCCTTCGATGTAGGAAAGGCGCACCACTTCATGCTGTTCCGGAGTGAGCGTTTTCAATGCCTCGGCAACCCTTGCGCGCTGTTGTTCCCGGTGAAGCTCGTCATAGGGGCTGTCGTCCTCGCTGGGACGCTCGTCGACTTCCGTGCCCAGGTCCTGCCAGATCACGTTGCGACGTAGACGGTCGATGCGCAGATTCCGGGCAATCGTGAACACCCAGGTGGAAAAGCTGCCCTTGCTCTCGGCGAACAGGTGGGCCTTGCGCCAGACGGAAAGCATTGTCTCCTGGACGATCTCTTCAGCGGTTTCCGGGTCGGCACCCTGGCGCATCAGCATTGCCTTGATGCGCGGCGAGAACATCACGAAGAGTTCGTGAAACGCCTCCGAGTCGCGGTTTCGCGCCACTTTGTGGATGAGGTCAGTCATTTGGATCCGGTCCATCGTATCCGCGCGAGATGGCGCGGAAGGTCGACCCGTAGCGCGAATTAGCATATCCACCTTCCTGTTGTTTGCCTAGCCTACGCCGGGGGGAGCCGCTTGGATCAGAAAAAACGAGGCAATTCGCCGCGCATCCAAGCATCTGCTGCATGCTTTCACTGATCGCGGGCATTCCGGCCTGCTGAGATGGCAGGATTGCCACGAACCGGCTTTCGCTTTGTGAGGCGGGCACTCAGCCGCCGGATTGATCCGGGAGCCCGCGATCCTGCCCCGGACCGGTGGCGGTGCGCTGGAGTTGCGAAAGTTCATCCTTCAGCTTGAGCACGCGCTCATACGATTCCCGGATGTGCTCAGCGCTGATTCGGCCGTCGTCAATGCCGACGCGGATCGCTGCGGCCACGCGTTCGGCGAGGTCCGGCTTGTAGCCGTCAGAGTTGGTGATCAGGAGAATGTCATTGCCTGCGGCCGCGGCGCTGATTACGGCCTCCTCAAAGGAGCGGTTCTCGCGCACGCCACGCATATCGAGATCATCGCTGATCACCACGCCATCGAAGTTGAGACTTTCACGCAAGACGGTCCGGATACCTTTTTCCGACAGCGAGACCGGAGCGCCCGGGCGGTCGGAAAAACCCGGATGGTAGAGATGGCCAGTCATGATCATGTCGATAGCGTCAGCCTCGATCAGCTTGCGATAGGGGCGCAGTTCCGTCTCGCTCCAGCTTTTCGAGATGTCGACCAGTTCGTCATGGCTATCGGTCCGGCTGCTGCCGTGGCCGGGGAAGTGCTTGGCCGCGGTCAGCACGCCGCTTTCGTTGTGGGCGTAAACGAACGCCTTGGCAAACGATACAACTTGGTCCGGGTCCGTGCCAAAGCTGCGCTTGAGCCGCCCGATGATCGGGTTGGCCGGATTGATGTTGAGGTCGAGGACTGGGCCAAGGTTAAGGTTGAACCCGTGATCTCGTAACTCCAGCGCCAAGCTGCGATATGCGGAATAGGCGCCCCGCGGATCATTGCGCGCGCCGAGGCGCTCGGCTGACGGGTGCGTCTTGAACCCTTTGGTGCGCGCCAGACGCTGGACGTAACCACCTTCCTGATCGACCGCGATGAAAGGCGTTGGCTGTCCCTGCGCGGCCTCGGTGAAGAGCCTTGTCAGACCCTTGACCTGCAGCGGCGATTCGATGTTGCGGCTCATGAGGATGACGCCGCCCACCTTGCCCGTTTTGACATCCTGGACGGCGCGCTGCACCCCTGGGTCCGACGTCGTCTGGCCGCGAAAGCCGATCACCAGCATCTGCCCGATCATATTGTTTAGCGGTGGTGCGAGACCTTCACGTTCGGGCGCCTTGACGGGCACCTCGGGCGCGCGGGTCAATGTCTCCGGGGCAACTGCTGCGACGTGCCGCTGGGAGGGCGCAGGCGTCACAGGCGGCGTGCCGAGTGCCGGCGCTTCACGATACGGCTCTTCCTTTGTAGTGGAGGGGGCTTGCAGTGCAGGGGAGCGGGTATCGTCACGTCCCGCCGTTAGATCGTCCTCTGACAGGAGGTCTTCGATGTCCTCGGGGCGCGTTTCTGCCTCTGCGGCATCGTCGGCTTCGGGTTGAGCTTCGGCCAGTTCGCGCTCATCCGTGCCGGGTTCTTCGGCTGGCGCAGTGTCGGGGTCTGACATGACGGTTTCCGCCTGCGCGGTCGCTGTCAGGTCGGAGGGATCGGCGTCCAGTATGATGATGTCCGACGGTCCGTTCCCCCGCTGCGCGGGCGGAGGCGGCGGGTTGCGCCTGACGCTGCGTCGCGGTGCCGGATCGGTGTCCGCAGACTCGTCGCGGAAGCTGCGCGGCGGCGCGTCTTCCTCGCTCCAGTCATCGTCTTGCGCACGGCGCGGCTCCCGCTCCCACGCGTCACGATTGTCGCTTCGCGGCGGATCATAGGACCGCCGGTCCCGCTGCCAGATGTCCCCCGGCGCGCGCCTGCGCTCGCCGCGTGTGGAGTCCGGTCCCGGAGCCCGAAGGATGCTGTCGACGAGCGGATCGCCGGTCAGCGCGCGGTCATAATCATCGCCGGATTGAGCATATAATGAGGATGGAAGGATGATGAGTGCTGCGGCCATGGCGAAAGCACTCAGGACTGTCGCGAGAGGGCGGGCGGGGCTTTGGGGTATCACTCGGGGCTCCTATCGGACATACGTCTTGCCGAACCCTATAAAGGCCCGGCAGGTTCAGCGCAAACTATCCCCGACGATCACCAGCTTGGCGGTAAACTTTGGCCCTTTGTTGACCGGTCGCGGGGAAGCAGGCAGAGTTGCAACGCTGTTCGGGCGGCGCCCCGGAATGCAAGGAACGTCATGAGCATTGTTACCCGGATCATCTTGTGTCTCTGCGCTGCATTGATGGTGGCGACGCCCGCGCACGGCTCGGTCGAGAAGGCCCTGCTATATGCGCAGGAGGGCGTCAATGCGTTGATGCGCGGCAACAACGCCAAGGCGATCGCGTCGTATGACAAGGCGCTGGCCGATGAGACGCTGCCAGACTTGCGCCGGGCAAGTATCCACAATGATCGTGGTGTGGCCCATTGGCGCGAGCGGCGCTATCAGCAGGCGCTTGCCGACTTCGAGAAGTCTATCGCGCTCAACCCGGACTATGCGCCTGTCTACAATAACCGCGGCAATGTGCTCATGCAGATGGGCCGCACTGAGGACGCGATAAAGGACTTCACCCGAGCGATTGAACTTGCGCCGGCTTACGGCGCGGCCTTCAACAATCGCGGCAACGCTTATCTTGCGCTGGGCCGGATTGCAGAAGCCGAGGCCGATCTGCGCCGCGCGAGCAAGCTTCTGCCCTCAAGCGCTGCGCCGCTCAACGGGCGGGGTAAGGTAGCGGCGGCACAGTCACTGCCATTTGCCAGCATGCGCTATCTCAACCGGGCGATCCTCCTTAACCGGAACTATCCGGCGGCGTATCGCAATCGTGCCGCGGCCCATATCGAGGTGCGTCAGTATGACGATGCGCTGAGCGACCTCGAACAGGTCGTGGCGACCTCGGAAGGCGACCAGGACCTGCTGATCCAGCGCGGCATGATCCATGCCAGGGCCGGTGATCAGCAAGCGGCGATCCAGGATTTTTCCGCGGCGCTTGAGATTGCGCCAGAGAATGGTGAGGCTTATGCAGGACGCGGTCTGGCCCAACTGGAGCGCGGTCAAATCGAAAAGGCCCTTTCCGACTGCGACCTCGCCGTTACCTTCGCTCCAGACCATGCCCCGGCCTATCTGTGTCGCGCCCGCGCTTATCTGCAACTTGCACGCCCGGTGCAGGTGAGCACCAATCTGAGCAAGGCGCTCGAATTGTCGCCCGATATGGCTGAAGCTTTCGTCGTGCGCGCCCGGCTGGCGGAGGAGGCCGGCGATGTCGAGAGTGCACGCGCTGATTACCGCAAGGCGCTGACGCTTGATCCCCTGCTGGAGAGCGCACGCACTGCGCTGGACCGGCTGGGGAAGGCTATCGAGGGTAACGTGGAACCGCCCGATTTGAGCGTCGGCGAGCCGCTTGAGGGATGGCAGATCGTGAAGGCGGCTGGCCCGCGCTTTTTCGCGATGAACGACGAATACGGCGACTTGGCGGTGCTGCTGGAAGTACGTGGCGACGCACAACCGAAGCTTCTTGAGTGGACGCCGCTGACCAAAACCCTCAGCGGCTTCGGACTGTTGCGTTACGCCGCGGGTGCGCAAGCAGGCGGGGCAGGCGAAGGCCGCAAATCCTACGAGAACGTGGCGATCCTCGACCTGCGCAAGGCGCGCGTGGTCGCGGTCGAGCCTTATCTCATGCATGGCGACAAGGCCAAATGGGAGTGGGGTCAGTATGGCGTGACCATCACCGATCCCGACGGTATCGCGAGTGCGCACCAACTGCGTGAAGAGCCCAAGAAGAGAGTTGTCCGGCGCGAACCGGAGCGGCGCATGGAAGACGACCGCTGGAGCTTCGAGGAATGGGGCCGCGGCTTCGAGCGCCGCGGCGAACGCCGGCGTTGGGAGCAGCGTCGCCGCGAGCCGCGTAACCTGTTCGACTGGCTGTTCCGCTGACGGTGCAGTGGAAACCCGCGGGCGGGGCCGCCAACGGCTGCGCGAGGGCCGACCGCCCGCCCCCGCCTGAATCTCACCATACGTCATATTGTAAGCAGGTTAACGCGTGCTGCTGCTTTGTCCTCAAGCGCGATCCGACCGGAGTGCAACGAGGATCGGTAAAATTGCGCGAAAAACCAGGAATCTGGAGCAGCCATTCTGATTCGATCAGATAGAACGCTGCTCCAGGCGTGGCCCCCTCATGGCTCTTGCCCTTGTGAATTGACCATGACAGGATTTCACATGACAATTTGACGACAGATTATTTTCTCAAGGAGGCTGTCGTCGCAATGTCCATCCCCTTTGCCGATCCCGCCCCAGAGCGGGTCTTCGCATTTTTCCTGCGCTCCATGTCTAGGGTTTCGGCCACGCTGTTCGCAACGGCAATCGCGCTCGCGGTGCCCGCTCAAGCTCTCGCCCCCGATGCTGTTCCTGGGCTTGGCTCCGATCTCTTGCGCCAACTCGCGGATGACTGCGAGCAGACCGGCGCCGGCTGCACCTGGGAACACGTGATCGGCGGTTGGCTCGATGATGAGGCGCATGCCGTCGCGGAAATGCCCTCGGGCGGCTACGCGCTGGCCGGGCATACGCGTTCCAATGGCTCGCGGTATCGTGATGCCTGGATCGTGAGGCTCAGTCCGCGGGGCAAGGTGGTTTGGCAGCAGACGATCGGCGGGCCGTTGACCGAGAAGGTATTCGGTATCGTTGCTACCCAAGATGACGGCGTCGCCATTGTCGGGAAGACCTATTCCGCAGGTGCGGGCGGCTCGGATGTCCTCGTGGCGCGTGTCACATCGTCGGGCAAGCTGGCCTGGCAGAAGACTTTCGGGGGGCCACACAACGACGAGGCACGCGCCATCGTGCGCCCTGCGAGCGGTGGTTTCCTTGTGGCGGGCAGCCGGGGCGGCGATGTCGACCGCGACCTCTGGGTGCTCCGGCTTGATAACGATGGGGGCGTGATCTGGGATCGCACATATGGCACGCCGGGAGAAGAGGGCGCGGTGAGCGCAGTCGAGGCACCGAACGGCGGCTTTGCGATTGCCGGATATGCCCAACGCCCAGGAGTCACGAGCTTCGATAATTGGGTGGTTCGTCTCGCCAGTAGCGGCGAGCTGCTCTGGCAGCGCCATTTCGCGCGGGGTATCTTTTCCTCGGGCACCGCGATCAGCGCTGCCACCGATAGCGGGTTCTTTGTCGCCGGACTGTCTCAGGAACGCACCCCACGCGACAGCAAGTCCTGGGTGATCAGACTGGCTGCCGACGGCACGACCATGTGGCAGCGGCTCAGCCAAGACTTTGGCAGTAACGAGGCTTGGGGTGCGGCTGCGACAGCGGACGGCGGCGTTGTGGTGGTCTCGGCCGCACAGTTCGGCGGCCTGGGGCAGAGCGAAGCGCGGCTGGTCCGGTTCTCACCCAGCGGCGATGTCGTCTGGTCGAGACTCCATGGATCTGGCGCATGGTCGCGGCCGACAGCCGTCATCACCACGCGCGACGGCGGTATCCTCGTCACCGGTTATACGACTGGTCGCGGCGCGGGCTATCAGGACCTATGGGTTCTGCGGCTCGACAGCGACGGGCGCTTGAAATCGCAATGAGCAGAAGCTCGACGAACGAGCCGGAAACGCTTGGTGCATTGATCCGGGACTGATATGACCGCGGCACGCTGGTGTGGTGGAGACAGTATTCCGGATTGGAGCACGCGAGATGGCGTCGAGACGCCCCCTGTTCTCTTCCCGGGGCTTGGTGGCGAGCCTTATTGTGCTCGCCGGTCTTGTCGTGCTGGCCTGGGCGTATCTGAGCGTCCCGGAGCAGAAGCGAGCCGGCACGCTTCCGGCTCTGGGCGCCGATATCGAGCGGACGTCGGTGTCGGGGTTGTCGTCGGGCGCATACATGGCCGGCCAGTTCCAGGTCGCGCATTCCGACATCGTCATCGGCGCCGGGCTGGTCGCGGGCGGGCCATATGGCTGCGCGGAAAGTTCATTCTCCAGGCTGTGGCCGATATGGACGACGGCGGTTCCGCACAATCTGAACCTCGCGCTCAACGCCTGCATGGATGACAGTCTCTCGGTGATGGGCAAGCCGGACGTGGCTACGCTGGCGGAGCGCACACGCGAGTTGGCCGAAGATGGCAAGGTCACGCCGTTGAGCGGGCTCGCGGACGACCGCGTCTACCTCTTCCATTCCCAGGGCGATGATACCGTGGCGCGCTCCGTCGTCGCGGCGGCGGACCGGTACTACCGGGAGGTCGGGGTACCTCGCAGCAATATCAGGTTCGTGCGCCATGAACGCGGCGCGCATGCGTTTATCACCGAAGACGCCGGGCTGGAATGCGGCGTCGAGGGCGCGCCCTACCTGAACGACTGCGACTACGATCAGGCCGGTGCGATCATCAAGCATGTCTATCCTGAGGCACAACCGCAGTCTGACAAAGAGAGCGGGCGGTTCATGTCGTTCGATCAGACGGGGTATGCCGCAGAGGGGAGCAGCCACAGCCTCGCCGCAGAAGGTATTGTCTACGTACCACGAGCGTGCGACGACGCGCGGGGCTGCGCGGTTCATATCGTATTTCATGGCTGCCAACAGAACCGCGATGCCGTCGGCGACGCCTTCATCCGTGGCTCTGGCTTCGCGCGTTGGGCCGATGCCAACCGGCTGATCGTCCTGTTTCCGCAAACGCGCCGCAGCACGGTGAACCCGAGGGCGTGCTGGGACTGGTGGGGGTACACCGGGCTCAACTTCCGGGACCGCTCTGCCGTGCAGATCGCAGCCGTGCGGGCGATGCTGGACGGACTGGCGCAGTCCCCATGACACGTTACGGGCGAAAAGACATGTGTTCTTGTCACAGAGGATGCGGGTCATGCCTTTGGCTTGCCCCGATTGCCGTGAACATGATGTGATGCTGCCCGGCAAACGTGAACAACGAGAGACCTGCATGACCGTACCGATTCGCAAGGCCGTGTTCCCGGTGGCCGGGCTTGGCACCCGCTTTTTGCCTGCAACCAAGGCGATCCCGAAGGAGATGCTGCCGGTCGTAGACCGGCCGCTGATCCAGCACGTGGCCGACGAGGCGCGCGCAGCCGGGATCGAACACTGCGTTTTCGTGACAGGCCGCAACAAGCATGTCATCGAGGATCATTTCGATATCCAGTACGAGTTGGAGAGCGTCCTGCGCCAACGCAACAAGCGCGAGGAACTGGCGCTGCTCGACAAGCTGCGCCCTGAGCCAGGCCAGTCCAGCTACACCCGCCAGCAGGAGCCGCTCGGCCTCGGTCACGCAGTCTGGTGCGCGCGCGACCTGGTCGGCGAACATCCATTCGCGCTGCTGTTGCCGGACGTGCTCGTGAAATCGCCGGGCGACGGGTGCCTTGCGGAGATGATGTCTGAATATCGGCGATTGAGCGCGGAGTCGGGGGAGAAGATCAACCTGATCGCGGTGGAACGCGTCGATCGCTCGCAGGTTCACAAATATGGCATCGTCAGCCTCGGCGAAGGCGAGGGGCGGCTACACCGTATCACCGGCATGGTCGAGAAGCCGAAGGCCGAGAACGCGCCTTCTGAGCTGATGATCCTCGGGCGTTACATTCTCCAGCCGGAAATCTTCGAGGTTCTCGACGATCAGGAACCGGGCGCGGGCGGCGAAATCCAGATCACGGATGCCATGCTGAAACTGATGGAAAGCCAGCCGTTCTTTGCTTTCGAGCATGGTGGCCGAAGCTATGACTGCGGCTCGAAGTTTGGCTTTCTGCAAGCCAATATCGCCTATGCACTGGATCATCCGGACGTGGCAGAGCCGCTGCGAGGTGAAATCCAGCGGATTGCACGGGAAACCGTCAAATAGGGTGCGCCGTGCGACGCGGGCATTTCGCTTGCCGCGTGGAGACAGATCAGGAGGGATGCCAGCCATGTCACAGCCATCAATTGCCGTCGAAACCTTGATGGGGGCGGATGGTGCGTCTCCCGTCGAGCCGGCGGTGCAGTCCGCGCTGCGCACGCTCGATTTCGAGCTCGGCGGGGTAAGTCTTCTCAAGCAGCACATGGCGGGGCGGCTGGGCGAGGCATTTGCCGGTGCGGTGGCGCTGATCCGCGGGCTGAGCGGGCGCGTGATCGTCTCCGGCATGGGCAAGAGCGGGCATATCGGCCAGAAGATCGCGGCCACGCTCTCGTCGACAGGCACGCCCGCGTTCTTCGTGCACCCTGGCGAGGCGAGCCACGGCGATCTCGGCATGATCACACCGGAGGATGCGGTGATCGCTTTGTCATGGTCGGGTGAGACGGCGGAGCTTGCCAACCTGCTGACCTATGCTCGCCGGTTCGCGGTGCCGCTGGTCGCCGTCACCTCACGCCCGGAAAGCTCGCTCGCGCGCGGGGCACAACACGCGCTGATCCTGCCGCAGGCAGCCGAAGCGTGTCCGCACGGCCTCGCTCCCACCACGTCGTCATTGATGCAGCTGGCCATCGGCGATGCGCTCGCAATCGCGCTGCTGGAGGGCAAGGGGTTCACCGCACAGGACTTCAAGGTGTTTCATCCCGGCGGACAGCTGGGGGCAAATCTTAAATACGTTTCGGATTTCATGCACAGCGGCGAACGGCTGCCGCTCGCACCCCTCGATACGCCCATGAGCGAGGCGCTGGTGCTTATGACCGAAAAGTCGTTCGGGTGTCTGGGGGTGGTGAATGAAACGGGTCGTCTCGCCGGTATTCTGACCGACGGCGACCTGCGCCGCAACATGGGTGACAGACTGCTCAGCGCGAAGCTCGCGGACGTGATGACGCGCAACCCGAAGACCGTCGGTCCGGACACGCTCGCGAGCGCTGCCCTCAACACGCTGAATACCGCAAAGATCACGGCGCTGTTCGTCGTGGAGGGGGGGCGGCCGGTCGGTATCGTGCACATCCACGATCTGCTCCGGCTCGGGGTCGCATAAATGGCGCTCAGATGTCCCCGCCAAATGATCCGGCCTTAGGAAAATTCTCGTTTGACGATTCCGTTATCGGCTCCACGAGCAGAAAGGTGCCATTTGCGCCGACAATGCGCACGGTGACGCCCCGTGGACAGTCCGGCCCGCGCACGGACCATTGGGAATCACCCACGAGCAGCACGCCGCGGCCATTCTCGATCGGGTGATGCAGGAGATATTGCTGGCCGATGAGTTGACGGGCACGATCCGTGAAGATTGCTGCCTCGTCGCTCTCGCGTCCCCAGAGCCGGCCGGCGCCAAGCAAGACCATCACCGACAGCCCGCCGAACATCAAGAGTTGCCAGGCCCAGGAAATGTCTAAGGCGAGCACAGTGACCCCGACAATGGCCGCGGCTACCCCGAACCAGATCAGGAAGAAGCCCGGCAGCAGCAGTTCCAGCCCGAGCAGGACTGCCCCGAAGATCAGCCAGGCCCATCCGCCGAGCGTGTCGATCGCGCCAAGTGCGCCTTCCATCTTAAAGAACCTCTCGTCGTAAGCTGGATGAGCACGGCAGTTGCTTGAGACAGCCGATGCTCAACACCTTGTCCGCCGGGCGAATTCACGAACGACCTGCTGTGCCGCCGCCGCCGTTTGGCTGCGTCTGGCCGGGCTGGTCTGGCTGATCAGGCGAGGCATCGTCCTCCAGCCGCGCGGTTTCCGTTTCGCCCTGCGAACCATCCGGGTTCTGGGTGAGGCGTCCGCCGCCATCCCCTATCTCCGGTACGCTCACTCTGGGCACTTGGCCGTTGGTCGAACTGAACGCTGCGCGGGTGAGTTCCGTGATGCCGCCGATCGCGCCAATCACGCTCGCCGCATCGACCGGCATCATGAGCACCTTGGAATTCTCCGCGCTCGCCACGCCCTGCAGCGCCTCGACATAGCGCGTCGCGACGAAATAGTTGACGGCCTGTATGTTCCCTGAAGCAATCGCTTCAGACAGCATCCGCGTGGCCTCGGCCTCCGCCTGTGCGCCGCGCTCACGAGCTTCGGCGTCGCGGAAGGCGGCTTCCTTGCGTCCCTCGGCTTCCAGGATCAGGGACTGCTTCAAGCCCTCCGCGCGCAGGATCCGTTCGGCCTTGTCGCCTTCGGCGTCGAGGACGGTGGCGCGCTTGTCGCGCTCGGCCTTCATCTGCCGGCCCATCGCCTCGACGATATCTTTCGGTGGTTCGATGTCCTTGATCTCGATGCGCGAGATCTTCACACCCCATGGATGGGTCGCCTCATCCACGATGCTCAGCAGGCGCGTGTTGATCGCGTCGCGGTTGGACAGCAGTTCGTCGAGGTCCATCGAGCCCATGACCGTGCGGATATTGGTGAGCACAAGATTGAGGATCGCGGAGCGCAGATCGGCGACGGCGTAGGCGGACTGCGCGGCATCCATCACCTGCATGAAGGAGACGGCATCGACCTCTACGACGACGTTGTCGCGTGTGATGACATCTTGCGTAGGAATGTCGAGCACCTGCTCCATCACCACCACGCGACGGCCGATACGCTCGACAAACGGGATCACGATGCGCAGGCCGGGGTGCAGCGTGCGGACATAGCGACCGAGCCGTTCCACGGTGTAATGCTGGCCCTGCGGCACGATGACGGCGGAAACGACCACCGTGATCGCCAGCACGGCGGCGACGATGATCGCGAAGATCTCGAAAGGACCCATCCCAGCGCTCTCCAGCCCAACTGGACAGATGCACTTTTAGGCGAATTGCCCGGCCGGAGGAAGGCGAAAACGCCCGCGGGGCCTCTGCATCACCGTTTCAGGCGTCTCAGCCGCGCCCGCCCGCAGCGGCGATCTTGGGAGTATCGGAGGCCGTCTGCGCATGCGAGGTGGCCTCCCGATCGACCCAGCCGGACAACTCACGGCGGATGATCCCGCTCAGCATGGCAATGCTGTCCGGCGTATCATTGAGGCAGGGTAAGAGCGCGTACTGCTCGCCACCGGCTTCCTCGAATGTCTCGCGGCCCTGCATGGCGATCTCTTCCAGCGTTTCCACACAGTCTGCGGAGAATCCTGGCGTGATCACAGCGAGCCGCTTGATGCCTTCCTCGGCCAGTTCCTCGATGGTCTGATCTGTGTAAGGCTGCAGCCACTCGGCATTGCCGAACCGCGACTGGAAGGTGAAGCGCAATTTGTGCTCGTCCCAGCCGAGCGCCTCGCGCAGCAGCCGCGCCGTCTTGGCGCAGTGACAGTGATACGGGTCGCCCTTCTGGAAATACTCCAGCGGCAAGCCATGGAACGAGGCGACCACCACCTCCGGATCGAAGTCCAGATTCGCGATGCCTTCGCGAACAGACCGGGCCAGCGCCTCGATATAGGCGGGCTCATCGTAATACGGCGGTACCACGCGAATGCTCGGTTGCCAGCGCATCTCCTTGAGTGCGTCGAACGCCTTGTCGCAGGCGGTGCCGGTGGTCGCGGCGGAATATTGCGGATAAAGCGGGAATAACAGGACACGATCGCAGCCTTGCTTCTGCAGATGCATCAGGCGCGACTTGATCGAGGGATTGCCATAGCGCATCGCCCAGTCGACGACGATTTCCGGAGCGCCGGATAGTGTCTCGCTGATCTTTTCCGACTGCGCGCGGGTAATGGTACGCAGCGGCGACTCGTCCCTCTCCTTGTTCCAGATCAGCTTGTAAGCCTCGCCCGAGGAAAAGGGTCGCTTGGTAAGCACGAAGGCATTCAGGATGATCCACCACACGACCGGGTTCACCTCAATCACGCGGCGATCCGAAAGGAACTCCTTCAGATAGCGGCGCATCGACCAGTAATCGGTGGAGTCGGGGGTCCCGAGATTGATGAGCAGGACGCCGATACGCCCGAACTCGACCTTGGGATGATCCACGGGCAGGTGCGAAAGATTGGCCTTCAGCATGGTCGGTCTGTCCCTGAGGGTTTCCGGCTTTGCGACTTTAGCCATGTGCGTGGGAGCTTGGCTAGCGATTCACTGTCGTCTTGATACGCAGCACACCCCCTACCGGATGCGTGAGCCGGCCATCACTGGCAGCCGCCAACAATGCCATAGGGCAAATTGTCGCGATGCCGTGCCGAACAGAACTGGCAGCACCTGATCGCCTATGCTGCTAAAGCCTTGATTCAGCGTTTTTTCTTCAACTCAGAACTGGGTGGGCTATACTTGGATGACGTATCTTGGTCAAGCCGCGAGCCGCGCTTGGGTAAATTTCAGCCCGTGCGAAGCGGATGACCGGTGACGCGCCTGAAGCAGCAAGCACGAGGTGACGATGCCAAACAGCGAACTGATGGAACAGCTTCTGGGATACAGCCTGACCACGGCGGAGATCCTCTACCGGCTCCCCGACTTCCCGCAATTTCTCCAATCGTTCGTTTGGCAAGACTATGATTACGCTCCGGAATTTCCAAAGCTGCGTGGCTTCCTCGATTTTTGGCAGGCCAATCTCGATGGCCCGCTGCATTGCATCACGGTAGCGCACAAGGGACTGATTTCGCCGGCGGAAATCCAATATCTCGACGGCAAGCTGATCCTGCACTAATCTGCGTCCGAAACGAATCCTGCTGTGACCCTTTCGTCCAACCCGTTTGCGTCGGGAGCGCGTGCGCAGCCATGACACCTTGTCGATAATCGCATGAAATTCGCTCAGCGCCAGCGGCGCGCATTGATGTCCGGTTACCGGACCTATCGTAACCGGCTGACTGGCCACGGTTCGCGTGGCGGACGGTCGAGAGCGGAACGCTTGATGGAGCAGGTCGACCTGTTTGCGGTGGATCACGGCATCTTCCGGCTGGCCTATCTGAACCTGCACCAACTCGCGCCTGGCGTGTGGCGGTCCGCCCAACCTGGCCCGCGCGATATCCGTCGGCTCGCCAAGCGCGGCATCCGCACCATCGTCAACTTGCGGGGCCCGCGTGACTGCGGCAGCTACCGGCTTGAGGAGCGAACATGCGCTCGTTACGGCGTTGATCTGGTGAACTTCAAGATGCGCTCGCGCGGTGTCCCAAGGCCCGAGACCATCCGTGAAGCGGCGGCGCTGTTCGAGCGGATCCGTTACCCGGTGTTGTTCCACTGCAAGTCAGGCGCCGACCGTGCCGGCATCATGGCCGCGCTATACCTGATCTTGCACGAGCGCCGGCCGGTCGAGGAGGCCGCGCGCCAACTCAGCCTGCGCTATGGACATTTCAAGCAGGCTGACACGGGCGTGCTGGATCATTTTCTTGAGAGCTACTGCGCCGACAACGCCCGCGAGCCGATA
Source organism: uncultured Hyphomicrobiaceae bacterium (assembly GCA_964651275.1). Taxonomy (GTDB): domain Bacteria; phylum Pseudomonadota; class Alphaproteobacteria; order Rhizobiales; family Rhodomicrobiaceae; genus Dichotomicrobium. The sequence goes on along the minus strand of CAZYYQ010000019.1, from coordinate 5,663 downwards.
GAGTTCCGGCGTTGGGTCGAGCAGCGATACGAACCTGATGCTGTCACACAGAGCTTCAAGGCTCGCGGCATCACCAACTTCGTCGTCAATCGTGTGCTGAAGCGCGAATAGCGTGTCACCGGCGCAAGTTGCCGAGCGCAGTGTCCGCCCAAGACGCGAGTTCGCCAGCCGAATGCAGAGCCTTCTCGGGAAGTCTGTGGGCCTGTTCGCTCCCGCTCTGCGACAATGTCAGCAGGGTTTCGTGCAACTCCGCCTCGATCTGTTCTGTGATCAGCTTGAGCGTGGCGTGCGCGGCCTCCGGCTCCATCCCTTCCACGGCGGCTTGCACCGGCTTCGAGTCATCCGGCAGCAGCGCCAGAATTCCACGCATTGCCGAGGGCTTCATGCGCCCTTCCAGCCAAGGTTCCAGGCTGTAGGTCGAAAAACCCCGCGCTGCCGCGACGAGCGCGGTGGCGTGGGCATCCACGCTCAGGCCACCCAGATCATCGCCACGCGCAGCGTCTTGGATGGTGCGATGGACGCGGTGGCTCCACGATGTCAGAAGGTGCGCCACGGCAATCTCGTGTGGTGAACGCAAGGGCCCGCTCATCAGCTTTGAAGCGATCGCGCGTGTGGCCGCGAGTGCCCGGCGGTGCTTGTCGGCACGTGCCATCTCGACGATCTCGGCAAACCAGTCCTGAAGGTCCGCGGCGCCGCTGCCGTGCCAGGCTGTGTGGTCGTTGATCTCACCTTCCGGCGACATCGCGCGCAGCGCCTCTGTGAGCGATACCATGACGAAGCCGTGGAACAGGTTGGCGGCTTCACAGCGAATGCGCTCGGCGATCTTCTCGCGATCGCGCGGGTCCTGGACCGCGTCGATGTGGGTGACAACGAGCAGGCTGCGCCGACGCACGGATGCAGGCATCGTGCGCCACTGGCTGATTTCCGTGCGTTTCCAGGCCTGGGTCGCAACCGTGCACCAGACCGCGGCATGGACATACGAACTGGCGGCGCGATTGGGGGGGAGACCGCCAAGGGCAGGGTCGGACACGCCGACCGTGTCAACGATCTCGTATTCGCGCAAGCGCGGGAACGGCACCCCGATCTCTGTCAGGGCAGGGCGCGCGATCAGCTTCTGGAACGCGGCGCTGGTGAGCCGGTGGCGGCCGCCTTCGCCGCTGATGGCATAAAGCGCCGGGTTATCGGAATAGCGCAGCAGCGTTGAGCCCCGGTCGCTGGTGACGACGCTGGTGGGCAGGGCCTTCCGGCCGAGCAGGATATTGGTGAGCGAGGTTTTGCCGGCATTGAATTCGCCGAAAATGCCGATGCGTGGCGGGCGGTCGAGGCTTGTCTCTATGCGGCGCAACGCGCGGATTGCAGACGAAATGCGCGGGATTTGGGCGGCGGGTTCGAAGACGGCGAGCGCGCCGTGCAGACGCTCGCGGAGCGCGTCCGGCATGGGTGCGTTGTGCTCGTTGATCTCCTGCATGCGTTTACCCCTGCGGTGCCCGGGTGTCGAAGGTGCGGTCAAGATGCCCCGCTATGTCACTTCGGTCGGGCGCCTCAACCCGTCGTCTCGTCGCGACAGCGCTGCGCAAGGTCCTGCGCACGCTGGACCAGCGCCGCCATTTGTTCGGCCCGGGCGGTGGCCGCCTGTAGGCCTGCTTGCGCGGCGTCCTCGTCTCCGGCTTCGCCTTGCACAAGTTTCGCGACGATCTCAAGCGTTTCATGCACGATCGTGCGATATCGCCGGGTCACGCCGGAGGCATGGGTGCTTAGCGCCTGCTTGGCGACTTCGCTGAGGTTTTGCGCGACGCCTTGGAAGTCCCGTTCCAGTCCCGCGCGCAGCGCCCTGACCGCCTGACGAGGATCGCGGCTCTGGCTCTGCCAGACGAAGCGGCGTGGTTCGTCCAGATCGAGCGCCACCGCCTGCGCGAGCGGGGCGAGCGATGGCGGCGCGGCCTCGCGCGGCAACGGCCCCGCGGTCATGGCGCCATCGAGGCCGGGCGCGGCGTCGGAGAACATGCGGTCGACATCCTGCAGGTTGCGCTGCTCGAAAGTCTGCATGTCCTGGGCGACTTCGCGAAACGCCGCGATGAATTCGCCGGCCAGCTTGTGCCGGATACCGATGGTGTCGAGGCGCGGTGCATCCAGCCGTTCACCCGCGCGAAGCTTCTGTTCGAGGGCGTGTTGTTCAGCTTCGGCGAGGCGGGTAACCGCTTCGCTCAGACGTTTGGAAATCCGCCGCGTTCCCTCGGCCGCCATCGCAGCATAGTCCCGTTCGAATGTGCGGAAACGTCCGGCCAGTTCGCGCGCCGCCTTCTCGAAAGCCGCTTTTCGGGCTCTGCGGTCTTCGCGCCGCTGAGCCTCGTCCTGTGCGGCGCGCGCCTCGATGCGCTGCGCGAAGTTGCGGGTGAGAAGGGCGTGATTATGTGCCATTGCCGCGACGATCTCGGCCACCATCGCGATCTTCTGGGCCGCGCGGGAGCGCAATATCAGCCGCGCCAGTTGCGCGTTGACATCGCTGAGCCCTGACATGTCGGTCAGCAACTTCGCGAGGGCCTCATCGTTCGGCGCTTCGTCCATGCTCATCTGGCTTAGCATCTGCGGGTCGGCGAAGCCGCGCGCAGCGGCATAATCCGTAAAGGCCTGATTCAGCGTGCCATCGCGATGAGCGCCCGCGGGATTGATTGCGCGCAGGCCCCAGGCAGCGCTTCCCGGGATCACAGGGATTTCCGCCGATGAAAATTCCTTGCGCAGGATCGCACGCACCCGCTCCAGAACGCTTTTGTGATCGTTGGCGGCGTCATGCAGCATGTCGAGCCGATTGAGGAAGATGACGGCGCGCCCGGCATCGACGCCCTGCAATAGCCGGAGCAGATTCAGGTCGGTGTTGGACAGCGGCTGCTGCGCCGTCACCACGACGATATAGACATCAGCCGTTTCGAGGTTCTGGAGCGTGATCTCGTCGCGCACGAGGAACGGGTCGTTCGTGCCGGGCGTATCGATCACGATGGTCGGGTAGGCGAAAGGACTGTCCTGATAATAGAGATCGGCACTCTTGGTGATGTCCGAAAAATGAGCCTCGGGGTCGTCGATGTCCGCCTCATGCGCCGCGCCCCCCCGCTGGGCGTTTCCCTCTCCGGCGGTGACATAGCGTTCCAGCACACCAGGCGTGACCGAGGAGAACAGGTGATGCTTGCCAAGCATCTGCGAGAAGTTGTCGCCCAGCCGGGACTTGGCGCGGTTTTCCAGTTCGGCAAGCTGCTGGTGGATGTCACCGCTGTCGAGATTGGGTGCGAGGCTTGACGCCATCTCCCGCATCCGCCCGCCGCCCGTCATGTGCCGCCATTCTTCTTCGGTGAAGAATTCGAAATAGGCGCCCTCTCGCGCGCCCGGCTCGCCGAAATGGATTTTTGTGACCACCGCCGTCCAAGGATTGACATCGGTGGGCAGCATCGTCGGTTTCCCGGCCAGCGCATTGATGAACGTGCTTTTGCCCGCCTTTACCTGGCCAATGACCGCGATTCGGCATACCTGCGAGCGCATCTCGGTTACCAGTGTGTCGACCATGCCCGCCAGCGGTCCTTCGATATCGGAGATGAGGGCGCGCGCGCAGTCTTCGACCTCCATGGCCATGCGTTGCAGCGCTGCGCCCGGCTCGGAACCGGTTGCCGGCGGACTGCCAGGAGCGTTGAAGTCGGTTGTTGTTGTTTCTGGTGTCATGGTCCACTCTGCCCGCTCGCCTGGGCACCAAGGCGCGGCGCTCCCCGCCCCATCTTCCAAATTCGGGTGACGCCGGCAAGCTGATGAAGATGCGGCCGTCATCGGGAAGTCAGCGCTGCAACCTGCCTTGCTCCCAATCGATGCGCAAGAGCAGGTTGCGAAAAGTTGTGTGTGGGGACGTCCGCAATCACAAGATGTCGTGTTTGAGCAGTGTTTCATTACCGTTACGGCTAAACTAGGCGGTGCGTTCGGGCAATTTTATGATCTTTTTACGAGATACGGATCGGGGATCGCCCATATCCCAGCGCGATTTGCAAATTGTGCGGGGCAGTTCTTCGCGTGCGCACGTTGACTGTTACTGCCAGCCGCGCGAGCTTTGCGATCTGATGCCGACTAGCAACGCTCCGTGATGCTCAACCTCGCCTTGTTCATTCCCGCGTGTTTCGCGCTCAACCTCGCTTTCGGACCGAACAATCTGCTGGCGTTGACGCATGGCGCGCGGTTCGGATCACTCTTTGCAATTCGCGCGGGAGTGGGGCGGCTCCTTGCCTTCGCGCCGATGATAGCCCTTAGCGCAATGGGTCTCGGGCTGCTGCTCGCGGCTTCAGAGACAGTCTTCTCCGCGGCAAAGATTGCAGGCGCAGTGTACCTCATCTGGATCGGGGTGAAGCTTTTGCGCGCGGTGCCAACGGCCGATGATCCGCAATCAGATGTTGCGACATTCACGCTCAAACAGGCGTTTCGCCGCGAGGTGCTGGTTGCGCTGGGCAATCCCAAGGCGATCCTGATCTTTGCAGCGTTCTTCCCACAGTTCATTGTGGCGGATCACTACTGGCAGAGCTACCTGCTGGTCGGCGGGTGGTTTCTCGCTCTGGAACTGGTGGCAATTTCGATCTATGCTGGAATTGGTGCCATGATGGCGCGCGCCGCTCACCGTCGGCTTCACTGGTTCCAGCGGGGTTCGGGCGCAGGGATGATCGTTTTTGGCGTCCTGCTGCTGCTGACCCGCCGGCCAGCCAGCACGGTCTAGTGGTCCGATTCAGACATTTGCATCCCATAGCAGCACCCGCCCGGGCAAATGTCTGAATCACAAGGACCACTAGCAAGCTTGTCATTCTAGTGTCCTGAATCAGAGGTACGCCACATAATTTTCCGGGCTGGTTCTGAGACAGAACCTGTTGACGGCTTCGGGGATGTCGTCGGCGGTACGCACCCATTTGAACGGCTTCGGGTCCTCGTTGCGGGCGTCGATATAGGCGCGGATCGCCTGCTCCAGCTCGCGCTCGCTGCGATGGACGCCGCGCTTGATTTGCCGTTCAGTGATCTCGGCGAAGAACCGCTCGACCATGTTCAGCCATGACGCGCCGGTCGGGGTGAAATGGACGTGCCACCACGTCGCGCACCTTGTCGATGAACAGCGGATCGGTGGAGAGCTTGAAGAGCCTGCCCCGGACGTGATCCGGGGTCTCGGTGCGGTGAGGCTTGCTGAGCCGAAGGCGCGCCAGATCCGTTGCACGCTCGAGGTCGAGATGCCGCTCTGCCGGGCCATCAGGCGCGAACTCCAATGCGTCGCCCCCTTGGGCGTGCTTTCCAGCGTGCGCACGATCACGGCCTCGACCTGTTCGTCGGTGATCTTGCGCTTCAGCGCCGGGCTTCGGCTCGTCGTACAAGCCATCCACACCACGCGCGATAAACCGCCGCCGCCACTTGCCAGCGGTCGCCTGATCGACGCCGAGTTCCGCGGCCACCTGCTTGTTTTGGGCGCCTTTGGCGCATGCCAGCACGATGCGTGCCCGCAGCGCCAGCGCCTGCGCCGTGGTTCGACGCCGTGTCAGCGCGACAAGCGCGCGCCGCTGTGCCTCGCTCAACTCGACTTCCGGTGCGCGCCGCGCCATTCCCGCTCCCTCCTGATCAGCGAATCATCACCTGATAATGGCGCGTATCTCTGAACCAGGACA
>CAZYYQ010000018.1:0-20690 GCA_964651275.1 uncultured Hyphomicrobiaceae bacterium | reverse complement strand
CGCATTCTGGTTGCTTTGCGCCCGCCTTTTGGCTCCGGGCGCAAAATCTGTTTCCGCTTTTGCTGAAGATGCTCTGACGGCCTGAATGAATCATGAATGGCCAGTTCCGGCAGAGTTCAGCACGGTCGCGCTAGTGTCCCTCCGTTCAATATAGACATGGAGCCGCGCCAAGAGTGCGGCCTATTCAAACGGAAGGACACCCCATGACCTTGAAGCTCTTGATGGCGGCAGCACTTGCCGCGGGAACCGTGGCATTGGCTAGCGGAGAGGCTGATGCGGCGCAGCGAGGTTATCACGGCGATTATGCGCCGAAGCATTGCGGTGCGCTGATCCGCTCGGCCGGCAAGAAGAATCTCGTGCGGCAGTTCGCGCGCAACAGCGCAGTTTTCGCGTGGAAGCGCGAAGCGAAATATGTGTATGGCACCGATCACGGTTATTGGCTGGACGCGCGTGCCAAGCATATCGAGTGCCATCCGGAGGGGGTGTTCACGCGTTGCGTTGCGAAGGCGCACCCCTGCGAGCGATATTGAACGCGAGATGAAGGCGCCGTCGACCGCACTGCGCATGGTGCGGTCGTCTGGCCAGCGGGTCAGTGTGCCCCAGCGGGTCAGTGTGCCTTTGTCTGTTTCTTCAATTGGTCTACGCTTTGTGCCACCAGCTTCTGTGCCTTATCAGCGTCGAGTGTCTCGGCGATGATCTTGCCAGCGGCTTCAACAGAGGCATCAACGGCGCGGCTGCGAACTTCGGCAACGGCCTGAGCCTCGGCCCGCGCAATCTTCTCGTCGGCCATGCGCATGCGCCGTTGCAGCATGTCCTCGAATTGCTGACGCGTTTCCTGCGCGTAAGCTTGTGCCTCCCGCTCGGCCTGGGCAACGATGTCCTTGCTCTCCGCTTCCGCGTCGCGCTGCTTGCGCTGATAGTCTGCCAGGATAGATTGCGCCTCTTCGCGAAGCCGGCGCGCCTCGGCTAACTCCGCCTTGATGCCCTCAGCACGCTTGTCAAGCGCCGCAATGATCTTGCGCGGCACCGCGTAATAGACGAGCAGCGCGATGAACAGGATGAAGGAGACGGCGACCCAGAAGGTGGTATCCATCAGGCGGCTCCATGCTTGCTGGCGGCCTCCGCCACGGCCTTTTTAAGCCGGTCGCCCTTGACCTGTTCGCCGAGGAGTTGCTCGACAAGCGCAGCGGTCGTGTCGCGCGCGATTTCCTCGACATGCGACAGAGCTTCGGCTTTGGTCGTGGCTATTTCCGCCTCGGCGTTTTCCACCTTCTCGGCGATCTGTTGTTCGAGTTGCTTACGCTCTCGATCAAGCTCATCGTTGAGTTTGTCGCGTGTCTCCTGCGCGATGGCATTCGCCTTCGCCTTGGCGTCCGCAAGCGCTTTCTCATAAGCCGCGATCGCCTGGTCGGTCTCCCGGCGGAGTTGATCGGCTTGCGCGAGATCGTTCGCGATCCGGTCGCGGCGCTCTTCAAGCACGGTTGCGATGCGCGGCAGCGCGACGCGTGCCATCAGAAGATACATGGCGATGAAGGTGAGCGCGAGCCAGACAAGCTGTGGCGCGAAATCACCGAAGTCGAGTTGCGGCATGACGGCCTCTTGGCTCCGTAGCCTTGGAATTCACGCTTCTGAGCGGCCAGAGCATGGCCGCGCCAGCAAAATAATGAACCGCGGGGTCATGCACTCCGAATACGGATGCTGACCCGGAGACAGGGCGGTTATTGTCGCCTTAGAAGACGAACAGGATGATCAGCGCCACCAGCAGCCCGAACAGGCCGGTTGCTTCCGCCAGTGCAAAGCCCAGCAGCAGGTTCGGGAACTGTCCCGGCGCGGCGGATGGGTTGCGCAGTGCGCCGGCCAGGTAGTTGCCAAAAATATTGCCGATGCCCAGGCCTGCGCCGACCAGGGCGATGCACGCGATGCCCGCGCCGATGAGCTTGGCTGCTTCTACTTCCATGATTTCACTCCTCAGGTTTCGTTTGATCGTGCAGTGACGGGATTGATGAACTTTCGATCAGTGGTGCGGGTGGAGCGCATCGTTGAGGTAAATGCAGCTCAACACCGCGAAGACGAAGGCTTGCAGGAAGGCCACGAGGATTTCCAGCCCGGTGAACGCCACCATGAACAACAGCGGCGCCCATCCCCCGGCAACGCCCAAGGCCAGGACGAAGCCGGCAAACACCTTCAGCATCGTGTGTCCGGCCATCATGTTGGCGAACAGACGCACCGACAGGCTGAACGGGCGCACCAGGTAGGACAGGATCTCGATCGGCACAAGTAGCGGCAACAACCAGACGGGAACGCCGGAGGGCACGAACAGCCCAACAAACTTGGAGCCGTTCTTGACGATGCCGATCACCGTTACGCCGATGAACACAACAAGCGCGAGCGCGACCGTGACGATGATATGGCTGGTGACGGTGAAAGCGTAGGGGAACATGCCGAGCATGTTCATCGCGAGAATGTAAAAGAACAGCGTGAAAATGAAGGGGAAGAATTTCATCCCTTCGCTGCCCGCATTGTCGCGGACCATGTTGGCGACGAACTCGTAGGATAGCTCGGCCATCGACTGCATGCGATCCGGGACAAGGGCGCGACCGCGCATGCTGCCAATCAGAAAGATGCTGACTAGCGTCACGCCGATGACCATCATCAGCGAGGAATTGGTGAATGAGGCGTCCAGGCCGAACAGGTCCAGCTTGACGAAGCGCTTGATCTCGAACTGATGCATCGGGTCGAACAGCGCAGACAGCGAGTCGCCCTCTTTGCCGTGCGTCGCCTCTGCCGCGTGTTCGCCTTGCACGGCGGGGGCGGCATCGGATGCGGGCTGCCCGGCTGGCGCAGACGACTCTGTTTCCGGCGCAGGGACTGCACCGGTCCCGGTTTGCGGAGCGCTTTCGGTGTTTTCCGTTTCCACCCGTCTTCCTTTAGCCCTTGTCGCCGTGTTCGCGGCTGTCTTCTTCCCGGTACTGCATCCGCTTCGCTGTGCGGACCGAATTCAGAATGCCTGCTGCACTTCCAAGCAGCAGGAACAGAATCAGGAACGCCGGTGCGGAACTCAGCCACGAATCAAGTGCCCAGCCGATCACCCCGCCGACAACAATTCCGGCGACCATTTCCGCGCCCAGCCGGAATGCCATCCCCAGCGCGCCGCTGCGCGCCTCGGTACTTGCTGGCTCCCTCGCCTTGCGGCGGCGCTCAACCTCGCTCAATTTGGCGCCGAGCGCATCTAGCCGAGCCCGGGTCGAACCTGCCTCATGCCGCTCGTCGCCATCGCCATCGCCGGAATGGCCCATTCGGAAGTTCCTGGCCGCGTGGAAATGCCCGTTGGCTGCCCGTTTGTCAGTCGCGCGCAACTTAGTCAGGGGCGCATGGAGTGTCAAGCTTGAGAAGCGAAGGGTTAAACTTCTGAATTTTCGGGAAAAAATACGCGAAGCATGACCGCTGCGGCATTTGCGCCTAGCCCGCCTCGAGGAAACGCTCTGCCGTGCGCAGATCCACCGACACGAGCTGGCTCACGCCTTTCTCGGCCATGGTGACGCCAAACAGGCGATGCATCCGGCTCATTGTCATCGGGTGGTGGGTGATGACGAGGAAACGCGTCTGCGTGCTTGCGCCCATCTCTTCCATCAGGTTGCAGAAGCGATCGACATTGGCGTCGTCGAGCGGCGCGTCTACCTCGTCCAGCACGCAGATCGGCGAGGGGTTGGTGAGGAACACCGCGAAGATCAGCGCCAGCGCCGTCAGCGCCTTTTCGCCGCCTGAGAGCAGCGTCAGCACCTGCGGCTTCTTGCCGGGCGGGCGTGCGATGATTTCCAGCCCGGACTCGAGCGGATCGTCCGACTCGATCAGTTCCAGCCGCGCGTCGCCGCCCGCAAACAGCACGCTGAACAGGTGCTGAAAATGGCCATTGACGGTGTCGAAGGCGTCAAGCAGACGCTGGCGGCCTTCGCGATTCAGGCTTCCGATACCGGCGCGCAGCTTGCCGATCGCCTGTTCCAGGTCGGCGTGCTCCTGCTGCATTCCGGTGTATTGCTCCTCAAGCTCGCCGGCTTCTTCCTCTGCGCGCAGATTGACGCCGCCCAAGCGCTCGCGGTCCTCGCGTAGCTTGTGGACGCGCCGGTCGAGTTCCTCTGGCTCGGGCAGCGGCGCATCGTGCTCCAGACCCGCGATGGCGAGGCACTGTTCGGGCGCGCAGTCCAGCGCCTCACGGATGGCATGGGCGCGCTCCGAGCGGCGTTGGCGGGCGGCTTCAAGTTGTGCCTCGATGCGCGCGCGGTTCTCGCGCGCTTCGCCAAGCCGCGCCTGAACCTCGCGCAGGTGCTTGGCATTGTCACGCATGGAGGATTCCGCCTCGGCGAGCCGGTCGGCGGCCTCGCGCCGGGCAATCTCGGCCTGCGAGATTTGGTTGAACAGCTTTTCGCGGCGCTGTTGGGCAGCCTCCGGGATACCTGCCAGTTCCTCAAGTTCGCTCTTCGTCTGGCCGGCGCGCTTTTCCAGATCGTCAATCTGCACGCCCGCCCCGTCGCGACGCTTGGCCGAGCGGGTGCGTTCCGCCTCGATCGCCTGAAGCCGGTCGCGGCGCTGTTGCCGGTCGCGCTCGATCCCGTCGAGGCGCGCGCGAGCAGCCGAATAGGCATCGCGCTTCTCGCCAACGGCGGCCTGGGCTGCGGTGATCGCGGCTTCGAGCTCGGTGATATCAGGCAGGTCTTCCGCGGCGTGGCGGGAGTCGTCGAGTTCCCTGCGGGCCTCCGCCAGGTCGGCCTGTATGCGGCTCTGACCTTCGGTGAGCGCCGCGCGCTTCTGGGCAACCTGCTGGGCTTCTCGCTCGGCCTTGGCGAGCATATCGCGCGCGCGCGAGAGCTGCGCCTGCATTTCGCGCCAGTGCGCCCGAAGATGCTTTTCCTCCTGCGCGGCTTCACCGGCATGTTCCGATGCCTGCTTTTGCCGCGCCTCGGCCTCGCTGGCCGCCTCGCGGAGCCGTTCGACCTCCCCGGTCAGTTCATCGAGCCGGTTGCGCTCGGCCAAGCGCTTCGCAGCGGCGGTGGGCGCATCTGCTGCAGCATGCACGCCGTCCCAGCGCCACAGGTCGCCGCGCGTCGTGACGAGCCTCTGGCCCTGCGCGAGCATCTGTGCGAGCCGGGGACCATCTGCCGGATCGACCAGCCCGATCTGGCGCAGCCTGCGTGTGAGCACATGCGGTGCCTGAACGAACTCGGTGAACGGTGTCGCGCCTGCGGGCAGGGGAGCGTCGCCAGCACCGTCACTTGCGCCAGCCCAGTGGGCGGGGGCGCGTGCATCCGCCGGGAGATCGAGATCATCGCCCAGCGCCGCCCCAAGCGCAGTCTCGTAGCCAGGCGCAACCCGCACCTCGTCGACTATGGGCCGCCATTGGTCGCTCTCATCGGGGCGCAACAGCTTGATCAGCGTTGCCGCCTCGGTCTCAAGCTGACGCGCCTGCAGGCGCGTGTGCTGGGCGTGCTCGCGCGTCTCCTTCTCCCGCGCGCGCGCCTCGGCCAGACTGGTTTCCGCCTCACCGGTGCGTGTCTCGACTTCGCTGACAGCGGCGCTCAGCCGCGCCACGTCATCCTGATGGGCAGCAATGGCGGAGTGTTCGCCCAGCGCGGTGTCGACTTCGGCGAGATCGCGGGCGATACGCTCCTGCTGCTCGTTCAAGCTGGCGATGCGCTTGTCGGCCTGCGCAATTCGGCTGTCCAGTTCACGCCGGCGCGCGCGCAGATCTGCGGCTTGCGAGGTCAGGTCAGAAAGGCGCTGCTCCTCTACTTCCAGGGCCTCGGTCGCGGACGCGAGGGTGCTGGCCGCTTTGGCCTGGCCGTCGTCGCTAGCGTCCTGCGCGCGCAGGTCCGCGGCCTCGGTTTCGAGTTGCGCGACGGTCTGAGCCGCCTCATCCATCATCTCGCGCTCTCGGGCGATGTCCGTAGCGATCTGTTCGAGGCGCTGCTGCAACTCCTTCTGGCGTTCAGCGGCGCGGGCTTCCTCTCGCTCCAGCGTCTGCTGTTCGACCTGTAGACGGTGCAAAACGGCGGCCCGGGTCGATTCCTCGTCGCGCAGCGGCTGGATGGCATCGCTGCGGTCGCTCTCCGCGCGCGTCGCCGCCGACTCGGCTTGCGTGAGTTGGCCGACCTCGCGCATCGCCTCCTGAAGGGCGGCCTCCTGTTCGGAGACCTTCTCGTTGGCCTGCTGGAAGGCGATGTGATGTTGAATCGCCTCGGCCTGGCGCAGTTCCTCGGATATCTCACGGTACTTACGCGCCTGACGGGCCTGCCGCTTGAGGCTCTGAAGCTGGGAATTAACCTGTCCCATGACGTCGGTAAGGCGTTCCAGGTTCGATTCGGCGGCCTTCAGGCGCAACTCGGCTTCGTGCCGCCGCCCATAGAGGCCGGCAATGCCAGCGGCGTCCTCAAGAATCCGGCGGCGCTGCTCCGGCTTGGCGCTCACGATCTCGCCGATCCGGCCCTGCTGCACCAGCGCCTGCGACCGCGCCCCGGTTGCGGCGTCGGCGAAAAGAAGCTGAATGTCGCGCGCGCGGGCCTCCCGCCCGTTTACCTTGTAAGTCGAGCCGGATTCGCGCTGTATGCGCCGTGCGATGTCAATGGTGTCGGTGTCGTTGAAGGCCGCCGGCGCGGTGCGGGCGCTATTGTCCAGATAGATCGTGACCTCGGCGGTATCGCGCGCAGGCCGGGAATCCGTGCCGGCGAAGATGACGTCGTCCATCGCAGAACCGCGCATGGACTTGTAGGAAGTCTCGCCCATCACCCAGCGAAGGGCTTCGAGCAAGTTCGACTTGCCGCAGCCGTTCGGTCCGACCACGCCGGTCAGTCCCGGCTCGATGAGGAGTTCGGCAGGTTCGACGAAAGATTTGAAGCCCAGCAGTCTCAGGCGGGTGATCTGCACGGCAAGCGCCCTTTCATTCGGCTCATCGCGAAGCCAGGAAGAGAAGACGCTAACCTTGCGGCGCGGCTGAATTGCGCGACGCCGCCTCAATGAGTTTGACGAGATCGTCGTAGCTCACCCCGCCCCGGCGCTTGTCCGTGCCCACGAAAACCGTGGGCGTCCCGGTCACGCCGAGATCGCGACCGCGTTCCTTCACCTGCTTCAGGCCTTCGATTATCGTTTGATTCTGCATGCAAGTGTCAAATGCGGCCCGGGTCAGCCCATATTCCTGCACAATTTTGTAGATCGCGTCGGGCCGGACTTCTTGCGACACCCATCGGCGCTGCGTGGCGAGGAATTTCCAATTCGCGGCGAAATAGTGCTCCTCCGGCACGCAGCGTGCGGCAACAGCGGCATTGCCCGCGGTACGTCCGATCGGGAACTCGCGGTAAATGAAATGCACCTTGCCGGTATCGATATACTCGCGCTTGAAGCGCGGGAACACATCCGCATGAAAGCGGCGGCAATGTGGACAGGTGAGAGATGCGTATTCGATCACGGTGACCGGAGCTTCCGGGTCGCCCATGGTCTTTTCGCGAAGCTGACCCGGCTGTTTCAGCATCTCCAGCGTTGGCCCGTTGCCCGTGGCGATCATCGCCTGAAGGCTTTGCGGCTGCGTCGCCTGTCCGCCGGCGCAGCCCGCCAGAGCAATGGTGAGCGCAAGCAGACCGGCGAAGCGCAGCAGCGCCTGGCCATGGTCACGCTCCGGGCGCGCAGCACGCGTTGCTGCCATGAAAAGTCTCCCTGCGCGAACAGACGCCGCCTAGCTCTTCTGGGCGTCCTCAAGCAGCGGGTCGATGACCGCCTGCAGCCGCTCGATCGGCTGTGCGCCTTCCAGCTTCTGCCCGTTGATGATCAGCGTCGGTGTTGCCCGGATATCGTATTTCTGGTCACCATCAGCACGCACCTGCTGAATGTATTCCAGCGCTTCCTGATCGGTCACGCACTGGTTGAACCGCTCCTCGGTGAAGCCCGCGAGCTTGGAAACCTGGCGCAATTCCTTGACGGGATCGTCCGCGCGCGCCCACTGCGACTGCTTCTCGAACAGCATGTCGACGAACGGGTAGAACTTGTCGTCGGCAACGCAGCGCGCCAGCATCGACGCCGCGCCGGCGAGGTTGTCGAGCGGGAACTCGCGCATGATGAACTTGACCTTGCCGGTGTCGATATATTGCTCTTTCAGCTTCGGCAGCGTCCCGGTGTGGAACGAGGCGCAGTGCGAGCAAGTCATCGAGGAATACTCAATCACGGTTACGGGCGCGTCGGGATCGCCAAGGATGATGTCCTTAAAGCGTGGCGCGGCCTCGCCTTCGGCCGAGGCGCTGTCGGATGACGCCTGTGCCACCCTAACTTCGGCGGTTTCGCTCTCGCTCGCCGCCTGCGCGGGCTTAAGCTCGGCATCAACCTGAGGCGCAGGTGTGCTGGCGGCGCCAGCCTTGGCAGGTTCCGGCTTGGCAGCAACCGGCGTGTGCGCCTGTTCGGTCTCGCGGGCAATCACTCCGGGTGCGGATACCTCATGCAAGGCGCTCAAGATGATTACGCCCAGCACGGACAGGCCGGCTACGGCCACGGCCGGGCGGAACACGAATTGAGCCTTGGAACGGGATTTCGTCATTGGGTCTTAAACTCCTGCAATCGAAAGCCTCTCGCGCGAACGGGTCCCACGCTGTTTGCCCCGGTGTTATCGTTCGTGCGGAACTATTGAAAAGATAGGGCGAGAAAGCGGCCCGTCAGCGGCAATCCAATGGATTCTTTGCGGGTGTGGCTATCACGTCGTTGTGAGTGGGGACATCCCGCCGGGGCCGAAGGAAGCAACGCCTCCGCTCAGGCGTCGATGGCTGATGCGATGCGCGAAAGAGCGGTCCGCAGGCGCGGATCCTCGATGCGATTTACGAGCCCCTTTCGATCGGCGCGCGGAGTGATGCGCTCCGGCTTGGCATGATGGGTCGCCGGAGTTTCCAGCGGCGCTTGATAAAGCCTGATCTGCGCCACCGCGCGAAAGCCGAAATAGGCGTTGATGCGCTCGATAAGCTGGGCAAGGCGGTACTGCAATTCGAGCGCGCGCGGGCCGTCCACCCGCAGAACCAGCGTTGCGCCTGACCCATTCGCTGCCTCCGGGTCGTCCGGGCGGCGCGGCCACTTCAATCGCTCTGGCGCGGAGAAGCCCGCAATGTCCGCGCCGGCGATCGCTGCCCAATCCGTCAGAAGCGCAGCAGCGGGGAAGCCGAACTTTTCGAACGCGGGGCGGGTGAGGGCAGGCGTAAAGGCCGCGGCACGCTTCGGGCCGCCGCTGGCATACCGGCGGTCTGGCGTAAAGTTGGGCGAGGCAGCCACGTTGCGACGTTTGCGCGCCTTCGGTTGCGCGCCTCCTGTTTGATCCATCATCCGCTCCGTGCCAAACGCTCGTAGAGTGGCATCAACGATAAGCGATTCGCGGAGGATCAGGCGGCATGCAGGACAGGGCCGGGCAGATCGCACACAACCTACTTGGCTGGTATGGCCGGTTTCGACGCGACCTGCCATGGCGCGCGCCGCCGGGCGTGCGTGCAGATCCTTATCACGTCTGGCTGTCCGAGATGATGCTGCAGCAGACCACAGTGAAGGCGGTTGCGCCGTATTACCGCGACTTCCTGCGCCGCTGGCCGCGCGTGGAGGACATTGCCCGCGCTCCGCTCGACGATGTGCTGGCGGCCTGGGCAGGGCTTGGCTACTACGCGCGGGCACGCAATATGCACAAGTCTGCGAAGATCGTCGCAAACGAGCTTGGCGGCCAGTTCCCAGACGAGCCCTCGGCGCTGCAGAAGCTGCCCGGCATAGGCTCGTACACCGCCGCCGCAATCGCCGCAATCGCCTTCGATCAGCCGGCGACCGTGGTGGACGGCAACGTGGAGCGCGTCGTCGCCCGGCTGTTCGCGGTGCGCGAGCCGCTGCCGGGCAGCAAGCCGCGACTGCGCGCGTTCGCCGAGACGCTGACGCCGCAGCGCCGTCCCGGCGATTTCGCGCAAGCCATGATGGACCTCGGGGCGACGATCTGTACCCCGCGCTCTCCGGCCTGTTCGATGTGCCCGCTGCGCAGCGATTGCCGCGCCCATGCTGAAGGATTGGCGGACCGCCTACCCGCGCGTGCGCCAAAGCCGGAGCGCCCGCAGCGTTGGGGCGCTGCCTTCGTCGCATTGCGCTGCGACGGGCATGTCCTGTTGCGCAGGCGGCCCGAGACCGGCCTGCTAGGCGGAATGATGGAGCTGCCTGGCACCGCATGGCAGGATGTTGAGGTGGCTCGCTCACGGGCACTGCGCGACGCGCCCGTGGCGGCGCGGTGGCGGCGCAACCCCGCGCCGGTCACCCATACGTTCACGCATTTCCATCTAACGCTGGATGTCTTTGCGGGACAGGTTGGCGCGGATACCACGGCGCCTGCACCGTGCCGCTGGGTCGCAACCGACGCTTTGGGCGAAGCTGCGCTGCCAAGCGTTATGCGCAAGGTGCTCGCTGCGGTGCTGGATTAGGCTTCGGAAGGGGCGAGCGCCTTTATGTTCAGCGCATGGACCGGCCCGGCCAACTCTGCGGCGAGCGCGCCATTCACCATCCGGTGACGCTCGATCCGGGACTTGCCCGCGAAGGCGTCGGAGACAATATACACGGTGAAATGGGTCTCGCCCGGCACCTGAGGATCATGCTCGCGCATCGCGCGGTGACCAGCGTGGCGGGCTGAGTCATTTTCAATGCGCAAATCGACCGGCGAGAATGCCTCGCTCAGTCGCGTCCGGATGGCATCTTCTACGCTCATGAGACAGTCTTGATCCGTTTGTGTAAGCTGTAAGGTTGCCTCGGTGCACATGGCCTTGCGTTCAGTGTGGTTGGTGAGTGCAACGCGCTTGTGCCTCCGCTGGCGAAGCAGCATACTTCACCCGCTGGAAAGGCGGAAGTTCAGATAAGACGCAATGAAACTCGATTCGCCCTATTTTGATCGAATCCGGGTCAGGCCGACCCAAAAAACCCATCAAGGCCGCGGTGTTCATCGCTGCGAGTGGCCGGGATGTACCCGCACGGGCGAACACCGGGCGCCGAAGGGGCGGGGACGCGAAGGGCAGTATTTCCATTATTGCACCGAGCATGTTCGGGCCTACAACCGGCAGTACAATTATTTCAACGGCATGAGCGACGAGGAAATCGCCCGGTTCCAGGAGGCCGCGGTGACCGGTCATCGCCCGACCTGGAACGTGGGTCTCGGCCGGGGGGCGGCCGGCCGCTCCGAGTATGACAAGCAGAACTGGCGCGCCTTCGCCTATGCCTTCGAGACGGTCGATCCGTTGGACCTGTTCGAAGATGGCGCGCGCCCGGAGCACGCCCGTGAGCGGCAGCAGGAGCGCCGCCTCCACAATGCGCAGCGCAAATCCCTGCGCGTCCTGGGCCTGGAAGACGACGCCTCGGCGACCGATATCCGCACGCAGTTCAAGAAACTTGTCATGACGCTCCACCCGGACCAGAACGGCGGCGACCGGAGCTGCGAGGATAAACTGCGCGAGGTCATTCAGGCGTATAATTACCTGAAGAAATCGGGCTTGTGCTGAAGCCGCACAATATCAAATTCAAGGAAGCAGCCGTTCCCGCGGTGACGCTGGCAATGGACCGGCGCCACAGCAGCGGGCGGGGCGCGACAACAAATCTGGATAATAGCTGATGAGTGCTGAAACCACGGCCGTCGAAAACATGCCGGACATGAAGGTGTCCGTCCGGCAGGTGTTCGGAATTGACAGTGACATGGAGGTGCCCGCCTTCTCGCAGGGTTCGCCGCATGTCCCGGATTTCGACCCCGATTACCTGTTCAATCCCGACACCACCATGGCGATACTCGCCGGTTTCGCCTACAACCGCCGCGTGATGGTTCAGGGCTATCACGGCACGGGCAAATCGACGCATATCGAACAGGTGGCGGCCCGGCTGAACTGGCCGTGCGTGCGCATCAACCTCGACAGCCATGTCAGCCGAATCGACCTCGTGGGCAAGGATGCCATCGTCATCCGTGACGGGCAGCAGGTGACCGAGTTCCGCGAGGGTATCCTGCCCTGGGCGCTCCAGTCCAACACGGCGCTCGTGTTCGACGAATACGATGCCGGCCGGCCGGACGTGATGTTTGTGATCCAGCGAGTGCTGGAGGTTTCCGGCCGGCTGACGCTTCTGGACCAGAGCCGCGTGATCCGTCCGCACCCCGCCTTCCGACTGTTCGCCACCACCAACACTATCGGGCTGGGCGACACGTCCGGCCTTTATCACGGTACCCAGCAGATCAACCAGGGCCAGATGGACCGCTGGTCGATCGTGGTCACGCTCAACTACCTGCCGCACGACGAGGAAGTGAATATCGCCGCAGCGAAGGTGAAGTCGTTCGATACGCCGGACGGCCGCAAGACGCTGTCCAACATGGTGCGGCTCGCGGACCTCACGCGCAATGCCTTCATAAACGGCGATCTGTCGACCGTCATGAGCCCGCGCACGGTCATCACCTGGGCGGAAAACGCCGAGATTTTCGGTGACGTCGGCACTGCCTTCACGCTGAGCTTTCTGAACAAGTGCGATGAGCTGGAACGCGGTCTCGTCGCGGAGTTCTATCAACGCTGTTTCGGCGAGGAACTGCCGCCATCCGGCTCGAACGTCGTTCTGTCCTGACTGGGGATCATGCCCACGCCTTCGAAACGCAAACCCGACCTCCTGGAGCCCCTCCGCCGGGCCATAACCGGCACGACGCGAGCAATAGCGGGCAATCCCGAGGTTGCCGTCACGTTCAGCACGGACAAGCCGGGGCGCGACGGCAACACTGTGCGGTTGCCCGAACTGCCCTCTCGGCTGTCGCCCGAGATGCTGGCAGTAATCCGCGGTCACGCCGATTCGCTGGCCCTTCAGGCTGCCTGCCACGACGACAAGCTTCACGCCCGGCTGGCACCGACGAGCACCGATGGCCGCGCCGTGTTTGCCGCGGTGGAGCAGGCGCGTGTCGAGGCTATCGGCGCCCAGCGCATGACTGGTGTTGCTGGAAATCTCGCTGCCAAGACCGATGCTCAATACGACGCCGCCCCGATGCGCCACGTCATGCAGCGCGAGGATGCGCCTGCGGACGAAGCTCTCGCTCTGCTGATGCGCGAGGCGCTTACGGGCGCGCCGCCGCCGGAAAAGGCACGCCCGATCGTCGATGCCTGGCGGCCTGTGATCGAGCAACGTGCCGGGGCGATGATCCGCGATCTGGCAGACTCGCTGGATGACCAGGAGAGTTTCGGCAAGATCCTGCGCGAGATGCTGGCCGCGCTGGATCTTGCCGAGGATATGTCGCACGAGCAGGAACAGCAAAGCGAAGCGAAGGAGGAAGGCGAAGGCGAGGACGCCAGCACGCAGGGTGAAGAACAGTTGAGCGGGGAAGAGGAGAAGCCCGCCGAGTTCGACGAAGACGAGAGCGCCGAGGCCGAAGGCGCCGAAGACGCGGAAATGAACGACCTCTCCGAGGTCGACCGATTTGAGGACAGCGACGACGGGGCGGAACGCAGTGAAGGCCCGCCGCACAGGCCGAACACGTCCGTGATCGATGCACCGGCGGATTTCGGCTACAAGGCGTTCACGACCGAATTCGACGAGACGATCAACGCCGAGGCGCTGTGCGATGCCGAGGAGCTTGGCCGCCTGCGCACCTTCCTTGACAAGCAGCTGTCCAACCATAACCTCGCGGTGAGCCGGCTTGCGAACCGGCTTCAGCGCCGCTTGCTCGCGCAGCAGGACCGCGCCTGGGAATTCGACCTCGAAGAAGGAATCCTCGATACCGCGCGCCTTGCCCGCGTGGCCATCGACCCGATGCAGCCGCTCTCCTTCAAGGTCGAGCGCGAGACGGAGTTTCGCGACACGGTCGTGACCATGCTGATCGATAATTCCGGCTCGATGCGCGGACGCCCGATCATGGTTGCGGCGTGCTGCACCGATATCCTCGCGCGCACGCTGGAGCGTTGCGGCGTGAAAGTCGAGATCCTCGGCTTCACGACGCGCCAGTGGAAGGGCGGGCAGTCACGCGAGCGCTGGCTCGCCGCGGGCAAGCCGCGATCACCCGGGCGGCTGAATGACTTGCGCCACATCATCTACAAGGCGGCGGACCAGCCGTGGCGGCGTGCGCGGCGCAATCTCGGGCTGATGATGCGCGAGGGGCTGTTGAAGGAGAATATCGACGGCGAGGCGCTGGCCTGGGCGTATCGGCGACTGGCGGCCCGGCCAGAGCAGCGGCGCATTTTGATGGTCGTGTCGGACGGCGCGCCGGTGGACGATTCCACGCTATCGGTGAACACCGGCACCTATCTGGAGCAGCACCTGCGCGAGGTGATCCGCGAGATCGAGAGCCGATCTGCCGTGGAACTGATTGCGATCGGCATCGGCCATGACGTAACGCGGTATTACAAGCGCGCGGTGACGATCGCCGATCCGGAAGAGCTGGCCGGCGCGATGACCGACCAGCTTGCCAGCTTGTTCGATGAACCCGCCCCGGGCGAACGGCGCGCGCCGCGCTAAATTAACGCACGGGCGGCACGCGCACACGCGATGCATCGCACAGCCGCGCCTGATCCTCATTCGCCCCGCAAGCCGTCGGTTCCAGATCCTTGGAGAAGCACACGCGCACCTCGCGCAGGCGCTCAGGCCCGCAGGCGATCGCGATCATATCCGCCTCCAACATGGGATTGGCGGACAGGAAGGCGCGCTCAACCTCGGCCGGGGTGGCGTTCAGCGGGCGGTCGAGCCGGACGAAGCGCTCCGGCACGCGGATGGACCGATACGCCCTGCGCGCCGCATCGAAGTAGGCGTCGGGCGTCAGGCCCGAACAGCTTCCATGCTTTGCGTATTGATGAATGATCAGCCCGCGCCCCGGCATGATTGGCATCATGTCGTCGATGACCGCCTCCGGCACCCAGGGGCGCTTGCCGCTATAACAGGACTGCGGCCATCCGCGCTGATGTTGCGGCCAGAAGCCATGCAGCACGAAAGCGTGCGGGCGGCCCCGGCATTGGGCCGTGCGCTGCGCGCGATCCTCCGTCTGGCAATAGCTCGGCGACCACGACAGCGCCAGCGTGAAATAAGCGAAGTCGGCGGTCGCCTCCGGCTCGGTGCGCAGCAGCGCCACCGTCACCGAAACTGCCGCAGCGACGGCAAGCGCGCTCACCGCCACGTGTCTGCTCACCGCATTCTCCGGCCCAGCATCTTTTCAAGCAGGCGCGGGAGCACGGTTCCCAGAGAGCGCAGGAACGACTTGAGGAACGCTTCCACCGGCCCCTGACGGCTGCTGGAAGACGTCTTTCGCTTCGGGGTATCGCCGCTGCCAGGCCGCTTCGGGATACGGAAGTCGCCAGCGCGATCATGTCCGCCGTCCCTCACATCGCCGGTCTCCGCCGCCTCGGCCTTGCGCTTGGAGCGCTCCTTCAGCATTTCATAGGCCGACTCGCGGTCCAGCCGCTCATCGTAACGCCCCTTGAGCGGACTTTCGGCAATGAGCGCCTCCCGCTCCCCGACCGTTAACGGTCCAAGCCGCGATGACGGGGGGCGGATCAGCGTACGCTGAACCATCGACGGGCGGCCCTTCTTCTCCAGCGTAGAGACCAGCGCCTCGCCGACACCGAGATCCATGATCGCGCGCTCGGTGTCGATGTCGGGGTTCGGGCGGAAGGTTGTCGCGGCGGCCTTGACGGCGCGCTGCTCGCGCGGGGTGTACGCGCGCAGAGCGTGCTGGACGCGGTTGCCGAGCTGGCTCGAAACGGTATCCGGCACATCGAGCGGGTTCTGCGTAACAAAATAAACGCCGACGCCTTTGGAGCGCACGAGCCGCACGACCTGTTCAACTTTGTCCATCAGCGCCTTGGGAGCATCCTCAAACAGCAGATGCGCCTCGTCGAAGAAGAACACCAGCTTTGGCTTGTCGGGGTCGCCCACTTCTGGCAGTTCCTCAAACAACTCGGCCAGCAGCCACAGAAGGAACGTGGCGTAGAGGCTCGGATTGGCCATGAGCTTGTCGGCGGCGAGGACGTTGATGATGCCGCGCCCGTCTGATGTGGTGCGCATGAAGTCGCGCACATCAAGCGCCGGCTCGCCGAAGAAATGCTCCGCCGACTGTTCCTCCAGCACCAGCAGACGGCGCTGGATCGCGCCGACCGACGCGGTGGAGACATTGCCGTATTCCGCCGACAGCTCGCTCGCACGCTCCGACACGCTGACCATCATCGCGCGCAGGTCTTTCAGGTCGAGGATCGGGGTCTCCTCGTCGCGCGCGAGGCGAAAGGCGATGTTGAGCACGCCTTCCTGCGTATCGTTCAGGTTCAGCAGGCGCGCGAGCAAGAGCGGTCCCATCTCCTGCACGGTGGTGCGGATCGGGTGGCCCTGCTCGCCGAACAGGTCCCAGAACACGGTCGGGAAGGCTTCGTAGGTGTAATCGCTGAAGTCGATCTTTTTCGCGCGTTCTTCGAGGAACGGCTTCGACTCGCCAGCCATCGCCAGCCCGGCCACATCGCCCTTGACATCGGCGCAGAACACCGGGACACCGTGCGCGGAAAAACCCTCGGAGAGAATTTGCAAGGTCACCGTCTTGCCGGTCCCGGTCGCGCCGGTGATAAGGCCGTGCCGGTTCGCGAGACCCAGCAGCAATTGTTCCGGCTTCGTGCTCTTGCCGATAAACACACTCTCGCCTTCGCCCGTCATGCTCTCCCCTTCTGTGATTCGCGCACCCTCGAATTCTGATCCGTGCGCGGGTTCTTTACCCCGGAGCGCAGGATGTTTGCGCCACAGCAGCCGAAAGCACCCGCATTGTCCACAAAAAAACCCGAAAAAGCCATGCGCATCCGGGGCGTGCGGGCAACTGGATGCTTGTGTCCCGAACGTCTGGCGGTAACATCTTGTTGTGCGCCCGTGAGGCGCTGCGTCGCGGAACAAGGCTGCCTGTGGGGAGCGAAGGAGACCCGTCAATGAGCTATGCTATCGACAAGATTGAGGGCGTGGGGGCGAAGTACGCCGAAACCTTGCGCAAGAACGGAATTACACGGACCCATCATTTGCTGGAGCGTGGGGCTACGCGGAAGGGGCGCAAGGACGTCGCCAAGCAGACGGGCCTCAAGGAGGAGCAGATCCTCAAATGGGCCAACATGTGCGACCTGATGCGCATAAAGGGCGTCGGCGAGGAATATTCCGAGCTGCTGGAGGCTGCAGGCGTCGACACCGTGAAGGAGTTGCGCAATCGCAAGCCGGTCAACCTCCACAAGGCCATGGTCGAGGCCAACGAGAAGAAGAAGCTCGTCCGCCAGCTCCCGAGCCCGCAGCAGGTGGAACGCTGGGTCAAGCAGGCCAAGGAACTCGATCCGGTGATGTCGTATTAGCGCCGCGTTCGCGTCAGGCCCAGAGCAATCCCGGCAGCCCGATCGCACGCGCAAACCGCTTGCGACGGTCGCTATCCGCAATGTGAAGGCTTGCGGTGCTGGTAGCCCGTGCCGTATTGAAGACCCAACGGTCATGACCGCGAGCGTGCAACGCCTGCGTGCAGGCCAAGCCGGAGAGCAGTAGGCGTGCAGCGCCGGCAAGCGGTGTGTAAGAGGGATCGGGCCAGACATCGGTCCGGAGTGCCGGGGGTAGTTGAGTATGGGGACCGACGCGGCGGCGGAGAGTTTCATCGCCTGGCAAGGTTGGGGCATGACCGGCGCCGCCGTGGCTCTCCTGATCATGCTCATCTGGATTCTGCTATGGCTGTTGCCGTTTCCCGGCCGCTCGCTGGATGAGCGTCTCGCCGACCCGCAAGCCCGCGTCGGGCTGCGCGACCGGCTCGGCGGCGCCGGACCGTTCGGCCGTTACCAGCTCGCAATCCGTGATATGAATCAGTGGCTTGATGACTGGTTCGGGCCCTCGACCAGTGGTCAGGCCATGGAGCGCTGCATCGCAATCGCCTTCGTCTACCCGGCCGTTCTGTTCGTCGTGACACTGATTGTAGCGGGCGCGGCGCGTGGTGAGATCGCGCCGCACGAGGTCGGCATCTTCATCGCGGTGACGCTGTTGGCAAGCTATCTGGCGCGGCGCGCCTTCCGTGCGCTTTATCGCGCCGGCACCAACTTCTGGCGCTTCGTCGGCGGCGATTCCGGCGTGATCCGGCTGATTGCTCGCGTCGTGCTCGGGGCGACGGCCGTCATCCTCGCTTTCGCCATCGCCTTCGTGATCGCATCGACTGTTGCGGGCGCTTTCGCTGAAGCGGGCACCATTGTGCTGGCGATCATCGCCGCCTTTGCGCTCGCTTTTACCTTGGCTGGCGTACTCGCCACGGCGGGAACCGTAGCGGCCATGGTGCTGTTGCTTGTTATGACGGTGGCGGCACTCGCCTTTTCCGGCAAGTTCGCCTTCCTGCTGCTGCTGTTTTTCGTGCTGCTGCCGATGCTCAATGCGCTGCTCGACTGGGTCTCGTGGATCGTGACGCGATTCTTCCTGCAGCGCGTGGCGCGGGTTCCCTCATCGCTGAGCGGGGCGGGGCTCCTTATTCTCGAACTCACCGCCGACCTCGCCGCGGCGATCGTTCTGTTCCTCGGCCTTGTGGTGCTACTCCCAAACGGCATCGAAGTGATCAATGCCGTGCTGTCGGTTACGGGGCGCCCTCCCTTCGACTGGCAGGACGTGGTGCTTCGAGCCAATGTGGCGCCGTTCAGCGAGGGTCTGTTCGTGATCGGCATGCTGATCACAACGCTACTGCCAACCTTTATTCACCTCACGCGCGGAATGGCCGGGATTGCTGCGGCGTGGACACCCGGCGCGGCCGAAGCGGCAGCCGGCCTGCGCGACTGGAGCGATAATCCAAGCCACGCCTGGTCAACCGGGGATGTGGCCTACACGCAGGATCAGCCGGATTATTACGAGCAAGGCGGGTTTCAGGAAGCAGCAGTGCTCGACCAAGCGCCAGTGGAAACAGAAGAGGCACCGGATAATCTACGCCCATCCGCACGGCAGAAGGCCGCGCAGGTATTGCGGCTGTCCAGGCTATGGTATTTGCCGGCGGCGGTCCTTGCGCTAGGCCTGTTCGCCGGTCTCGTCGCGCTGATCGACGCCGCCGGTTTGTCCCTCGGCGACTTCCTGGTGAAGCTCGCCTTCTGCGCCTCCTCCTGGAGCCACGGCGTCTGCCCGATGTGAAACAGGCAGGCCTCGAGATCTTCAGTCGAGGTTGAAGTTATCTGCGACGCGAACCTGGATTTTCGGCGCCTTGTAAAAGATGTGCCGCCCGATCCGGACGATCTTGTTGAAGTGCCTGGCCCAACGCGGGTTGACGTAAGTCGCGTGGTAATGCGTTGCGTAGCCGAGATCCTTGAGCCAATGCTCACCGCGCATCACCTCACGCGCAAGCTTCGTCGAGGCCTCCCATGAAGCCTTGTCGTCGGCCCGCTCTGACTTGCCATCGCAAGCGAAGGAGAATTGGCAGGAATTGCGCCGCCATTGGCCCTGGAAGATCACGCCGCAGATGGTGTCGGGGTAGGCGCTGGCGCGGACCCGGTTCATGACGACCTGCGCCACGGCGATCTGGCCCCGGCGACTCTCGCTGCGAGCCTCGAAATAGATGGCCTGCGCCATGCAGCGCAACTCGCGCGAGCGGAACTCCGCCTCGGTGAACCCGCCGAAAAGGCTCTCGCTGTCCTCCGGCTTCAGGCTTGCGAGATGGAGCCGTCCCGGCCAGGCAATCGCGTCCTTTTCGTCGACCGTGTAGCCGTCGACATAAGTGGGGTTGGAGGATGGCGCCATCATCAGGATGGCGGCGCTGGCGCGCTCTATCCCGGCGAACGGAGCATCGACGGCTGCAAAATCGACGCCGGTTGCAGGGTCGCCGGCGATCTGGGACAGGAGGGTCTGGGTGGCTTCCGGGATATCCAGCCGCGCCTGTTTGATGATCCGATTCACCCGAGCCGTATTGGCCGGACTTTCGGGCAGTCGGGCGCTATCGGAATAAGGAGTGATCGCCGCGACCATCACATGAGGCCGTTTCCGGACTGTCTGCGTGCGTGCAATCTCGCCGATCCGGTCGGCCCTCGGCTGTTTGCCACTGGAGTGGAAAAGCTTGTGCGCAGCGGTTGTGAGTGGGCTGCCAGACGCATCGGCAGGGGGCGGCGCAGGCCGCGCGACATCCGTGCCGCCGGAACCAACCAGGAATGCTTCGGTGTACAGATGTGCGCGCGCTATCAAGTCGCTGTCGCGCATGAAATAGCCCGCCGCAACAAGCGGAATCGCGGCCAACAGGAACAGTACCCGACTCATAACTCGTTTGCGCCCCACGCCAGACGAACCCAGATGCACCACGCATGGTCTGGAGCCGAATGGCCCGGTCTCGGCGTCGAACGAACGCAACGCGAGCGAGCGGGCTGCCCCAGCCCTCTCACCCAGAAAAGCGTCATTTGGTAAATTTTTCATTAACCTCGGCACCGTTACGCAACACTCACAGGGCGACGATGTGCTGATCATGCCTCAGACTGTGGAGACATTAAGGTATGCGATTGGTTTATTATTGACATGTGCCGATGGAGAAACTGCCTCTTGGTGCTGATTCGCGCCAACTCAAGGCCCGATGGCCGAGCAGGGCCGCGCACTTTCATGCGCCGCCGCAATCGGTTAGAACCGGGGTAGCCGCAAGAACCGGCGATGCACCGGCATCGCAGAAAGAACACGAGGAGAAATGCAATGAGCAAGGTGGCCTGGATCGGACTTGGCGTCAT
>CAZYYQ010000017.1:0-21109 GCA_964651275.1 uncultured Hyphomicrobiaceae bacterium | reverse complement strand
CAGCGCATCGACGCGCTGGATTTCGAGGAGGCGGAGCCGCCCGCAGCGAACGGCCGCGCCTCCGGTTAGTCCGCTGCCCGTTTCGGCGACCACGCCCGAAGCAATGCTGCGGCAACGACGCCCGCCAATACCGCGCCAGTGATCTGCCCGGCCAGCAGGATCGCGACATCCTCCGCGCGCACGCCGAGATAGCTGTCGGTGAGCGTGCGCCCGACCAGAATTGCCGGATTGGCCAGCGACATGGCGGGGGAGGCGAGATAGACGACAGCCAGCGTCACCCCAGCGAATGCGGCAACCAGCGCGCGGGGGCGCGATGCGGCAACACCGACGGCGAGGACGAACACGAAGGTCGCCGCCACCTCGCCCGCCCAGACGCCCATGCCGTTAAGCGAGCGACCACCATGCTGGATCGCCCCCATGTCGAAAACCGCATGGGCGGCCATGACGCCAAGGATCGCGCCAACCACCTGAGCGCCCGCGCGCCAAACCGCGGCCTCCGGTGAAAGCCGATGCTGAAGCGCATCCGAAAGCGTGAGCGCCGGGTTAAGCCGCGCGCCGGTGAGCATCAGCAGCGCCAGAAGCACCGCAGCCGTCAGCGCGACGAGCCACTCCGCACTTATTGGCAGTTGTCCGGGAATGCGCTCGGCCAGCAGCCCCGCGCCAATCACGCCCGCGCTCAAGACCGCGGTGCCGACCGTCTCAAAAGCAAGTTGCCGCATCTCTGGGGCACTCATGACGCCCCCTGATAGCAGACCCACCCCGTGCCCGCGTGGCCGAAGTCGAGCGCGCCGGGATGGCAGATCTCGGCCATGATCTCCAGACTCTCGACAACGCGTGGGCCTGGCCGATTGAAATACTGGTTGCCGTCAGCCACCGCCACGCGCCCATCGCGAACTGCGCGCAAATCCGTCCAGCCGGGCTTGGCCTCAAGGATCGGCATGTCCTGCGAAGCGCGCGCAATGTCATAGCCACAAGGCAGCGCGACGATCACATCGGGGTCGGCGGCGGCCAGTTCTTCCCAGGTCAGCCAGGGCGCGTGCTTGCCCGCCTCACCGAAAAGATTTTCGCCCCCTGCCATCTCGACGAGTTCGGGAACCCAGTTGCCCGCTGCCATCAGCGGGTCGACCCATTCGATGCAGGCAACGCGCGGTCGGGCGGGCTGTTTCGCCGCCTCCTCGCTCACCTGACGCATGCGAGCGCGTAAATCCGAGACTAGCGCCTCGCCGCGATCCGGCACCTCCACCGCCCCGGCCACCTTGCGGATGTCGCCCCAGATATCGGCCAATGAATCTGGCTTCAGCGAGACAATGCGCATCGGCCGCCCGGTCCAGTCGCACAGCGCCGCCTCGACATCGGAAAGCGAGGCCGCGCAGACCTCGCATTGGTCCTGGGTAACAATCAGATCGACCTCGAGTTCCGCCAGCTTGTCAGCAAACACGCGATAGACCGAGGCACCCTCTTGTACCAAGGCCTTCACGCGCTCGTCGATCTCGTAGCTGGTGCCGTCCAGACGGAACTTCGGCTCGGTCAGCGCGGGCAGAGCCGCGACATCGGCGGGGAAATCGCATTCATGCGAGCGCCCGACAAGCTGCTCGCGGCAGCCCAGTGCGCAGACGATCTCAGTGGCGCTGGCGATCAGTGTGGCGATGCGCATGATGCGCTCCTGCTCGCTATTTCAGGAACATCGGCAGACCTTCCACGCGCTTGATGCGCGCGCGGTAGCCTTTGGGATCATAGAACATGTCCACATCGACGAGCCTGCGGCCTTTCGTACTGATGTCGGCGGGCTGTGTGCAGTAGCGGCCGTCCTCGATCGCCATCATCAGGCCGCGCTTGCCTTCATCCAGAAGCTGCACGGTCATCGTCCCGAAGTTCTTGCCCACCATCAAATCCATTGCATCCGGCGCGCCGGCGCGCAGCAGATAGGCGAGGTTCTGGTTCATCACGTTGATCCCGTGGCGTTTGATCACTTCGCCAACATCCTGGCCGATGCCCCCCAGCTTGCGGTGGCCATACGCGTCCGCCGGGCCGCTCTCGACGATACTGCCGCCAGCGAAATGCGCGCCTTCGGAGACGACCACCACGGAATAGTGCGAGTCGTTGCGCGCGCGATCCTCCGCCAGCAGCCGCGCGACCTTGTCGCCGTCGAACGGCACCTCCGCGATCAGGATGCGGTCCACACCCGCGAGATAGCCCGTGATGAGGGCGGATTCGCCGGAATAGCGCCCGAACATCTCTACCACCATCACGCGCTCATGGCTGCCCGCAGGCGTGCGCAAGCGCGTGATGAGTTCGACGCCGCGATTAACACAGGTGGAAAAGCCGATGCAGTAGTCGGTGCCGAAGACATCATTGTCCATTGTTTTCGGTATGCACATCGTCGGCGCGCCTTCCGCGTGCAACCGCGCAGCATAAGACAGTGTGTCGTCGCCACCGATTGCTACCAGCACGTCGATCTTTAGGTGTTCCAGCACGCGCAGCACGTGGTCCGTGCAGTCCACCTTGGCGTCGTCCGCCTCGCCCGCATGGCGCGCGCGCAGATGCTCCGGCAAATCCTTCACCGCCGTCGATGACGGCTTCGTCCGCGAGGTATGCAGGAAGGTGCCGCCGGTGCGGTCCACCGCGCGCACCACATCAGGCGTCAGCGCCAGCGTCCACTCATCAAGCGTGCGCGGATCATCCGGGTCGATATTAAGCGGGCCAGCCCAGCCCCGGCGCAGGCCCGTGACCCGCCAGCCGCGCGCTAACGCATTCTCCGTCACCGCCTTGATCGCCGCGTTCAGCCCCGGCACATCGCCGCCGCCGGTCAGAATACCCAGATGCATTGTCATCCCCGTTGACTAAGTGGCACAAGTTTCGCGACTATCCATAATGCGAAAGGCACGCGATGCCAATGCGTGCGCCGCGCGCCCCCGCAGCCGCAGCCCGCGCAGAAGGAGACCCCGAATGAGCGAGAAGACCGCCTCCGGAAACTTCTTCGAGGACTTCACGGTCGGCCAGACCATCGGTCACGCCACGCCCCGCACGCTCACTCATGGCGATGCCGCGCTCTACACCGCCCTTTGCGGCCCGCGCTTCGCCGTACAGTCCTCAGATAGTTTCGCCGAGAATATCGGCTATCAGGCCGCGCCGCTCGACGACCTGCTCGTGTTTCACACCGTATTCGGCAAGACCGTTCCGGACATCTCGCTGAACGCCGCGGCGAACCTCGGTTACGCCGATTGCCGCTTCCTGAAACCGGTCTATCCCGGCGACACGCTGAGCACGACATCCGAGATCATCGGTCTGAAAGAGAACTCCAGCGGGCGTACCGGCGTCGTCTACGTCCGCTCTACCGGGCGCAACCAATATGGCGGTGTGGTGCTGGAATATGTCCGCTGGGTGATGGTGAACAAACGCGACCCGGAAAGCCCCGCTCCTGAGAGGATCGTGCCCGATTTGGACGAGCAGGTCGCGCCCGATGCACTCGCACAGGCGGTGCCAGCGCTTGACCTGCAGGGCTACGACAACGCATTGGCCGGTGCTCCACATCGCTGGGGCGACTATGAACAGGGCGAGCGGATCGACCACTTCGACGGCATGACCATTGAAGAGGCCGAGCACCAGACGGCGACCCGGCTCTATCAGAACACCGCGCGGGTGCATTTCAACCAGCATGCCGAAAAGGATGGCCGCTTCGGACGCAGGCTGGTCTATGGCGGGCATGTGATTTCGCTGGCCCGCGCGCTGAGTTTCAACGGGCTGGCGAACGCTTTCCACATCACGGCAATCAACGCCGGACGCCATGTCGGGCCTGTGTTCGCGGGCGACACGATCTTCGCTTGGTCCGAAGTCCTGGCCCGCGAGGAAATACCGGAGCGGGCTGACATTGGCGCGCTGCGCCTGCGGACCGTGGCAACTAAGAACCGCTCTTGTCTCGATTTCCCGTACAAGAGCGGCGAGGCGACCTACGACCCCAGCGTGGTTCTGGAACTCGATTACTGGGTCGTACTGCCGCGCTGAGGCGCCGCGCCGGGCAGCGTCATGACCTGCGCGAGACCCATGCCGCCGACAGCCGCGGCAACGGCAGCCGCAGCCGCGATGCCCGCGGGCGTCGTGATCCAGACCCCGGCAGCCACGAGGACCGCGGTACACGCGACCCAGAGGAAGTCTCCCGCGGAGAAATAGAACACGAGGGTCTTCGGTGGAATTGCGCGCAGGCTTGTGTGCAGAAGATGGATGCCATTTAAGATGAGCAGCGCGCCCAGTCCCCATATCGCCATATCCGGCGCAGGCGGCACACCGAGAAATGCGGCGACCGCCGCCGGCGCGGCAACGAACAACACCCCGAAACCGATGCAGCTTGCAGCATTGAGGCGCAAAATTGTCTTGAGCGGGTTCATCAGTCATCCTCCTTGTCAACCTGGATGACAACATAACGATAGGCGCGATATTATGTCAACTGAGTTGACAACTTCTCCCCAGTCCGCTCTGCCGATGGTGGAAAGCCGCAGCCTCACACTGGTCTTCCTCCTGAGTGAGGTGAACGAGAAATTGCTGGCGCGGCTGGCAATGGATCTCGCTGCACGCGGCCACGCCCGCGTAACCGCGTCGGCGCTGGGCTTCCTCGGTCAGTTAGACTGCGGCATCAACCACGCCGCCGGGATCGCCGAAAGGCTCGGCGTGTCCCGTCAAATGGTGGCAAAGACCGTGGCGGAAATGGAGCGGGCCGGCTGGCTCAAACAGGCCCCCGATCCGCAGCGGCGCAACCGCAAGGTAATCCGCTTCACGCCCGAGGGTGAGCGTCTGATGGCGGA
Source organism: uncultured Hyphomicrobiaceae bacterium (assembly GCA_964651275.1). Taxonomy (GTDB): domain Bacteria; phylum Pseudomonadota; class Alphaproteobacteria; order Rhizobiales; family Rhodomicrobiaceae; genus Dichotomicrobium. The sequence goes on along the minus strand of CAZYYQ010000017.1, from coordinate 16,313 downwards.
TGCCCGGCTAACGCTTGCGGAACTGGATGCACAACTCGAGCGAGATTGTGGCGCAGCGTTTTTGCCCGAACTGATCACGACACTTGAGCGCCTGAAATCAGGCATTGCCTCGCCGGAGGCGTAGCGCCGCCCAACTCCGATCAACTCGTGCGGCCAAGACCGGCGAAGAAACGCGTGATGACCTCGGCGGTCGAGATATCGTTGTTCTGCAGGCCGAAGGCACGATCCGCGATCCTTGGAAACCGGTCGAAGGGCGAGCCGGGCACCCGGTGTCCGCCCCCCTCCACGCGCAAGAGGATCACAGCCGCCCCTGCATAGCAGTCGGTACTATAGAACATCGTCACGCGAGACCCGTCGTCGGGGTCGCGGTCGGGCATCTCGCGGCGACCGGGCCGGCCCTTGCAGCGGTTATGCGCCCGCCAGAACTCGATAGTCTCATAGGTCGACACGACGAAACCCCTGCGCCCACGAAAGACCAGTGGCCCGCCGTCATGGGGTACAATTCGGTCTTTGGTGCCATTTATGATCATCATCGGCGCAGGCCGGTCAGGCGCGCATCGTTCGATCAGCAAATCCGGCATGTTCGCTATAATCGATGCGAAACCGGCAAAGGTGCCCGGCACCTCGCAAGCGAGCCGCTGCACCATCATGCCGCCATTGGAAACGCCCGCGACGAACACCCGGTCGGGATCGGCCAGACCCCGGCGCACCAGACTCCTCTTAAGGCGCGTGAGGAACTCAACATCCGCGGCATCACCGAATCTCGCCTTGCGCAGGTTGCGCCATCCCCCCCGCAGGGCCTCCGGATAGACCGAGATGAAGCCTTCGCGTTCGGCAACCGGGTCAAGGGCCATGATTTCGCGGATACGCTCGCCATCCTGAAGGCCGCCATGCAGCAGGATGACCGCTGGCGCAGGATCGCGCCGCTTCTGCACACGCTCGGGCACGAACACCGTGTAGGTCCGAGGAACACCGTCAACGACGACTTCGCCGAACAGATCCTTGGCGCGCACCTCGACGGCGACCAACAGCCCGAACATTAAGGCAAAAGCCGGCACAAGAAGGGGCCAACACATTCCCAGCTGTCTCTTCATCTCGAACCATCTCCCGTTGTGCTCCGCCCGGCGGAAGCCGTCAGTCACATCGTCGCAACCCGCAATCCGCAAGGGGCTTCAGAGGCGTAAATCTTCAATAATCATGTTAGCTTGCAAGCCTCCTGATAGTGCTTGAATTGCATTTGATTATTGCATTGCGGTAAAAGTGTGCCACCGCCCTCGGACCGGAGTCGTTTCCATGTCGCATCACGCGAGCAAACGCCCTCTCTCTCCACACCTTCAGATTTACCGGCCGGCGATCTCGATGGTGATGTCGATATTCCATCGCCTCACCGGCACCGCCCTGTATCTGGGAATGCTTGTGCTGGCGTGGTGGCTGATCGCTGCGGCTAGCGGACCGGACTACTACGCCTTCACCATGAACCTGATCGGCTCGCCCATCGGCTATCTGATCTTGATTGGGCTGAGTTGGGCGGTGTTCCACCACGCGCTCGGGGGCTTGCGCCATTTTCTGTGGGATACCGGGCGCGGCTTCGAAATCCCCACGGTGCTGCGCCTGTCCTGGGTGACGCTGCTAGGCTCGGTGACGCTCACCGCGCTATTCTGGATTGCGATGTTCGCCAATATGGGAGTGCTCTAGATGTCGCTACGCACGCCGCTTGCCCGCGCCCGCGGCCTCGGCTCCGCCCATGACGGCACCGGCCATTTCTGGTGGCAGCGGCTGACCGGCGCGGCGAATTTGATCGCGCTGATCTTCTTCGTTGTCACTGTTTTCGCGCTCGCCGGCGCAAGCCATGCTGAGGTCAAGGCTTATTTCGCCTCGCCGCTCACCGCGGCGCTGATGCTGCTTCTGATCATCTCGGCGAGCTACCACATGTATCTCGGTATGCAGACCATCATCGAGGACTACGTGCACGCGTCGGGCAAGCGGATCGCCGCGCTCGGCATAAACGCCCTGTTCTCGCTTTTCGTTGCACTGGCTTTGGCCCTCGCGGTGCTGAAGCTCAGCCTGGGAGCCTGAAAATATGAACACGCGGATGAACGGCAACGGCGCGGCTCACTCCGCTCCGGGGGTCAACGGCCGTGCCTACCCCTTTACCGACCACAGTTATGATGTCGTCGTCGTCGGCGCTGGCGGTGCGGGCTTGCGCGCCACGCTCGGCTGCGCAGAAGCTGGCCTGAAGACAGCCTGCGTTACCAAGGTGTTCCCGACGCGCTCGCACACCGTGGCCGCGCAAGGCGGCATCGCGGCGTCGCTCGGGAACATGGGGCCGGATGACTGGCGCTGGCACATGTATGACACCGTGAAGGGGTCGGATTGGCTCGGCGATCAGGACGCGATCGAGTATCTGTGCCGCAACGCGCCCGCTGCCGTTTACGAGCTTGAGCATTACGGCATGCCGTTCTCGCGGACGGAAGAAGGCAAGATCTATCAGCGCCCCTTCGGCGGCATGACAACGCAGTTCGGCGAAGGTCCGGCCGCGCAGCGCACCTGCGCCGCGGCTGATCGCACCGGCCACGCCATGCTTCACACGCTTTACGGCCAGAGCCTGCGCCATTCCGCCGAGTTCTTCATCGAGTATTTCGCGCTCGACCTGATCATGGATGAGGACGGGGTCTGCCGCGGCGTCGTGGCGCTGTGCCTCGACGATGGAACGATTCACCGCATCCGCGCGCACAAGACGATCCTCGCGACCGGCGGCTATGGCCGCGCCTATTTCTCCTGTACCAGCGCGCACACCTGCACGGGCGACGGCAACGCAATGGTGCTACGTGCGGGACTGCCGCTGCAGGACATGGAATTTGTGCAGTTCCATCCGACAGGCGTCTACGGCGCCGGCGTGCTGATCACCGAGGGCGCGCGCGGTGAAGGCGGCTACCTGACGAATTCCGAGGGCGAGCGCTTCATGGAGCGCTATGCGCCGAGCGCGAAGGATCTCGCCTCGCGCGACGTCGTCTCTCGCGCAATGACCATCGAGATCAAGGAAGGCCGCGGGGTCGGGCCGAACAAGGACCATATCCATCTGCATCTTGAACATCTGGACCCCGACGTGCTCGCCGAGCGGCTTCCGGGCATCACCGAATCGGCCAGGGTGTTTTCGAATGTCGATCTGACGCGCGAGCCGATCCCGGTGCTGCCGACCGTTCATTATAACATGGGCGGCATTCCGACGAATTTTCACGGCGAGGTGCTGAGCCCGCGTGGCGGCAACGCTGATGCGCCCGTGCCGGGCCTGATGGCGATCGGCGAGGCGTCCTGCGCGTCGGTGCACGGCGCGAACCGGCTCGGCTCCAATTCGCTGATCGACCTCGTGGTATTCGGGCGCGCGGCGGCTAACCACTGCGCCGACACAATCGAGCCGAACTCTCCGCACCGTGAGTTGCCCAGCGACGCCGGCGAGAAGGCCATCGCCCGGCTCGACCGTTTCCGCTACGCGGATGGCGGCACGCCGACCGCGCAACTGCGCCTTGAAATGCAGCAGTCCATGCAGGAGCACTGCGCGGTGTTCCGCACCGCCGACATCCTCGGTGAAGGCGTCGAGAAGGTGGCAACGGTCTGGGCCGGCATCGAGGATATCAAGGTAACCGACCGCTCGCTGATCTGGAACACCGACCTCGTCGAGACCCTCGAGTTCGACAACCTGATCGCGCAATCGGCGGTGACGATCCACGGCGCGGTCAACCGCACCGAAAGCCGCGGCGCGCATGCGCGCGAGGACTTCCCCGAGCGCGACGACGAGAACTGGATGAAGCACACGCTGAGCTGGGCCGATGCAGACGCGCGGCAAGTGCGCCTCGACTTCCGTCCGGTGCACAGCTTCACGCTGACCAACGACATCACCTATATCGAGCCGAAAGCGCGGGTTTACTGAGGCGTGCCTGCCTGAAAGTCGCCTCAGCCTCGCAGAAGGAAGACAAGATGGTTCAACTGACGCTGCCCAAGAACTCGACAATTTCCGAGGGAAAAGTCTGGAACGCGCCGGACAAGAAACGCAAGAAGGATTTCAAGGCGTTCAAGGTTTATCGCTGGAACCCGGACGACGGGCACAACCCGCGCGTCGATACCTACCATGTGGACATGAGCGACTGCGGGCCGATGGTTCTGGATGCGCTCATCAAGATCAAGAACGAAATCGATCCGACGCTCACCTTCCGCCGCTCCTGCCGCGAAGGCATCTGCGGCTCCTGCGCGATGAACATCAATGGCACCAACACGCTCGCCTGCACCAAGGCCAGCGCGGACACCAATAAGGTCGCCATTTATCCACTGCCGCATATGAGCGTGGTCAAGGACCTCGTGCCGGACCTGACGCATTTCTATGCGCAGCACCGCATGATCCAACCCTGGCTCGAAACCACGTCGACCACGCCGGAAAAGGAATGGCGTCAGAGCCGGGAAGACCGCGAGCAGCTCGACGGGCTCTACGAGTGCATCATGTGCGCGTGCTGCTCGACGTCATGCCCGAGTTATTGGTGGAATTCCGATAAATATCTCGGCCCGGCCATCCTGCTACAAGCCTATCGCTGGCTCTCGGACAGCCGCGACGAGTCGACCGGCGAGCGGCTCGACCAACTCGAAGACCCGTTCCGGCTTTATCGTTGCCACACCATCATGAACTGCGCGCAGGCGTGTCCAAAGGGGCTGAATCCCGCCAAGGCCATCGCCGAGACAAAAAAGATGATGGTGGAGCGGCGGGGTTAATCCTTCTGGCGTTCATGCTCGAGCAGCGCCCTCTTGCGCCCTACGCCCCAGCGGTAGCCGCCCAAGCACCCGTCCGCACGCAGCACGCGATGGCATGGGATGACGACAGCGAGCGGATTGGCGCCGCAGGCATTCGCGACCGCGCGCGTGGCAACGGGCGCATCGATGGCTTGCGCAATCTCGCCATAAGTCCGCGTCTCACCCCAAGGAATTTGGCTTAGCGCCGACCAGACCCTGTGCTGGAATGCCGTGCCCTGAACATCGAGCGGCAGGCTGTCCATGCGCCCTTGGCCTTCGATATGCGCGAGCACGGCGGCAATGCGCTGCGCCATATTCGCCGTGGCCGGTAGCAAGCGCGCCTTTGGGAAACGCTCGCGCAATGCCTCACACAGATCATCTTCCCGGTCGCCTAGAAAAATTGCGCACAAGCCGCGCTGCGTCGCCGCCACGAGCACCCGTCCCAGCATGCTGTCGCCGAAGCCATAGCGGATGGTCTGTCCCGCGCCGCCCGCGCGGTAGGCGTTCGGCTGCATTCCGAGCGCCGCACCGGCTCGTTCGTAGAACCGCGCCGCGCTCGGATAACCGGCATCGTGGATGGCGGCCGTTACGCTCGCCGAACCGGGCAAAGCCGCACGCACGGCCTGCGCACGCCTCGCCGCGATATATTGTTTCGGCGTCAGCCCGACTTCGCGTTTGAACTGGCGATGGAAGTGGAACCGGCTCATGCCCGCTGCCTCGGCAAGGGCATCGAGGCTTGGTGGCATTTCGGCCGCGTGGATGAGCGCACAAGCATGCGCAATGCCCTCGCTGCGCCGGTCGTGCAGAGCTTGCGCCGCTGGCGCACATCGCAGGCAGGCCCGATAGCCCGCCGCTTCCGCCTCACCGGGCGAACCGAAGAAAACCACGTTCTCGCGTTTCGGACGGCGCGCCGGGCAACTCGGGCGGCAATAGATGCCGGTTGAGCTCACCGCGAACACGAACGCGCCGTCATAAGCGGCATCGCGCCGAAGCACTGCCGCCCAGCGCTCCTCCGTTTCGCCAGTTCGTCTGACCGCATCCATGGTCTCACCTTCCAAGATCATATCCTGAAAGGCAGCCTAATGGGCGCCACCAAGGCGTGCAGCCCGTTTCTTGCGGGCAAACCGCCCGGCCGTGAGGTTTCGCACCACAAAGCCGGGCGGCCCAATCGCTTCGCCTACTCCGCCGCCTCGACGGTCTCGCTGGAGCCTCCGTCGGAGCCATCCGGCGTGTTGTCCTGCTCCAGACGCTCGGCGAGACGCGCACGCTCCTTCTGGATCATGTCGTCGCGCTTTGCGGCAATAGCCCGCAGGCGGTTGAGCATGCCCCCGGTACCCGCCGGGATAAGCCGGCCCACGATCACGTTCTCCTTCAGGCCTTCCAGGTTATCGGTCTTGCCGTTCACCGCGGCATCCGTCAGCACGCGCGTCGTCTCCTGGAACGAAGCCGCCGAGATGAAGCTGCGGGTCTGGAGACTGGCCTTGGTGATGCCGAGCAGGACCGGATCGCCCTCCGCGGGACGTTTCCCGGCAGCCTTGGCACGCTGGTTCAACTCATCGAACTCCAGCCGGTCGATCTGCTCGCCCTTCAATACGCCGGTTTCGCCCGCATCGGTGATCTCCACCTTCTGCAGCATCTGCCGGACGATGACCTCGATGTGCTTGTCATTGATGGTCACGCCCTGCAGGCGGTAGACGTCCTGGATCTCGTTGACGAGATAGGTCGCCAACTCCTCGACCCCCTTGATCGCAAGGATATCGTGAGGCGCGGGCAAGCCCTCCATGATGAACTCGCCCTTCTCGATCCGGTCGCCCTCCTGAACCGAGAGGTGCTTGCCCTTCGGGATCAGGTATTCGACCGGCTCGGCGTCCTCGTCATCAGGCCGGATCAGGATACTGCGCTTGTTCTTGTAGTCCCTGCCAAACTCCACGGTGCCGGAAATCTCGGCGATAATCGCGTGATCCTTCGGCCTTCGGGCCTCGAACAGCTCCGCCACGCGCGGCAGACCACCGGTAATGTCGCGGGTCTTGGCGCTTTCCAGCGGGATGCGCGCGAGCACGTCGCCCGCCTTGACGTCCTGCCCCGGTTCGACCGAAAGCACCGAGCCGACCGGGATCTGGTAACGCGCCTCGCCACCGCGCTTCAGCTTGACGGCGTTGCCCTTGGCGTTCTTGACCACAAGCGCAGGACGTAGGTCTGCGCCACGGGGGTTGGAGCGCCAGTCGACGATAACGCGCTGGGTGATGCCCGTCGTCTCTTCGGTCTGCTCGCTGACCGAGACATTTTCGACAAGGTCTTCGTACTCGACCGTGCCGCTCGCCTCAGTCAGGATCGGGCGTGTGTATGGGTCCCATTCGGCGAGGCGCTGGCCGCGCTTGATCTTGTCGCCGTCGCTGACCTTCAGGTGCGCGCCTTGGACGATCTTGTAGGAGGCCTGCTCCTTGCCCTCATCGTCCAGCACCAGCACCGACATGTTTCGTCCCATGGCCACCATGCGTCCCTGGCTGTCCTTGGAAACCTGCTTGTTCTTGATCTCGACGGTACCGGCGAAGTTTGACTCCAGAAACGAGGAGTCGACCACTTGCGCCGTGCCGCCGATGTGGAACGTGCGCATGGTGAGCTGGGTGCCCGGCTCACCGATCGACTGCGCTGCGATCACGCCAACCGCCTCGCCGAGATTGACCGGGGTGCCGCGCGCCAGATCACGCCCGTAACACTTGGCGCAAACGCCGTTGCGGGTCTCGCAGGTGAGCGCGGAGCGGATGCGCACCTGCTGCACGCCCGCCTCCTCGATCGCCTGCGCATGGCGCTCCTCGATCAATTCCCCGGCGGGAGCGATCACCTCGCCAGTGGCGGGCGAGATGACATCGTCCGCCGGCGTGCGGCCCAGCACCCTGTCGCCCAGCGAGACAATCACCTCACCACTCTCAATGGCGGCGATCATGTTAATGCCCTTATCAGTCCCGCAGTCCAATTCGTTGACGATGCTGTCCTGTGCGACGTCGACCAGACGGCGGGTCAGGTAGCCCGAGTTGGCGGTTTTCAGCGCAGTATCGGCGAGGCCCTTACGAGCGCCGTGGGTGGAGTTGAAGTACTCCATCACCGACAGGCCTTCCTTGAAGTTCGAGATGATCGGCGTTTCGATGATTTCGCCAGACGGCTTGGCCATCAGCCCGCGCATTCCCGCAAGCTGCTTCATCTGCTGGGGCGAGCCACGCGCGCCGGAATGCGACATCATGTAGATCGAGTTGAGCGGAAGCTGGCGGCCGGTCTCATCGTCATGGTGCACTGCCGAGATGCGGTCCATCATCTCCTTGGCAACGCGGTCCGTGCACTTCGCCCAGGCATCGACGACCTTGTTATACTTCTCGCCCTGGGTGATGAAGCCTTCCATGAACTGCTGCTCATAATCGCGCACGAGGTCCTGCGCCTCCTGCACGATGGCATCTTTGGTCTCGGGGATGACCATGTCGTCCTTGCCGATCGAAATGCCGGATTCACAGGCGTGGCGGAAGCCCATACCCATGATCTTGTCGCAGAAGATCACGGTCTCCTTCTGACCGCAGTTACGGTAGACCGAGTCGATCATCTTGGAGATCATCTTCTTTGTCAGAAGCTGGTTCACCAGTTCGAACTTCACGCCCGGCTGCCTCGGCAGAAGCTCGCCCAGCAACATCCGGCCCGGCGTGGTGTCGTAGATCCCGGAAACCGGATTGCCCTCGTCATCAAGCGTCTCAAAACGCGCCTTGACCTTGCTGTGCAGGGTCACGGTGCCCGCATGCAGCGCGTGGCGGATTTCCGCGACGGAGCCGAAGACCATGTCTTCGCCCGGCTCGCCGGGCGTCTCCAGCGACAGATAGTACAGGCCTAGCACGATATCCTGCGAGGGCACGATGATCGGTCCGCCATTGGCCGGGTGCAGGATGTTGTTCGTGGACATCATCAGCACGCGGGCTTCAAGCTGTGCCTCCAGCGACAACGGCACGTGCACAGCCATCTGATCGCCGTCGAAGTCGGCATTGAACGCCGCGCAAACCAGCGGATGAAGCTGGATCGCCTTGCCCTCGATCAGCACCGGCTCGAACGCCTGGATGCCCAGACGATGCAGCGTGGGGGCGCGGTTGAGCAGGACCGGGTGCTCACGGATCACCTCGTCAAGGATGTCCCAGACCTCCGGCTTCTCCTTTTCAACGAGTTTCTTGGCCTGCTTGACGGTTGCAGCCAGCCCCTTCGCGTCGAGGCGCGAATAGATGAACGGCTTGAACAGCTCAAGCGCCATCTTCTTGGGCAGCCCACACTGGTGCAGTTTGAGTTCCGGGCCGACCACGATCACCGAACGGCCGGAATAGTCCACGCGCTTGCCAAGCAGGTTCTGACGGAACCGGCCCTGCTTGCCCTTGAGCATGTCAGCCATCGACTTGAGCGGGCGCTTGTTGGCGCCGGTGATGACGCGGCCGCGCCGGCCATTGTCGAACAGCGCATCGACGGCTTCCTGAAGCATCCGCTTTTCGTTGCGGATGATGATGTCAGGCGCCCGCAACTCGATCAGCCGCTTCAGGCGGTTGTTGCGGTTGATGACGCGGCGATAGAGGTCGTTCAGATCCGATGTCGCAAACCGGCCACCATCCAGCGGCACCAGCGGACGCAACTCCGGCGGAATGACTGGGATCACCGTCATGATCATCCACTCGGGCCGGTTGCCCGAAGTGATGAATGCTTCCACGACCTTGAGCCGCTTGGCGAGCTTCTTCGGCTTGAGTTCGGAGGTCGATTCGGCGATCTCCACGCGAAGCTGGTCGCGCAACTCTTCCAGTTCTATCTTGGAGAGGATGTCGCGGATCGCCTCTGCGCCGATGCCGGCAGTGAAGCTGTCATCGCCATACTCTTCTTGCGCCTGCAGAAACTCCTCTTCGCTGAGAAGCTGGCGCTCCTTGAGCGGGGTCAGGCCCGGCTCGATGACGATGTAGTTCTCAAAATAGAGCACCCGCTCCAGGTCGCGCAGTGTGATGTCGAGCAGCGTGCCGATACGGCTCGGCAGCGACTTGAGAAACCAGATATGCGCGACCGGCGCGGCCAGTTCGATATGGCCCATCCGCTCGCGGCGCACCTTGGTCAGTGTAACCTCGACACCGCACTTCTCGCAGATGATGCCCTTGTACTTCATGCGCTTGTACTTGCCGCACAAGCATTCGTAGTCCTTGATCGGACCGAAGATACGCGCGCAGAACAGACCGTCGCGCTCGGGCTTGAAGGTCCGGTAGTTGATCGTCTCCGGCTTCTTCACCTCGCCCATCGACCACGAATGGATTTTCTCCGGGCTTGCGATGGAGATCCGAATCTGGTCGAATTTCGGAAGTTGGGCCTGAGACGCGAAGATATCCGTCATCTCCTGATTCATCTGTTCGCTCCTGATCCGGTAGCGCTGGGGCTTGCGCTACGCTAGAAGGTTGTGTGCCGCATACCCCGTCATGCGGGCACGTCGTGTTCCGCTTTGCGGGGCGCTGGCGCGGAAGGCTCGGGCCGGTGCCTTCGCGCGCAGCGTTAAGGACCCTCGAACACCAGGGGCCCTCCCGTCACGCGGCGTTATTCCGCCGCGGCTGCGGGCGGCAGCGTGTAGTGCGGTATGCCTTCATCCGACATGTCAGACTGCTGCAGTTCCACGTTGAGGCCCAGCGCGCGGATTTCCTTCACGAGCACGTTAAAGCTTTCCGGGATGCCGGCCTCAAAGCTGTCGTCGCCACGCACGATGGCCTCATAGACCTTGGTGCGGCCGGCCACGTCATCGGACTTCACGGTGAGCATTTCCTGCAGCGTGTACGCCGCACCATAGGCTTCCAGCGCCCACACCTCCATCTCGCCGAAGCGCTGGCCACCAAACTGAGCCTTGCCGCCCAGCGGCTGCTGCGTGACGAGGCTGTAAGGGCCGATCGAGCGCGCGTGGATCTTGTCATCCACCAGATGGTGCAGCTTGAGCAGGTACTTGTAACCCACCGTCACCTTGCGGTCGAAAGCCTCGCCCGTGCGCCCATCGAAGAGATTGACCTGGCCCGACGTGTCGAGACCGGCCGCCTTGAGCATTTCGACCAGTTCGGCTTCGTTCGCTCCGTCGAACACCGGCGTCGCAACCGGCACGCCGCGGCGCAGGTTGTTACCCAGTTCCAGCAACTCCTCATCGCTCAGCGACTTGATGGTCTCGTCGTCGCCATAGATTTCATTGAGCTGCCTCTTCAGGTCGCCAAGATCGTTCTTCGCATGGAAGCTCTCGATCGCGCGGTCGATCATCCGGCCAAGGCCACGGCAGGCCCAGCCCAGATGGGTTTCGAGGATCTGCCCGACATTCATGCGGCTCGGCACGCCAAGCGGGTTCAGCACCACATCGACCGGGGTGCCATCCTCGAGGAACGGCATGTCTTCCTCCGGCACGATCTGGCTGATAACGCCCTTGTTGCCGTGGCGTCCGGCCATCTTGTCGCCCGGTTGCAGCTTTCGCTTCACCGCGACGAACACCTTGACCATCTTCATCACGCCAGGGATCAGTTCGTCGCCGCGCTTGAGCTTGTCGATCTTGTCGACGAAACGCTGTTCGAGCAGCTTGCGCGCGTCGTCATACTGCTTGCGCAACGCCTCGATGCTGCGCATCGTCTCCTCGTCGGAGAGCGCGACTTCCCACCATTGGTTGCGCGGCAGGTCATCGAGGGCCTCGGGCGTGACCATGGAACCCTTTCGCAGCCCCTTCGGCCCGCGCGCGACTTCCTTGCCTGCGAGCAGATCACGCAGGCGCCCGTATATGTTGCGATCCAGGATCGCGAGTTCGTCGTCCCGGTCCTTGGCGAGCCGCTCCAGTTCCTCGCGCTCGATCGCCATGGCGCGCTCGTCCTTCTCGACACCGTGACGGTTGAACACGCGCACCTCCACGACCGTGCCCGAGACGCCGGGCGGCAGCTTGAGCGAGGTATCGCGAACGTCCGCCGCCTTCTCGCCGAAAATGGCGCGCAGGAGCTTTTCCTCAGGTGTCATCGGGCTTTCGCCCTTCGGCGTGATCTTGCCGACAAGAATGTCGCCCGGGTTCACTTCCGCGCCGATATAGACGATGCCGGCCTCGTCGAGGTTGCGAAGCGCCTCTTCCGACACGTTCGGGATATCGCGGGTGATCTCCTCCGGGCCGAGCTTGGTGTCGCGGGCCATGATCTCGAATTCCTCGATGTGCACCGAGGTGAACACGTCGTCTTTCACGACCCGCTCGGAGATCAGGATGGAATCCTCGAAGTTGTAGCCCATCCATGGCATGAACGCGACGAGCACGTTCTTGCCGATCGCCAGATCGCCGAGATCGGTGGACTGGCCGTCTGCGATAATGTCTCCAGCGTCCACCCGGTCGCCCGCGCGCACCAGCGGACGCTGGTTGATAGCCGAATTCTGGTTCGAGCGCTTGAACTTGCGCAGGTTGTAGATGTCCACGCCCGGCTTGGAGGGGTCCATCTCCTCGGTTGCCCGGATCACGATACGTGTGGCGTCTACCTGATCGACGATTCCTGCGCGACGCGCGGCAATCGAGGCGCCCGAATCGCGTGCGACCACGGATTCCATGCCGGTGCCAACCAGCGGTGCCTCCGCCTTCAGAAGCGGAACCGCCTGGCGCTGCATGTTCGAGCCCATCAGAGCCCGGTTTGCGTCGTCGTTCTCAAGGAACGGGATCAACGCGGCGGCGACGGAGACGACCTGCTTCGGCGACACGTCGATGAAGTTGACCATATCCGGCGGCACAAGCTGAACGTCCCCGGCGTGACGGCACACGATCAGATCGTCAACGAAAGTGCCGTGATCGGTCAGTTCCGCGTTCGCCTGCGCGATGTAGTAGCGGCCCTCCTCCAACGCAGAAAGATAGACCACCTGGTCGGTGACCTTGCCATCCTTGACGCGGCGGTAAGGGCTTTCGATGAAACCGTATTTGTTGACCCGCGCGAAAGTCGCCAGAGAGTTGATCAGCCCGATGTTGGGGCCCTCCGGAGTCTCGATCGGGCAGATACGGCCGTAATGGGTCGGATGCACGTCGCGCACCTCGAAACCCGCGCGCTCGCGCGTCAGGCCGCCCGGGCCAAGCGCGGACAGACGCCGCTTGTGCGTGATCTCCGACAGCGGGTTGGTCTGGTCCATGAACTGGCTTAGCTGGCTTGACGAGAAGAACTCGCGCACCGCCGCCGCCGCGGGCTTGGCGTTGATCAGGTCCTGCGGCATCACGGTGTCGAGATCGACCGAGCTCATGCGCTCCTTGATGGCGCGCTCCATGCGCACCAGACCGATGCGGTACTGGTTCTCCATCAACTCACCCACCGAGCGCACCCGCCGGTTTCCGAGATGGTCGATATCGTCGATCTCACCCTTGCCGTCGCGCAGGTCGACGAGCGTCTTCAGAACCGCGAGGATGTCATCTTTACGAAGGATGCGCACCGTGTCTTCAGCATCCAGATCGAGCCGCATGTTCATCTTCACGCGACCGACCGCGGACAGGTCGTAGCGTTCTTCATCGAAGAACAGGCCAGCGAACAGCTTCTCCGCGGCTTCCACCGTCGGCGGCTCGCCGGGGCGCATCACCCGGTAGATGTCGAGCAGGGCGTCTTCGCGACTGGTATTCTTGTCCGCAACCAGCGTGTTGCGAACAAACGGGCCGGTGTTGACGTAGTCAATGTCGAGGATCGGGATTTCCTTGAGCGCGGCGTCGCGCAACTTCTCGATAACGTCCGGTGTCAATTCGGCGCCTGCCTCGGCGTAAATCTCACCGGTCTTCATATTGACGAGGTCCTCGGCAACGAAGCGGCCGGACAGCGCGTCATCCTGCACGAGCATGTCCTTCAGGCCGCCTTCTGCGAGCTTCTTGGCCTGGCGCGGGGAAATCTTACGGCCCGCCTCAATGGCGACCTCGCCGGTGTCGGCGTTTACAATGTCGTGCGATGGCTTGATGCCGCGCATGCGCGCCGGCTCGAACGGCATCCGCCAGCCCTTATTGTCCGCCTTCAGATTGGTGCGGCCATAAAAATGGCTGAGGATGTCCTCGTCATCCATGCCGAGCGCATAAAGCAAAGTGGTCGCCGGCAGCTTGCGGCGCCGATCGATGCGCACGTAAACGAGGTCTTTCGGGTCGAACTCGAAATCCAGCCACGAACCGCGATAGGGGATGATCCGCGCGGCGAACAGCAGCTTGCCGCTGGCGTGGGTCTTGCCGCGGTCATGGTCGAAGAACACACCGGGCGAACGGTGCATCTGGGAGACGATCACGCGTTCGGTGCCGTTGATGATGAACGTGCCATTGTTCGTCATGAACGGGATTTCGCCCATGAACACGTCCTGTTCCTTGATGTCCTTGACCGAGCGCGCGCCGGTCTCCTCGTTGACATCGAAGGTGATCAGACGTAGCGTTGCTCGAAGGGGAGCCGCAAAAGTCAGGTCGCGCTGCTGGCACTCTTCGACGTCGTATTTGGGGTCGTCGAACTCGTAGCGGACAAATTCGAGCTGGGAGCGCTCCGAGAAGTCCTTGATGGGGAATACCGAGGTGAACACGGCCTGAAGCCCTTCGTTCAGGCGTCCTCCCTTGGGCTCCTTCACCATCAGGAAATCGTCGTAAGAGCGCTTCTGAACCTCGATCAGGTTCGGCATTTCAGCCACTTCGCGGATGTGGCCGAAAGTCTTGCGGACGCGCTTGCGTCCCACGAATGTTTGCGCCATCTCTACTCCTTGTCGCACCCGCAGATTTGCTGCGCGCATGTTCTCATCGATGGTTACATGCGCGGGTCAAAGCCGCTTGCCGCGCGCGCTGATGAAGACCATCCGCACGCATGGAAAACTGCCTTGCTGAAGGCGGGCGGGACGCATTTCGCCCCGCCTGCCGATGCAATGCTACCAGACAGATCGTGTCTGCCCGGCAACCAAACTACTTGACCTCGACGCTCGCGCCAGCGGCTTCGAGCTTCTTCTTGATCTCCTCGGCCTCTTCCTTCGGAACGCCCTCTTTCAGCGGCTTGGGTGCGCCTTCCACGAGATCCTTGGCTTCCTTCAGACCCAGACCGGTGATGGCGCGGACCTCCTTGATGACGTTGATCTTGTTGTCTCCGAACGAGGCGAGGATCACGTCAAATTCTGTCTTTTCCTCTTCAGCAGCAGCTTCGGCACCGCCAGCGGCGGGCATCATCCCCATCGGCATTGCCATCGGCGCGGCTGCCGCAGAGACACCCCACTCGTCTTCGAGCTTCTTCACCAACTCGGAAACCTCGAGCACCGTCAGCTTGGACAGATCTTCGTAAATGCGATCAGTTGCTTCCGACATTTTCTCTAACCTTGCTTTCGTTTGACTTTTGCAGTTGTACGTGTCGCCAAGACCCGATCATGAGGATCGGATCACGCTGCTTCCTGCTGCTGCTGACGGGCGCGAAGCACACCGACAAGATCGGCGGCCGGGGCATTCAGCGTGCGTGCAAGCTTCTCGCCCGGCGCATTCAGCGTCCGCACGAACTTGCTTGCAGGTGCGTTCAGGACACCGACCAGCTTGGCCCGCAGTTCATCGAGCGACGGCATGTCGGCAAGCGCCTTGATGCCTTGGTCGTCCACGGCCCCCCTGCCCACCAATCCGCCAACGATGATGAACTTGTTCTTTTCCTTGGCGAATTGCGTGGCCACCTTGGCGGCCGCAACCGGATCCTGCCCGTAGGCGATTCCGGTCGGCTCGACGAACATGTCCGCAGCCGAACTGCGGTCGGTGTTCTGCAGCGCGATCTTGGCGAGGCGGTTCTTGACGACCTTGAACTGGGCGCCGGCGGCCTTCATGCGCTCCCGGAGATCGGTCATTTCAGCGACCGTCAGTCCGGTGTAGCGCGCAACGACAACCGAGCCCGATTCTTCAAAGACGTGGCCGAGTTGCTCGACCATCTCGACTTTTTCGGCTCGTTCCACCGCTTCTCTCCAAGTTATGGCGGCATCCCCGTTTTAAGGGCCGCCACCGACTGCGATTTTGCCGCCAGCCTCTCTGACGAGTGGCCCGAGCGACAGTCGAAAAGCCTGTCCCAAGGGCCGCGGCTGACGCGCCAAACGAAAAAGCATGGCGTCTCAGTCACGTCGACGCTGACACGGGCGGAGCACCACCTTCGGATCAGCGCATCACCCCTGTCTATTGCGGGCCCAAAGCGGATTAAGCCGGCAAGCCGGCGCCCATCAGTCTCGGACAGGTTTTGCCAGGCCGTTACCGGCCCGGCGCTTTCCCGGCGCAACGACGCCGGAAAACAGGGTCGCGGCCCGAACGGCCGCGCAGAATCGTCTCGATCATTACCTCATGCATTCAGCACGCTTTGCGTATCGACCTGAATGCCCGGCCCCATGGTGGAGGTCAGCGAGAGCTTCTTGAGGTAGGTGCCCTTCGCCCCGGCCGGCTTAGCCTTCATCACCGCGTCCGTGAAGGCACGGATGTTCTGGACCAACGCATCCTCGGCAAAGCTCGCCTTGCCCACGCCTGCATGCACGATCCCGGCCTTCTCGACCCGGAACTCGACCGC
>CAZYYQ010000016.1:0-22510 GCA_964651275.1 uncultured Hyphomicrobiaceae bacterium | reverse complement strand
CGCGGATGAGGATAGCGCGCGCCTGCCCCACCTGGCCGAAGGCGAAGCGGTCAAGACAAAGGCGATCGAGCCGAAGCAGCATTTCACCGAGCCGCCCCCGCGCTTCACCGAGGCCACGCTCATCAAGAAGCTGGAGGAGCTGGGCATTGGCCGGCCCTCGACCTTTGCGAGCACCATGAACGTGCTGCGCGAACGTGATTATGTGCGGCTGGAGAAGAACCGGCTGGTGCCGGAGGATCGCGGGCGGCTGGTCACCGCGTTCCTCGATCGCTTTTTCCAGCGTTACGTGGAATACGACTTCACCGCCGATCTGGAGGAAAAGCTCGACCGCATCTCCGCCGGCGATCTGGAATGGAAGCAGGTGCTGCGCGACTTCTGGCGCGAGTTTATCGGGGCAGTGGACGAGATCAAGGACCTGCGCGTCGCCGAGGTGCTGGAGGCGCTCAACGAGATCCTCGGCCCGCACATCTTTCCCGATGCGGGCGACGGCACAGACTCGCGCGCCTGTCCGTCCTGCGCGGATGGCCGGTTGAGCCTCAAGGTCGGCAAGTTCGGCGCGTTCATCGGTTGCTCGAATTACCCTGAATGCCGCTTCACCCGCCAACTCGGCAAGCTGGGCGAGGACGGCGAAAACGGCGCGGCGCCGGATAACGTCGAGCTTGGCGTCGACCCGGAAACCGGCGAGGTGGTGAGCCTGCGCAATGGACGCTTCGGCCCCTATGTGCAGCTTGGCGAGGCACAGGACGGCGAGAAGCCCAGGCGCGCCTCAGTGCCCAAGGGCATGGAACCGGCGGAGACGACCCTCGAGGTGGCGCTGCGCCTGCTCTCACTGCCGCGCGAGGTGGGCCCGCACCCGGAAACCGGAAAGCCGATCGTCGCCGGTATCGGACGATATGGCCCGTTCGTTGAGCACGCGGGCAACTATGCCAATCTTGACAGCACCGAGGAGGTCTTCACGGTGGGCCTGAACCGCGCTGTAAGCCTGCTTGCGGAACCGAAAAAGGGCCGGCAGCGCGGCGCGAGCGTATTGCGGAACCTTGGCGAGCACCCGGAGCTTGGCGGAGCGATCGAGGTTTGCGACGGCCGCTACGGCCCCTATGTTAGACATGGAAAGATCAATGCCACGCTGCCGAACAACGCCGACCCCGCCAATCTGAGCGTCGATCAGGCGGTAGCGCTGATCGCGGCGAAGGCCGAGAAGAGCGGCAAGAAGCCCACGAAGGCGAAATCCGGCGCGAAAATAAAGACGGCGGCGAAGGCGGCAAAGAAGCCTGCAACGAAAACGGCGGACAAGCCCGATGGTGCGGCGCGCAAGACCGGCAAGGCCAAAAGCACCAATAGCGGGACAGCCGCAAAAGCAAAGTCGACGCGCGCCGCTGGCAAGAAGGCTGCGGCGGGCAAGACGAGCAAGAAAGCCAGCGATACGGCCTATGGGCCGGCAGGTTGATCGGGCGGGCGTAGAGGCTAAAGGATTGAAACAGATACGCCTTAAGGATTGGCCGGGCGAAGCGCAGTGCCCGGCAAGTACATCATGACACACGATACCTCATCCCCGGCCGGCGGCGATGCGCAGAACGGCAAACCGGTGCGCCTGCCCAGCAAGCAGGACATCGTCAAATTCATCGAGGAATCGCCCGGCGAGGTCGGCAAGCGCGAGATCGCTCGCGCCTTTCATATCAAGGGCGCAGATCGCATCGCGCTGAAGCAGCTTCTGCGCGAGATGGCCGATGAGGGCCTTATCAAGGGAAAGCGCAAGCGGCTGCGCAAGCCCGGCGAATTGCCAAACGTCACCGTGATCGAGATCACCGGGCGCGATGCCGACGGCGAGTTCGTTGCCCACCCGGCCGCGTGGCCGGAAGACGAAGGCCCGCCGCCACCGATCCTGATCGCGCCAGAGCGTGGCGCGGGCGTAACGGCGGGCGTGGGCGATCGCGTGCTGGCGCGGATCGAGCCGGTGGGCGCGCGCGAGGGCGAGACGGAGGAAGGCGGTTACGCCTACATCGCCCGGCCGATCAAGCGGCTGTCCCGCGAGCGAATTCGCCAACTCGGCGTCTTCCGGGCGCGCGGCGCAGGCGGCGTCATCACCCCGATCGACAAGAAGGCGCTCAAGGAGTTCCGTGTCGAGCCGGGGCGCACCGGGGACGCGGATGATGGCGAATTGGTGCGCTTTGAGACAGCGCGGCGCGGGCGCTTCGAGGAACTTGCACGGGTGATCGAACGGCTCGGGCATCCGAAATCGCAGCGCGCGGTCAGCCTCATTGCCATCCACGCCTACGAGTTGCCCTATGAATTCCCGGACGCGGTGCTGGGCGAACTTGACTCGCTGCCCGAGCCGGATCTCGACGCTTATGAGGACCTGCGACACCTGCCGCTGATCACCATCGACCCCGAGGACGCCCGCGACCACGACGATGCGGTCTGGGCCGCGCCGGACGATGATCCGGCCAACAAGGGCGGCTGGATCGTGATCGTGGCGATCGCAGATGTCGCGTTCTATGTCCGGCCCGGCACCGCGCTTGACGCCGAGGCACTGAAGCGCGGCAACTCGGTCTATTTTCCCGACCGGGTGGTGCCGATGCTGCCCGAAAAGCTGTCGAACGAGCTGTGCTCGCTGCGCCCTGACGAAGACCGGCTGTGCCTCGCGGTGCGCATGGTTTTCGGTGCGGATGGCGCCAAGCGCGAGCACCGCTTCATGCGCGCGGCCATGCGGTCCCACGCCAAGCTGTACTATGCCCAGGCCCAGGACGCCATCGACGGCAACCCCGATGCGACCACCGAACCGCTGCTGGAGCCGGTCCTGAAGCCACTATGGGGCGCCTACCGGGCACTGGCGAAGGCGCGCGACCGGCGCGGACCGCTCGACCTTGACATTCCGGAGCGTAAGATCAGGCTCGACGAGGACGGCGAGATCGCGGAAATCGTGATGCCGGAGCGGCTCGATGCGCATCGGCTGATCGAGGAGTTCATGATTCAGGCGAATGTGGCCGCCGCAGAATTTCTGGAGGCGGAAAGCTCGCCGTTGCTCTACCGCGTGCATGACACGCCGGGGCTGGACAAGCTCGAAGCGACCAACGAATTCCTGCAATCCATCGGCTTCAAGGTGCCCAAGGCCGGCGTCATGAAGCCGGAGCAATTCAATCGTATTCTGGAGCGCGCCCGCGACAGCGAATACTCGCTACTGGTCAACGACGTGGTCCTGCGCGCGCAGGCGCAGGCGGAATACAGCGTGGGTAATTACGGGCATTTCGGGCTGAATCTGCGCCGCTATGCGCATTTCACCTCGCCGATCCGGCGTTATGCCGACCTTGTGGTTCATCGCTCTCTGGTGCGGGCGCTGGGTGGCGGGCCTGGGGCGCTTTCGGATGAAGAAGTCTCGCGGCTTGACCGGGTCGCGGAGATGATTTCCATCGCCGAGCGACGCGCGATGGCCGCCGAACGCGACACCATCGACCGCCTCGTTGCGTCTTATCTCGAAGACGAGATCGGCGCGGTGTTCCGCGCGCGCATTTCCGGCGTGACGCGCGCCGGGCTGTTCGTGCGGCTTTCCGACACGGGGGCTGACGGCTTCATTCCTATCTCGACGCTGGGCAAGGATTATTATGCCTATTCCGCCGAGGATCACGCGCTGATCGGCGCCGACAGCGGAGAAACGTTCCGTCTTGGCGACAGCGTGGAGGTCCGGCTGGTCGAGGCGATACCGGATGCGGGCGCGCTGCGATTTGAGATGCTGAGCGAAGGCCGCCATAGATCACAGGTGCTGAGCAAGGCGCGCGCCGCGCGTGCAGGCAAGCCGGGGCACCGCAGCGCGGCCAAATCCGGCAAGAGACCAGCGGCAAGACGTAGCGCGCGAAAATAGGCGGCTAACACGGGAGTTGGGAGAAGATGGCATTGGGTGTTTCTCCGTTGGACGCATACCCACCGCGTCAGGTCTGGCAGGCAATGCGGCGCGGGGCAGGACACAAATGCCCGGCTTGCGGCGGACGCGGACTTTTTGCCCGATTTCTGAAGGTGCGGGATGCCTGCGCTTCCTGCGGCGAGGAACTTCACCATCACCGTGCCGATGACGCGCCGCCGTATTTCACGATCTTCATCGTTGGCCACCTGATCGTGCCGCCGCTCATGTGGCTGGAAAAGGCGGCGCAACCGGCCATCTGGCTTCATCTGGCGCTGTGGCTGCCGCTAGCCGTGCTGCTCACCCTGTGGCTTCTGCCGATCGTGAAAGGCGCGATCGTCGGACTGCAATGGGCCAACCGCATGCACGGGTTCGATCCCGACAGGGACGAGCGCGAGGCCGAACGTCCCGCCCAGCCGTGATGCAGCGGCCTGCATCTCCCTTGGCGCTGCCGCCGGGGATCGCTGGGGCGACGGCGGAATATCGCTCGCGCATATTACGGCCTGGAACGAGCCCGCATTGCGCTGCGCGCGATGCAGCAAGCCTCGTGATACTTGATGACACGGGCGGCGAGCCGTGCTTCCTGATGGGCCGGCGCAGAAGTTCGCATGTCTTTCTGCCCGGCGTCCTGGTTTTTCCGGGCGGGCGGGTTGAGCCGCGCGACTACCGGCTAAAGGTGCGCGAAGATTTTGCGTTGGCGCTCGCTCGCAAGCTGGCGACCCGCAGCCGCGCGCGGCAGCCGGCGGCTTTTGCCCGCGCGCTCGCGGGCGCGGCGTTGCGCGAGGCATATGAGGAGACCGGGTTCCTGACCGCTGGTTGCGACCCGTGTGGTAACGGCGCGGATTTGCGCCGGCTCAGTTTCATCGCCCGCGCAGTCACGCCAGCCAAGCGAACCCGCCGCTTCGATACGCGGTTCTTCTGCCTTGTCTGTCGCGATGGTTCGCCGGCGTTGCAGGCCGGGGATGGCGAGCTCGAAGATGTTGGCTGGTATGCGCTGAGCGATCTGGCCAAGCAGGACCTGCATGTGGTATCGCGCGCAGTGATCGAATCGCTGCTAGTCCGGCTCAGTGGCGGCAGATTGGATGATGCACATGCCCCGGTTCCGTTTCTGTTCACCCGCGGGAGCAGTTTTCAACGGGGCTTCGTGTAGCGCGAGGTGGGTGCTTGACATCGTGGCCACCCTCGGTAAATGTGATCGCAACAAACGACGTTTTTCTTTCGGAGCAGGTCAATGGCCAAGCCCACCACACAAAAGATCAAGCTCGTAAGTTCAGCGGGTACGGGATATTTTTATGTCACGAAGAAAAATACCCGGACTCTTACCGATAAGCTTGTGTTGAAAAAGTACGATCCGGTCGCGCGTAAGCATGTCGACTTCAAGGAAGCCAAGATCAAATAGGCATCTTGGCGACGCGGCTTGTCTCGAGTTCCTCAGCATCGACAATGTATAATACCATTCCTCCGGCCAGCGTTGGGGGCTGGCAGGCGGTTTTTTTGGTCGGACTGAGGATGTGGATGACGGTTGCGGCCCGTGCCGCCGCAAGGAGCCAGCCCCGCAACGACTCGGCAGCGGGGTAAATCCAAGACGTCGGGGGCTGGCCTATCAAGTCAATTCGACCAAAGAGGGCGTTGGCCGATTGACTTGTTGGCCGAAGTGGTACGCGGCGCTTAAGAGGAGGCCACTCAACCGAGCACCATTCGGCCTGTCCCCCCAACCCAGGAGATGCGGCGAACCTGGCAAGCCGGGGGAAACTGAAATTTCTTGACAACAGTAAGCGGGAAAAGTTGCGGCTTTTCAAGTGTCGTTCGTGTTACAGTTGTGCCACACCGGCCAGTGTCCTGCTTGCGTGTTGCCCCCGAAGAACGCATACAGCGCCCTCCTGATCAACTATCACAACGGGATCATAAACCTTCTATTCACCAAAAGGCAATATTGACAAGCGTTTAAGGTAAATTGTGTAGTTGCCGGCTGAAGTGGCACGGCGCTGTGCGCGCGCAGCACAGAGTTTTCCCCAGAAAACTTCATAAATGTCATTGTGCTATGGCGAATCATTCGCGGTAGCGAGAAAGGGGGGCAGGCGGCTGCTCAGTCGGAGCGGCGCTTGGTCATGCGCCGCGTTGTTCTGGAGCCGTATCCGTCCTTATTGAGCCGCGTTGCAATTGGATCCTGCTGCGCACCAATTTATCCTAAAAGCTGTTCCCACTTTTCGGATTGCGCTTCAGGTCTTGTTGGCGAACTGGTCGATGGTCTTCAGGAAAGCGCCCACCGCGATCGGCTTGGAAATATAGGCTTCGCAGCCGCCATCGCGAATACGCTGTTCATCGCCCTTCATGGCGAATGCCGTCACTGCGACGACCGGAATGTCCTTCAGCGTGTCATCTTCCTTGAGCCATTTCGTCACGTCCAGCCCGGAGACTTCGGGAAGTTGAATGTCCATGAGGATGAGGTTCGGACGGTGCTTGCGGGCCAATGGCAGCGCATCCATTCCATTGCGGGTCTGGACGGTGCGGTAGCCGTGCGCCTCCAGAAGATCGTTGAAAAGCTTCATGTTCAATTCGTTGTCTTCAACGATCAGGACCGTCTTGAGCGGCCTCGGCGCTTTGTCACCGGTTGGCGGGGTGCCGCCCTGCGCCCTTCTCGCTTTCGCGGGAGAACGGCGCTGCGCGGCGCGGGTGGCGCGGGCGTTGGCGGAGCGGCTTTTCGTTGCGCTGTCAAAGTCGGACATGATTGGTTCTGCTGGCTTGATAGGTTATCTGCGCGTAACGGCATAAGGCGCATTCATATTGGTCAAAGCCTAGCCGTAAATCGTTAATAAGCCTTGTGTCCTTCGCAGTTCAAAAATTTGTGCGTAGCGGATGCGAGACCCATGATGATTAAAACCGAGACAGATTCCTTCGTGATCGAGGCGGCCGAGGCATTGGCCTATCGTGCCCTCGCCTTCATTGCCGCAGATCAGAGCTATCTCTCAGATTTCCTGTCCCGCAGCGGCGTCTCACCTGATCGACTCCCCGAACTCCTGGAATGTCGTGACTTTCTTGTCGGCATTCTCGATCATCTGCTCAGTGACGAGTCGTTGTTACTGGCCTTCTGCGGCAATTCGGGGATCGACCCCTCGGAGGTGTTGCCGGCACGAAAGGCGCTGGCCCCCTTCTGGCAGATGTGAACTGGTATTTCGCCCGCAGAAACGGTTGCTTTGCCTAATCGGTTATCCGGGCGGACGCGGGCATGTCGCGAGATCATGCATTTCCAGCGACGAGAGCTTTCCGGTTAGCGCGAATGTACCGTAATCGATTCGGAGTTGGCGGCTCACGCCGTTTTCGAACAGACGGAATGAAAGCTGGTAGCTCGGCGTGCTGTCGCTCTCAGAATCGACGTCGAAATAGCTGATCGAGACGGGCCACGAGCGCAGATGCTTCAGGGTTTCCCCGATCGGATCCTGCTCGTCTGAGTCTGCGCTCCCTGCTCGCGCGATTGCCTTGCCGATGAAGGTCGTCGTTGCGAACACTTGGCCGCCGTTCTCCGAGCCGTCATAAACCTTGGCCTGGACGATGCGCTTGCCGTTCCGCGCGGCGTCGAGAATTTCGAGCGAGAACTGCGTCGGAAACCGTGCGTCGCCGGGGATTGTCAGTTCGGACGCCTGCGGTGGTTCGAGCTTTACGGTGATAGCCTTGCCGTCAGGCAATCTCTCAGCCTCCCCCTTCAGGCTTTCGGTAAGGCGGTTGTCGAGATATTGCGCGGAGTCGAAGCGGAAGCGCATACCCGCGCCGTCTTCCCATGTCTGCGAGCGAATGTCGCTGAGAACGTCGCCGCCCTCGGCGTCGGTAATCTGCGTGACCATCCGGTTGTTGAGGGTGTAGCCCGCACAGTGCGACCCCTTGATGTCGAACACCATGCGTCCGCGCACTGCGGCGATGTTGCGGGCAGAGTCGCGCTCGTCGAGTTGCATTTCGTACACCGCGCGGTGAGGCGCAAACTGGATGCCGGCGGCGCTCGCCTGCGCAGCGTTGGGCGCTGCCGTGAGTAGCGCACTTGCGGCGCACAACCCAAGACCGGCAGCGAAAGCCGAAAGGCGACAAGAGCGCATGAATCTGTTTCCCGATGTCATAAGTTGAAATATACAGTGCCCGGCATGACGCACCAACGGTGAAATCGCCCGGTTGAACATATAAGGAGGAGCCATGCCCGGAGTTGTGGAAGAAAAGCTGCGCCAACTCGGGATCGCGCTGCCGCCAGCGCCCGCTCCCGCGGCGAATTACGCGCCATATGCCATGTCGGGCGGGTTGCTGTTCATTGCCGGGCAGTTGCCGAAAGATGATTCGGGCCTGCAGTTCGCCGGCAAGCTGGGTGGCGGCGTGAGCATCGAGGACGGGCAGCGGGCCGCGCGGCTGTGCGCCCTCAATATCCTCGCGCAAGCCAAGGCAGCGCTGGGCGACCTCGACAGGATCGCGCTTTGCCTCCGGCTCAACGGCTTTGTCAACAGCACGCCCGATTTCACCGATCAGCCCTCCGTGATCAACGGCGCGTCGGATCTGATCGGCGAGGTGCTGGGCGAGGCTGGCGTCCATTCGCGGATCGCGGTGAGTTGCGCGAGCCTGCCCATGGGCGCCGCAGTCGAGATCGACGCGGTATTTGCGGTCAGGGACTGACCAGCCGGTGACGGCTCCGCACTGGCTGACGCAGCGCCCGATCGCGCATCGCGGGCTGCATGGACCGGGCGTAGTCGAGAATACGCCTTGCGCATTCGCAGGCGCCATCGCGGCGGGCTATGCCATCGAGACCGACCTGCGCGAGGCGGCCTGCGGCACGCCGATGGTGTTCCATGACAAGACGCTGGAGCGGCTGACCCATGGCTGCGGCGCGCTCGCCGCGTTTGATGCCGAGGCGCTTGGCGCGATTGCCTTGCGCGGCACGACGGAGAGGATGCCGACGCTTGCTGCGCTACTCGCGCAGGTTGCCGGGCGCGTGCCGCTGTTTCTCGAGGTCAAGAGCGACTTCACCGACATGAGCGCCTTTGCCCGGCGCATTGTCTGGGAGTTGCGTGGTTATTCCGGCGCGTGCGCCCTGATGTCGTTTGATCCATGGCTGATGAGAGCGTTCCGCGCTCTCGCGCCTCACATTACGCGGGGTCTGGGCGTGATGCGGGTTCGCCGGCGCGATCTGCCGCGGGCGAGCGGCTTGATGCGCTTTGCGCTCACCCACATGCTTTTCGCGCCCCTCGCGCGGCCCCATTTCATCTCATGCGAGTGGACGGTGTTGCGGATGCCCGCACCTTGGCTGGCGCGCCACGTTGCCGGTCTGCCGGTGATCGCATGGACGATACGTACGCCTCAGGAGCAGGCCTTCGCAACGCGGAATGCGGATGCGATGATCTTTGAGGGGTTCCATCCGTAAACTCATCGGATGAGGAGAGCGCGATGGGCGACAGCGAGCAGATCAAGGTCGAGGTGACGCGGGGCATTGCGGATGTGCCCGCCGCCGACTGGGATGCCTGCGCGAACCCTGATCCAGCTGCTCATGACCCTTTCCTGTCACATGCCTTTCTGCGCGCGCTGGAAGACAGTGGTTGCGCGCGAGCAGAGACCGGATGGGCACCGCATCATCTGCTGCTGCGCGACGGCTCCGGCGCGCTTGTGGCGGCCATGCCGCTCTATCTGAAGGGCCACAGCATGGGCGAATACGTGTTCGACTATGCCTGGGCCGATGCGTATGAGCGCGCGGGCGGCGACTATTACCCGAAGCTGCAATCCAGCGTGCCGTTCACGCCGGTGACGGGCCGCAGGCTGCTGACGGCGGATGGCGAGGCCGGGTGGCGCGCAGAGGCGCTGCTGCGCGCCGCCGTCGAACTGACAGCGCGCAACGACCTGTCCTCGCTGCATCTGACCTTCGTGCCGGAAAACGAGTGGCATCACGGCGCGCGGCTCGGTCTGTTGCAGCGCACCGGTCAGCAGTTTCACTGGCTCAATGAGGGCTATGCGACTTTCGATGATTTCCTCGCCGCGCTCGCGTCGCGCAAGCGCAAGGCGGTGCGCAAGGAGCGGCGCGAGGCGGTGGCGCCCGGCATTGAGATCGAATGGCTGGTCGGCGGCGACATCACCGAGGCGCACTGGGATGCGTTTTATGCGTTCTATCTCGATACCAGCAACCGCAAGTGGGGCCAGCCTTATCTCAACCGCGACTTCTTCAGCCGCGTGCATGCGGCGATGCCGCAAGCCCTGGCGCTGTGCCTCGCGCGCCGCGGCGGGCGCTTCATCGCCGGGGCGCTGAACTTTATCGGCGGCGACGCACTTTATGGCCGCTATTGGGGCGCGATCGAGCATCACCCGTACCTGCATTTCGAGGTCTGCTATTACCAGGCCATCGAACTGGCGATTGCACGCCGGCTTGCGCGCGTGGAGGCCGGGGCGCAGGGCGAGCACAAGCTGGCGCGCGGTTACGTCCCGCGCACGACCTACAGCCTGCATTATCTCGCGCATCCCGGTTTGGCGGACGCTGTCGAGCGGTTTCTGGAGCGTGAGCGCGAGATGGTCGCGCGCGGCAACGAGATCCTCGCCGACGCGACCCCGTTCCGGCGCGGCGATGGCGGGGGGACTTGACCGGTATCAGCCGGGCCCGCTAAATCCACAGCGTCCGGGCGCCCACGCGTCGCAAAATCACGCACACAGGTTCAACCATGAGCGATCAGCCGCCGGCCTACGATCCCGAGAATGTGTTCGCCAAGATCCTGCGCGGGGACATGCCTTGCCATGAGGTCTATCAAGATGAACACACGCTCGCCTTCATGGACATCATGCCGCGGTCCGATGGCCACACGCTGGTGATTCCGAAAGCGCTGTCGCGCAATCTGCTGGATGCGCAGCCGGAGGATGTGGCGCGCGTGGCACTCGTGGCGCAGAAGATCGCGAAGGCGGCGAAGCGGGCGTTCGCAGCGGATGGGATCGCGCTGTGGCAGTTCTCCGAGAGCGCTGGCGGGCAGGTGGTGTTTCACCTGCATTTTCACATCGTGCCGCGTTTTGAAGGTATTGATCTGCGTCCGCCAGGGCAGATGGCGGACAATGCCGTGCTATCCGAACATGCCGAAAAGCTGCGCGCGGCGCTGGCGCAGGCCTGAGAAACTTCGCTATTCTTCGATCGGCAGAGCGATGTAATTCATGTCGCCGTCATTGCCAGAGAACAGCAAGAGAACGGTGCTGCGTCCGAGCGTTCGCAGATTTGCGATCCGGTCCGTCACATCCTGCACCGTGCCTACTGGCTGATGCGCGACCTCTACGATCACCATTCCCGGCGTGATGCCGCGCTGTGCTGCCTCGCTGCCAGCCCGCACATCGGTGACGAGCACGCCCTTTACGTTCTTCTCTATCCCGTATTCGCTGCGCAGCAGATCGCTCAGCGGCTCAAGAGTGAGGCCAAGAATCGCACTGTCGTCGTCGGCGCTGCTGTCTGGCCCGTTGCTCGCGGGACGCGGATCGTCCTCGTCATCGCCCTCGTCGAGCAGCCCGACCGTTAACCGCAATGTCATCTGCTTGCCCGCGCGAACGATCTCGACGGGAACCTCTGCGCCAATCTCTGTTTCGGCGACCGCGCGCGGAAGCTGGCGGGCCGCATCCAGCGGGCGTCCGGCAAAGCGGACGATTACGTCGCCGGTCTGGATACCTGCCTGCGCGGCCGGTCCTTCCGGTGTGACGTCGGCGACCAGCGCGCCTTTCGCCTCGTCCATGTCGAGCGTTTCAGCGATCTCTTCGCTGAGCTTCTGGATGCGCACGCCGATCCAGCCGCGGCGGGTGCGCCCGAATTCGCGGAGTTGTGCGATCACGCGCGCCGCGGTGCTCGACGGCAACGCGAAACCGATCCCGATCGAGCCGCCAGTGGGCGAGATGATCGCGGTGTTCACCCCGATGACCTTGCCGTCCATGTCGAACAGCGGCCCGCCGGAATTGCCTCGGTTGATGGCCGCGTCGGTCTGGATGAAAGCGTCATACGGACCAGTGTTGATGTCGCGCTGAACGGCGGACACGATTCCGAGCGACACCGACCCCCCGAGGCCGAACGGGTTGCCGATCGCCATCACCCAATCGCCAACCTCCAGTTTCCCGGAATCGCCGAATGACACGGCCTGAAGCGGCTCGTCGGGTTCGACGCGAAGCAGCGCAAGATCGGTCTTTGGATCGCGTCCCACGATCTCGATCACGGTAAGCTTCCGGCCGTCCGCGAAATTGATGATGATCTCGTCGGCATTCTCGATGACGTGGTTGTTGGTGACGATCAGCCCGGATGGGTCGATGACGAAGCCGGAGCCGAGCGAGTTGATACGCCGCGCCTGACCATCCCTGTCCAGAAAATCCCGAAAGAAATCCTGGAATGGCGAGCCTTCGGGCGCTTTCGGCACCGGAACGGACGGACCGTCCGACAGCATTTGCGTGGTCGAGATGTTGACCACGGCGCCTTGCAGTTCCTTGGCGAGTTTCGAGACCGGGGCGGGGCCGCGCGCATCGGCGGCAGCAGCCAGCCAGACCAACGTCGCCAGCATCAGTACAAGCGTCTGCGCACCCCTTGCGATACTGGGTAAGGCAGCACCTGGGGCCGGGAAGAGACTTGAACGGATCATGGCACGGTATCCAGATTGAAAAGGCGGCAGGACGGCAATTCGCGCCGACAGAGTCCCGCGATCAATAGACCATCAGGGATAATGACGACCGTATCAGACCACCTGGACATCGGCGATCAAATTTACGCGTCCTGCGAATGCTTCAGGCGGGTGTGCATATGCAAACATGAGCCTGGACCCGATGTCGGCACGCGCAATGCCTTCGGCCAGTCGTCAGGTCTCAACCGCCCCTGACGAGCCAGACGACGAAAACGCCAAGGCCAACCGAAACCGCGCCAGCCAACCGCACAGTGTTTTCGGGCGTGTCAGCCATCGCCTGCAGCAGGCGTGCTCCCAGACCGGGAGCAAGCGCCCACAGCAGACCCTCGATCACGAACACCATGCCCAGGCCGACGAGCAAATCGCTCATGATCCGGTGACGCTGGAGCCTGAACCGTTATCATGGAAACGGCTCATGGCTCCAACTCTTTGCTTTGAAGTGAGGTTCATCCGAAAAACCGGTTCCCCATTTTCGGATCGCCCTCTAGCGCTGGGCCGTGCTGCGCGGGCCGAGCTGGTCCGCCGCCGGTTCGGACCGGTCAGCGGGCGGATTTGGACGTCCCGCGGTCTGCGTATCGCCGGCCTGTCCGAAAGGTCCGCTGAAGTAGTTGAAGAAGGGCGATTTCGGCGACAGCACCATCCGGGTATCCTCGGACTTGATGCCCTTCTCATAAGCCTGCATGGAGCGGTAGAACCCAAAGAAGTCCTCGTCCTTGCCATAGGCTTCGGCGTAGATCTTGTTGCGCTCTGCGTCGCCCTCACCACGCAGGATCTGGGAGTCGCGCTCGGCCTCGGCCTTGATGATGGTCGCCCGGCGATCAGCCTCGGAGCGAATGCGCTGACCGGCCTCGCGGCCACGCGCCCGGATCTCGGCGGCTTCCTGCTGACGCTCGGTTTGCATACGGCGGAAGATGGCCTCGCTGTTCGCCTGCGGCAGGTCCACGCGCTTCAGCCGCACGTCCACGATGTCGATGCCAAACTCCTTGGCCTGCACATTCACGTCCTGCGCGATCCGATCCATCATCTCGCTGCGGTCGTCGCGCACGATCGCCTCGAAAATCGCCGAGCCGATTACCCTGCGCAGCGAGGCTTCGACACTGGAACTCAGGCGCGAGCGCGCGACTTCTTCGTTGGTCACCGCCTGATAGAACAGCAGCGGGTCGGTGATGCGAAAGCGCGCAAAAGCGTCGACCACGAGCCGCTTCTGGTCTGCCGCGATCACCTCCTGCGGGCGCATGTCGAGAGCGAGGATGCGTTTGTCGTAGATGGTGACGGTCTGGACGAGCGGATACTTGAAGTACAAGCCCGGTTCCTTGATGACGCGTTGCGGCTTACCGAATTGCAGCACAAGCGCCTGCTCGGTCTGCGACACTATGAAAGCTGCGGAATAGGCTGCGAATGCTCCCACCGCGAGCAGAATCACGACGACGGCGAAAAGAGCGCGTTTCATTGGCTGGCTCCCTGGGTGCGGGTCTGCTGCTTGCGAAGTTGCTCAAGCGGCAGGTATGGCACAACGCCCTGTCCCGCTTCAGTTTCATCGATGATAATCTTTTCCGTCCCCTCGAAGATGCGCTCCATGGTTTCGAGGAACATGCGCCGACGGGTCACTTCTGGCGCAGAAACGTACTCCTCATAGATTTTTGTGAAACGCGACGCCTGACCGGTTGCTTCGGCGACTGTCTGCTCCTTGTAGGCTTCCGCAGCCTGGAGGATGCGGGCGGCCTCACCACGTGCTTCCGGCACGACAGTGTTGGCGTATGCCGATGCCTCGTTCTGAATCCGCTCTTCATCCGCTCGAGCCGCCTGCACATCGCGGAACGCGTCGATGACCTGCGACGGCGGGTCGACCTTCTGCAACTGCACCTGGGTGATGAGAATGCCCGCTTCGTACTCGTCAAGAGTCTGCTGCATCAGTTCCTGCACTGCGGTTTCGGTTTCCTGGCGCGAGCGCGTAAGCAACGGTTGCAGTCGACCTTTGCCGGCGACCTCGCGAAGCGCGCTTTCGGCGACGTCCTTCACCGTTTGTTCGGGGCGCTGGATATTGAACAGGAAATTCTCCGCGTCCTTGATCCGCCAGAAGATCACCGAGTTGATGTCAATGATATTCTCGTCGCCGGTCAGCATCAGGCTTTCCTCCGGCACCTGCCGCGCGATACTGGTTGTGACGTCGTCCACTTCGCCCCGGAATCCGACGGCTTCGCGGTTCACGCGCGTCACTTTCGGCTTGTAAACGGTCTCTACGGGATAGGGCAGCCGGAAGTTCAGGCCCGGCGGCAACTGGCGGTCGAATTCGCCAAAGCGGAGCACCACGCCCAACTCGTCCGGCTGAACGCGTGTGGTGAAGCCCTGCCAGCCGAAGAAGGCGAGCACGGCAAGTACGATCAGCGCGAGGACTCCGCCGCCAAGGCCGCCGCCGCCGCCCGGCATCGCCTTTTTCAGGCGGTCCTGCCCCTGCTTGAGGATCTGTTCGAGGTCGGGGCCCTGGTTGCCACCGGATGGTCCCTGTCCCCAGGGGCCTCCGCTGCCGCCCTTCCAGCCGCCGCCATTCTGACTACTCCAAGGCATTGTGATGGTCCTTTGTGCGTGTCACACCGAAGTCAGGGAAGCAGACCGCGCACGGTCCCGCGTGTCGGGCGGGCCAGCGGGTTTGCCATGGATATGTCTAGGAAAAGCCTGGCGCCACGCCCGGCATGTCTGGCGTCGCTTATAGGACAAATGAACTTCGAGCGCAAATTAACGGAACTCAATGAATGCTGGTCCAGTCGTTCTAGTGTTCTCAGGCTGAAGGCTCTTCAACTGTTCGGCATATGGCGAAGGGGCTGGCAACCGTCAATGCGAACCCGGTGATTTGCGCCCACGGCCGTGGCGGTCAGTTGACGCAGGGCATATGACGCAGAGCCATTGCAGCCGCGCGGGGATGCGCAACGGCGTTGAAATTTCGCGGAAACAGCAATGATCGCGCACGACTAAAGACGTGTTTGCGGCAACACCGATGCCCGTTGCTGGCATCCGGATGCTGGTGTAGCATGACAGCTAATTACGGCGGGAACAGCCGCTGGTCCGTTGATGAAGCGGACGGCCTAATAACCAAGCCACGGTCGGCTGCTGCCTCTTGGGCTTCGTAAGGCCCATCCGTTGAGAACCTTTCATGAGCCGATCCCAGGGTGGACGCGGCACAGGTTCTCGGAAACGATCACTTTGACCCGGACAGTTCGCCCAGATCGAGAATGCGTCCGGCCTGATGATGTGAGAAGCGCGAGAGACAAAAACTGGCTTGCATGTTGACACTTTCGACGCCACTCAGCCGGAGTCTCTGGACCATGCCGTTCAAAGCATTAGAGGAGTGCCCGAATAACCAGCATTTGCATGCCGGTCAACCGCATGCTGCACGAATGAATGCAAATTGTTGCATGGATGCATCAGGGCGACGCAAAGGTCACGGAACAAGACAACGTGCCGATGTCGTTGGCCGCTGGCTTGGCGCAGCTTTCACAAACGGCTCTTGGCTAGAGTTTTTTTTGCTGAAATCAACCCTTTGCCTCGGCTTTTTTACATCCGATCTTATGAGGAGTCAGGGCACGAACGTCATGGGCAAGCATGAAGAGCTATCATGAGTGACAACGACAGCTTGAGCGAACTGAATGGAATGAGCAAGGAATCGATCCTCGAAGAATTCCGCGGGCGATACAGCGACCGGCGCGTCTCAGAGATGCCGCTTCAGGAATATCTGGAAGCGTGCCGGGACAACCCGCAGGTGTACGCCAGCGCCGCCGAGCGGCTTCTCGCCGCTATCGGTGAGCCGGAAATCATCGACACGTCACGCGACGATCGGCTGGGCCGCATTTTCCAGAATCGGACGGTCCGCCGCTACCGCGCTTTCGACGATTTCTATGGGCTTGAGGAGACCATCGAGCGAGTGGTCGCGTTCCTGCGCCATGCCGCGCAGGGGCTGGAGGAGCGCAAGCAGATCCTTTATCTGCTGGGGCCTGTCGGTGGCGGCAAGTCGTCGCTGGCCGAGCGCATGAAGAAGCTGATGGAGTCAGAGCCTATCTATGTGCTCAAGGCTGGCGAAAAGATCAGCCCGATTTATGAAAGCCCGCTGGGTCTTTTCGATCCAGAGCGCGACGGCCCGGCTTTGGAGCGTGACTACAATATTCCCGTGCGGCGCCTGCCCGGCATGTGCTCGGCCTGGGCGCTGAAGCGGCTGGATGAGTTTGACGGCGATATCTCGAAATTCACCGTCGTTCAGATGCACCCGTCCAAGCTGCGCCAGATCGGCGTGGCGAAAGCCGAGCCGGGCGACGAGAACAACCAGGACATCTCTACACTGGTCGGGCACCCGGACATTCGTATGCTCGAGTTCTTCAGCCAGGATGACCCGGACGCTTATTCCTACTCCGGCGCGCTGAACCTGACGACGCAGGGCCTGCTGGAATTCGTCGAGATGTTCAAGGCGCCCCAGAAGATGCTGCATCCGTTGCTGACGGCCACGCAGGAGCGCAACTATGTTGGCTCTGAGAACCTCGGCGCCATGCCCTATCAGGGCATTATCATGGCGCACTCCAACGAGTCCGAGTGGCGCAGCTTCAAGGCGAACCGCAACAACGAGGCGTTTCTCGACCGCATCTGCCTGATCCGCGTGCCCTACTGCTTGCGCGTTGACGAGGAGGCGAAGATCTATCGCAAGCTTCTTGCGCAATCGGAACTGTCCGAAGCGCCCTGCGCGCCGGACACGCTGGAGATGATGGCGCGGTTCTCGGTGCTTACGCGGCTCAAGCCGCACGAGAACTCCTCGCTGTATGCGAAGATGCTTGTCTATAACGGGCAGGATCTGAAGGGCAGCGACCCGCACGCCAAGACGGTGCAGGAGTATCGCGACGCGGCCGGGGTCGACGAGGGTATGGACGGCATGTCCACCCGCTTTGCCTACAAGGTGCTGTCTGAGACGTTCAACTTCGATACCGCGGAGGTCGCCGCCGACCCGGTGCATCTGATGTATGTGCTGGAGCAGGCGATCCGTCGCGAGCAGCTCGACCGCGAGACCGAGCAAAAGTTCATCGCGTTCATCAAGGACGAGCTTGCGCCGCGCTACGCGGATTATATCGGCAAGGAAATCCAGAAGGCCTATCTGGAGTCTTACGAAGAGTACGGCCAGAACCTGTTCGACCGCTACATCGCCTATGCCGATGCGTGGGTCGAGGGCAAGGACTTCAAGGACCCGGACACCGGGCAGATCTTCGATCTGGATATCCTCGACCGCGAGTTGCAGAAGACCGAGAAGCCCGCCGGCATCCGCAACCCGAAGGACTTCCGCAACGAGGTCGTGAAATATGCGCTGCGCCAGCGCGCCCACAACGAGGGCCGCAACCCGCGCTGGACCTCTTATGAGAAGATTCGCGAAGTGATCGAGCAGCGCATGTTCTCGCAGATAGAGGAACTGTTGCCGGTCATCACCTTCGGCAGCAAGCAGGACAAGGACAGCGCGGAGAAGCACGAGGCGTTCCTGACGCGCATGGTGGAGCGCGGCTACACCGAGGCGCAGGTGCGCCGGCTCGTGGAATGGTACATGCGCATGCGCGAGGCGGGCTGACCCGCTGCGCGCTGCCAACGGGCGGCGAGACGCCGACAGGACCGGTTACACGATGGCAAATTTGCGGATCATCGACCGCAGGCAGAACCCGACAGGCAAGAGTCTCGGCAATCGCCAACGGTTCATGGACCGGGCCCGCGAGCAACTGCGCAAGGCCATCAAGGAGAACATTCGCCAGCGCAGCATCTCCGATACAAGCTCGGGCGAAACGGTGGTGATCCCCGCCGATGGTACGCACGAACCGGTTTTCAAGCACGACTACGAAACCGGCCATCGCTCGCGGGTGCTGCCGGGAAACAAGGAATTTCGCGCCGGGGACCGACTGCCCCGCCCGCAGGGCGGCGCGGGGAGCGGCGGCCGCGAGGGCAGCGAGGAAGGCGAGGGCGAAGACGCTTTCGCGTTCACGCTCACTCGAGACGAATTTCTCGATCTGCTATTCGAGGACCTGAAGCTGCCAGACCTTGTCAAGAAGCAGCTCAAGGCGGCGGAGAGCGAAAAGCCGCATCGTGCCGGCTTCGCGACCTCCGGCCCGGCCCATCGCCTCAACATGGTTCGCACTGCGCGCCGCTCGCTGGTGCGCCGCGCCGCGCTTGCCCGCCCGAAATACGACGCGATCCAACAGATGGAGAGCGAACTCGAACGGCTGGAGTCCGGCGAGATCACGCCGGCCGGCGGCGAGCCGCCGGAGCGCCGCATCGCCGAGTTGCGCGAAACGCTCGCCCGCGCCCGCGACAAGCGCTCGCGCATCCCGTTCATCGACCCGATCGACCTGCGCTACAACCGCATGGAGTATCGTCCGCAGCCGATCGCGCAGGCGGTCATGTTCTGCCTGATGGACGTGTCGGCCTCGATGGATGAGGAGATGAAGGGGCTGGCTAAGCGATTCTTCCTGCTGTTGCACCTGTTCCTCGAGCGCCACTACGACAATGTCAGCGTCGTGTTTATCCGCCATACCCAGCATGCGGAGGAGGTTGACGAGCAGACTTTCTTCGAAGGACGCCAGACCGGCGGCACGGTGGTGTCCTCGGCGCTGAAGGAAATGCTGCGCATCGCCAATGCGCGCTACCCGACAGGAGATTACAACATCTACGTTGCGCAGGCATCGGACGGCGACAATGTGCGCAGCGACATCGAAACCTGCGTGAACCTGCTGAATGACCGCATCCTGCCGATGACGCAGTACATGGCCTATGTCGAGATCAATCCGCCAGTGCGCGGACGCAGGGGCTCCGGGCGCGATGAAAGCGACCTGTGGCACGGCTATGCGCAGATCGCCGGACGCCGCCCGAACCTGGCGATGCGGCGCATCTCAGAGGCAGCGGACATCTTCCCGGTGTTCCGCGACCTGTTCAAGAGCGAGGTGCAGACGTCGTGAGCGGTCAAGACATGCCGGGCATCATCAGCCGTGAACCGCTGTTTACCGGCGCCGGCTGGGATTTCGACACGCTGTTGCGGACCTTCGATGCGATCGAACGCGTGGCCGTGGACGAGCTTGGCCTCGATATTTACCCGACCCGCCTCGAAGTGATCACATCCGAGCAGATGCTGGACGCCTATGCGGCGACTGGAATGCCGGTCATGTATCCGCACTGGTCGTTCGGCAAGCGCTTCGCGCAGCAGGAACTGCTGTATCGCAAGGGCTACCAGAGTCTGGCGCTGGAGATCGTCATCAATGCGAACCCCAGCATCTGCTACATCATGGAAGAGAATACCATGGCGACGCAGGCGACGGTGATCGCCCACGCGGCCATGGGACATAATCATTTCTTCAAGCACAACGAGGTATTTAAATCCTGGACCTCGCCTGACAGCATTCTTGATGACCTGCGCTATGCCCGAAGCTTCGTCAAGGCCTGCGAAGACCGCCATGGCCGGCCGGGGGTGGAGCGTATTCTCGATGCTGCGCATACGCTGTTTGCACACGGTGTCGGCCGCGAGCGGCGCGGACCCCGCCCCGACCCTCTGGAGGCGCGCGAGCGTGTGCGCCAGCGCCGGCGCGAGCAGCGCGAGGCGATGGACGAATTGTGGCTGCGCACGGTGCCGCTCCCCGGCGACGATGACGAGACATCATCGAACCGCGCCTATCGCGACGCCGAACGCCGCGCGCTCGGGCTGCCCGAGGAAAACATCCTGCTTTTCCTGGAGGTGAACGCGCCGCTGCTCGAGGACTGGCAGCGAGAGCTTCTTTGCATCGTGCGCCAGCTTGCGACCTATTTCGAGCCGCAGCGCCAGACCAAGATGATGAACGAGGGCTGCGCGACCTGGTGCCACTTCGAGATCATGAACCGGCTGCGCGACCGCGGCGAGATCACCGAGGGCGCGATGCTGGAGTTCTTGCATCTGCACGCGCATGTCGTCGCCCAGCCCGGTTTCGACCAGCGCGGCTATCCAGGCATCAACCCCTATGCGCTGGGCTTTGCGATGATGCGCGACATTGCCCGGATCTGTACCGAGCCGACGGCAGAGGACGAGGAGTGGTTCCCTGACATCGCCGGTAAGGGCGACGCCATCGGGACGCTGCGCCGCGCCTGGGCGGAGTTCCGTGACGAGAGCTTCGTGCGCCAGTTCCTCTCGCCGAAGCTGATGCGCGACTGGCGCATGTTCCGGTTGCAGGATGACGCGGAGGACCCGGAATATCTGGTCGAGGCCATCCATGACGATGCGGGCTACCGCAAGATCCGCAGCGCACTCGCCGACCACTACGATCCCGGCGCGCAGCAGCCGCGCATCGAGGTGGTGGATGCCGATCTGCGCGGCGACCGGACGCTGGAGTTGCGCCACTGGGTCAATGACGGCCAGCAGCTCGATGCACTGGAGACGCGGCGCGTGCTGCGCCATGTCGCGCGGCTGTGGGGCTATGAGGTGCGGCTCACCGAAGTCGAGCCGGATGGCGAGGAGATCGGCGTCTACGAGACGTCCGAGCTTTGAAGCGCATTCCGAAGAGCGGGGACCGGTTTTGCGTCGTGAGCGGAATGCGGCGCTCACCATTCTTCATTTCAAATCCACCGAGAGTGGGCAGTGATCCGACAGCAGGTTGCCCTTCCGTCCGTGATAGCGCGCGTCGTCGAAGTCATCGCTGAGTGTTGTCTTCAGGTCCCATTCCCGGAACGTCCCGCTCCGGACAAGCCGGCTTGCGTGCGCGTCGAGGATCAGGAAGTCGATCGGCTGCGGATAGTAGTACCCCGTCTTCCCTTTCTGGTGCGCCCAGCACGGGCGCTCAGGGGGCTTTGCGGAGGTCTTTTCGGGAAACGCGATGAATCGTGCGCCGGCCGGATCGCCATCGTTGATATCTTGCCATAGATGATCCCCGCGCCGCGTCGGCGCCCCGCCGTGATGCGCGTTCAGCCTGCGGTTGAAGTCGCCAACGATGGCGATTGCCCGGCCCTGCGCAATATATGCATCGGCCCAGGCTTCGAGCGCGTTAACATGGCGCTCGAGTGTGCGGCAGTCGGGATCGCTGTTCTCGCCGTCGACGGGGGCGATGGCTTTGGCAGGACAGCCGCTCTTGAGATGGACATTGATAAGCGTGAGGTCGTTATCGTCCCAGAAAAGCCTTACCGAGACGCCGCGTCGTACCTCGCGCGCCACGCCATCCTCATCGAAGTCGAAGATGCTCATATGCGGATAGTAGTGACATTCGATGAGCGCAAAAGACCTGCGCTTGATCGCTATGATCGTGTAGATGCGGTCACTTTGGCCCGTGTCCGCGCCGAGTTTGCGCTGATCGTACCAGCCACGCTGCATGTCGGCGATATAGCGCGAAGATACGCACAGCTCATATTCCGGAGAAGGGAATATCAGCCGTGCGGCCACTGGCCCGTTCACTTCTTGCAGGGCGAACACGTCCGCGTCGATCGCTTCGCGCACCTTGTTAAGCCGCCGTATATCGTCAGCATCACGCGCCGGCGAACCGTCGCGCAGCGGCTCACCGAGCTTGGCGTGCAGGTTGCCAAGGTTCCAGGTGGCGATACGGATGCCGGCGTGGGCCGAACCCGCCATAACCGAGAACAGCAGCGCGAGGGCGAGGCAAAACGATCGCATCAAAAGTCCCGATTTGAAAGATACGCCATCTCTCGATCTTCGTCAGATCGATGCCCGAAAAGCTCGGCGCCATTGGTGGCCAATGCATCGACGCAAAGCACTGTCGCCCGCTCAACAGACATAAAACAGTCAACAAGTCGTGAGGTGTCTTTGCGCCGCTCTGGCCTCGCCGGAGGATCTCGCGCGCTATCGCACGGCCGGCTCCTCGATGCTGCGCCATATCCCACATTCATTTGTTGGTTTTGGCGTCCGGAGAACAATTGACTGGACGCTTCCAGCTGTCCCGGGGAGTGGTGCGCGCACCTGGGATCGAACCAGGGACCCCTACGATGTCAACGTAGTGCT
>CAZYYQ010000015.1:0-22977 GCA_964651275.1 uncultured Hyphomicrobiaceae bacterium | reverse complement strand
CACCGGATGCGCCGTTCATGACGCGGGCGGGGGCGTCGATGAAGCCCTGCATCCATTGGCCGAACTCGCCGCCATCCGCGACGTAGACCGCGTCATGTGCACGGTCCAGGGCGCTTTGCAAGGCGCTTGCCACGTCGCGGGGCACGACGCCGTCGCCGATCGGTGGGATCGGGTCAACATCACGGTTGGCGAGCGCTTCAGCCACCGCCGCCTGCCACTCGCTGCTCCCACCGCTGCGCCCGTCCTCAGCGCGGATCAATTCCTGCGCCACGAGGTCGGCATCGGCTTCGATTTGCCCGGAAAGCCTCGCGCCAAGCGCGCGTTCGGCCCGTGCCGTTGCTGGGCGGTCGGGGGCGATTGCGATGATCTTCGCGTCCGGGGCGAACAGCCGTTCCGCGCCATAGCCAAGTGTATAGTCGAACTGCTTGCCGAGGCTCACGACAATGTCGGCCTGGGCGAGGCTGTCAGCAAACCGGCCAAGCGCGGGATCACGCAGCGCGCGCGGGCTTTCCATCGGCACCACCGGCGCGCCCGTCGCTTCGCTCAAGGCGGCGATCAATTCGCCAGCCCGGGTCTCGTTCAGCGCGGGGCCGGCGACGATCACTGGGCGCAAAGCGGAAGCGAGCGCATCGACGAGCATATCGACATCGCCTGGCTTCGGAGGCAGCGGTTGGCGGGCGAAGGCGTTTGCAGGCGGCACCCGCGCATTGGTCTGCGCCATCAGCACATCGGCAGGCAACGCGACATGCACCGGCCCAGGGCGTCCCGAGCGCGCGATCGCTATGGCCCGCGCCAACTCCTGCCCCAGCGTATGCTCGCTTTTTGCACGGAGGGTGAATTTGCAGACAGGCGCGGCCATCGCGCATTGATCGAGTTCCTGAAACGCGCCCCAGCCATCCCTGGAGAGCGGAGCGTCGCCGCTCAACAGCAGCACCGGCGTTTCCGACCAATTGCACGAAAATATTGCGGACAGGGCATTGGCGAAGCCCGGCCCGGCGGTGACCATCGCCACGCCGATATCGCCGGTGAGCTGCGCGTAGGCTTCGGCCATGAACACCGCCCCGGCTTCGTGGCGCGTGTGGATCAGCCGCAGGTCGGTGTCGAGGGCGGCATCGAAGATCGGCATGATCTGGTTGCCGGACAGCGCGAATACGGTCTTTACACCGGCGGATGCCAACGACTGCGCGACAATGTCCGCCCCTCTCATGCGTTTCCTCCAACCCGCTGCGATACCCGCGGGGCGCTTTTGCCTTGAATGGCCATTCAGGTTATAAGTTTTTCATACGTCAATCAACCCCTCGGTATGTTGAGTTGTGCTAAACTCAACGTGACGGCGGAAAGGTCAATATGGCGGGACGGGCGGATGGATGTGAAGTCGCTTTATACGCTGATTGCCATCGCTGATCATGGCAGCTTCGGCGAGGCCGGGCGCGCGGTCGGACTTTCCACCTCTGGGGTAAGCCTGCAAATCCGCGCGCTTGAAGACGAACTCGGGATAACTCTGTTTGACCGCAGCACCCGCCCGCCGCGCCTGACCGATCAGGGCCGTGATTTCGTGCAGCGCGCGCGCGATGTGATCTCGGTCTGGGAAAATCTCAGCGACAGCCTGAAACGTGATGCGGCGCGCGGCGTGCTCCGGGTTGGCGCGGTACACACCACGGTATCCAGCATGGTGCCGCCGGCGCTGGCGCGGCTTCAGCGCCGTTGCCCGGATTTGCATATTCACCTGATGACCGGCCTGTCGCACGATCTGGAACAGGCACTCAAGCGCGGGACGCTGGACGCCGCCGTGGTGACGAGGCCCGATTCGGTCGATCCGGTGCTACGCTACCGCCCGTTCGTCAAGGAACCGCTTACCGTGATCGCTCATGAGAGCCTCGCCGGGGGCAGTGATCTGGAGTTGCTGGAGCGTCACCCATATGTGCGTTTCAACAGGTTTGCCCGCGTGGCGCGGCTGGTGGAAGCGGAGTTTGCCCGTCGCGGGATCGTTATTACCTCACGGATGGAGGTGGACACGCTGGAGGGCGTGGTGCGACTGGTCAGCAGTCTGCTCGGTGTGTCGGTCGTACCGATGCCGCGGGTCGGCTTTCGGCTGCCGCAGGAGGTGCGTGCGGTTCCATTCGGTGAGCCGAACATCACGCGCGAACTCGGGCTCGTTGAGCCCGCAATCAATGCGCGCGCCCATTTTTCCGGGATGCTCTTTGAGGAACTGGAAGCCGCTGCCTGTGGCGAAGCGGGAATCGTCAGCCGTGTAAATGAAAATGGTACCGCTGCCCCGGCTCGAACGGGGGACCTCTAGATCCACAATCTAGCGCTCTAACCAACTGAGCTACAGCGGCATGGGAATGGACTTTAGGCTAGTGCGTCCCACCGCGCGATGCAAGAGGCTGCACGCCGGGAGTCGCAGGTTTCTGACGGAAGAAATGTTCGTCATTCGTTCGCATTTTTCCGTTGACATGCGCATGCAAGCCAATTAGAACAAAAAACGAACATTGGGCCCCCGCTAGAGACCCAACGTTCCCCGCGCCGCAGAACCCGCGGCTGTGCGATTGCCGCCGCACAGCAGAACAGGGAACGGCGTTTTTGATGCGCAGGCGGGTAGCACCGGCAGGTGAGCTGGCTCCGGGTGGTTGCGTGACAGCGACAGAAACCTGAATGACCGGCCATCCGCCCTTCCCCCCGCCCCCCAAGCGATGGCCTGGTCGGCCGTGGCACCCGCCTGCGCTCTTTTCATTCCCGCGCCACGCGGCATTATGCCGGGGTTGGCAGCCCGACGGTTATTGGCCCACATATATAAAAGAATACAGGCATGTCTGCGGGACGTCATCTGGCGGCGCGCAGCTTTTTCACGGGGCCAACTCCCATGGCGCGAATCGACGTGATCGGGGCTGGCATAACCGGCTTGTGGCAGGCGCTGACGTTATCCGCGCACGGACATCGGGTGCGGCTGATCGAGCGCAGCGAAACGCCGTTCGCCGACGCAGCAAGCCGTCTCGGCGGGGCGATGCTGGCGCCATATTGCGAGGGCGAGTCCGCGCCGGAGATCGTACGTGATCTCGGCGTGCGCGCGATGGCAGTCTGGCGCGAGAAGTTTGATTGCGTCGAGGACAGCGGCACACTTGTCGTGGCCCCGCCGCGCGACCGTGCGGAGTTGCAGCGCTTCGCGGCGCGAACGCAGGGCCATGAACGGGTCGACGCCGCCCGGATCGGCGAACTCGAACCCTCGCTCGACGAGCGTTATCGGTCTGGCCTGTTCTACCCTGAGGAAGCCTATATCATCCCTGAACGCGCGCTGGCGGCTCTCGTCGCGGCGCTCGAAGCGGCGGGTGTGCAGTTGCTGTTGGGTGTGCAGGAGGCCGAGTGCACGCCCGACATCACAATCGACTGCCGGGGCCTGGCTGCGCGCGACGCCTTGCCGGGCCTGCGCGGGGTGCGCGGCGAGATGGCGCTGATCGAGACCTCCGAAATCGCGCTGCACCGCCCGGTCCGTATGCTGCATCCCCGCTTTCCACTCTACGTGGTGCCATGGGGTGGAAATACCTACATGATAGGTGCGACGGTGCTGGAGAGCGATGATCGCGGGCCGGTGACGCTGCGCTCAGGGCTCGACCTTCTCGGGCTGGCCTATGCGCTGCATCCGGCATTCGGGCAGGCGCGGATCCTGCGGCTGGAGGCGGATGTGCGCCCGGCCTTTTCCGACAACGTGCCGCGCATTATTGTCCGGGGACAGCATATTTTTGTGAATGGCATGTACCGTCACGGTTATCTCACGGCGCCTGCTCTCGCGGAACTGACCGCGCAATATCTCGACGGGCGCCGCCCGAACTCGGAGGTCATCATTGAGGATAACGGTTAACGGCGAACTCAAGGAGATTCAGGTAGCGACGCTGGCCCAGCTTTGCGCCGCGCTCGGCTATGGCGATCAACGCGTTGCGACGGCGGTGAACGGGGAGTTCGTGCCTGCCGGTGCGCGCCCACAACTGAGCCTCGCCGAGGATGACAGGATCGAAATCGTCGCGCCGCGCCAGGGCGGTTGAGCGCGCCCGGCACCCATCCGGACAAAGCATGAATATGATCGACACCAAGGATGCGCTGGAGCTTTACGGCACGCGGGTGACGTCGCGGCTGCTGCTGGGCACCGCGCTTTATCCCTCGCCCGATGTGCTGCGCGCAGCGTTCGAAACGTCCGGCGCCCAGATCGTCACGGTCTCGCTGCGCCGCGAGTCCACCACCGAGCGCGCGGGCGAGCAGTTCTGGCGCTTCATCGAGTCGCTGAAGGGCGTGCGCGTGTTGCCTAACACGGCTGGCTGCCGCACGGTCAAGGAGGCCGTAACCACCGCGCAGATGGCGCGCGAAATGTTCGGCACACCATGGGTCAAGCTGGAGGTGATCGCCAATGACGACACGCTCCAGCCCGATGTCATCGGCCTTGTCGAGGCCGCGCGCATTCTCACCGAAGACGGCTTTCAGGTATTCCCCTATACCACCGAAGACCTGAGCGTCGCCGAGCGTCTTATCGAGGCGGGCTGCGATGTGCTGATGCCGTGGGGTTCGCCGATCGGCTCCGGTCAGGGGCTAAACAATATCTTCGGCCTGCGCATGTTGCGGAATTACTTCCCGGACGTGCCGCTGATCGTCGATGCCGGGCTGGGGGCGCCCTCCCATGCCGCTCACGCGATGGAACTTGGCTATGACGCCGTGTTGCTCAACACCGCAATCGCGAAAGCGGGCGAGCCGGAGCTGATGGCCGGGGCGTTCGCCCACGCGGTCGAGGCCGGGCGGCTCGGTTTTCAGGCCGGACTGATGCCGCCGCGCGAGATGGCCAGCCCCTCGACGCCGGTCGCGGGAACCCCTTTTTTCGATCTTGGCGATGATTGAAAAGTTTTATCCCGTTCTGCCCGACATCACCTGGCTCGAGCGGCTCGTGCCCCTCGGGGTTCGCTTCGTTCAGTTGAGGCTGAAGGATGCGCCGCAAGACGAGGTGCGTCGGCAGATCACCCGGGCGCTTGAGTTATGCTCCGAGCATGGAGCGCAACTGGTCGTGAATGACTACTGGCGCGAAGCGATCGAACTGGGTGCGGATTTCGTGCATCTGGGGCAGGAAGATCTTGCTGCCGCCGACCTGCCAGCCATCCGCGCGGCGTGCATCCGGTTTGGCATCTCCACACATGATCGCGCCGAACTGGCCGCCGCGCTCGCAGCCGGCCCCGACTATGTGGCGCTGGGGCCGATCTACGAGACCAAGCTGAAGGTGATGAAATGGGCGCCGCAGGGGCTGGACCGCGTGCGCGCCTGGAAGGCGGCAATTCCGTGCCCGCTGGTCGCGATCGGCGGTATTACGGTGGAGCGCGCGCCGGAGGTGCTCGCTGCGGGCGCGGACAGCATCGCCGTGGTCACCGATCTCGTCACAGCGCGCGACCCGGAAGCGCGCACGCGCCAATGGCTCGCCGTGCTCGTCTGAAAAGCGTCAACTGATGCCGTTTCTCGGCGGCCCGTCCGTGAAATTGAAGCCGGTGCCATAGACGACTACCTCGACGCCGCCCTCGACAAGGTTCGGATGTCCGATGCGCACCGCCAGGCAGCCGTCATAGCCTTGCTCGCGCGCCTTCTCCTCCAGCTTGGCGAGCGCGCGCTCAACCGTCTCCTCCACCAGCGCCTCGTACCGCGCCATGCGTCCGCCAAAGGTGTTGGTGATTTTCTCGCGCACGTCCTTGATCAGATTCGCCGCCGTTACCG
This sequence comes from uncultured Hyphomicrobiaceae bacterium, assembly GCA_964651275.1. GTDB lineage: Bacteria > Pseudomonadota > Alphaproteobacteria > Rhizobiales > Rhodomicrobiaceae > Dichotomicrobium. The sequence continues at coordinate 17,241 of CAZYYQ010000015.1, read as the reverse complement.
CATAGGCCGTGACCAGCCCGCCCTCGTGAACCTGCCGGCCCGACAGCCGGTCTACCGTGTAAAGGGTCATTCCTTGCCCCGTCCGATTTCCCGACCGTGCTGGTCCTTGACGATGATGGTGGTCCGCCGCCCGCGAATGAGCCGGGCGACCAGAACGACGAAAATCAGCAGGATCGCCGCCGCAGCAGCCAGCGTCCAAGTATACGCTTCTATGAACACACGCGGCTCTACCTGTCCGGCGCGCACCTTGGCAAGATTCTCGATCAACCCGAACAGGCTGAAATACCCCCCCGGATTGAGCAGCATGTCGATGGCCGCGCCTTCGTCCGCGCTGGCTAGCACGGCGTCCTGCAGGCCGGGGCGCGCGAGCTTGGCCATGCGCTCCGGGTTTTCGGCGACCGATTCCAGCAGCGCGCGAGAGGACTGGGCGGGCAATTCTGTCTGATAGCGCGACAGCGCCAGCAGTTCGGCTTCGTCGAGCCGGTTCGCGAGGCCGCGGATCTGCGCAGGCGGCAGGCTGAGCAGGCTCTCGCGCGCGGCGCCGGGCAGGGCCGCCAGCCGGTAGATGGCGGTGGGATCGTCGACCGAAAGCAGCCGGTCCAGCTCCGGCGCGGTGATCCGGTCTGGCGTGATGCGGCTGTAGACGTTAGTACGCAGCACCTCGCCAATCCGCTCGCCCGCAAGCTTCGCCCAGGCGACGCCGGTGTCGAGCGAGCGCGTCTGGCGCGCGATCTCTATGGAGTCGAGTGAGAGCGTCTCAAGCGCAGTCTCCAGCGACCTCTCCTCGACCCGGCGGAAGACGTCGGGCCGCCCCTGCTGATTGACGACCAGTTCGACAATCTCGCCGAGCCTTGCGAGTTCCCCCGGCTTGCGCTGCTTCAGGAATCTGGCGAAGGCGGTGTTCTGGTCCGCGAGCGAGAGCAGCAGGTCGTATCGCTGCTGAAACGCTTGCCACATCGCGAACATGTTGTCCGCGGTCGCCTGTGAAATGGTCTCGATGTTTTCGCTGACATGAGACGAGATCGTCTGCGCGATTTCGGTCTTGATCAGCTTTTTCGACTCGTCGGATTTCATCCGCTCCTCGACCAGCGGGAACACGCCTTCGCCCGCTTCGATCACGTCCTTGACGATCAGCGCGAGGCCGATCAGCCCGGTGAACGAGGAGACGATGCGCGTGGCGATGGCTCCCGCCAGCCGCCGGCCCATCTGGGCGACCATACGCGCGATCATGCGCCGGGTCATGACCAGCAGCAGTCCGCCGATGGCCTCGCTGCCCTCGAAGACGAGATCACCCGTCGAGATGTCCGCCGTGCCGCTGCGCGCGGCGATGTCGAGGCTTTCCTCGGTGCGTTCCACGAAAGTCTGGCCGATTGCGCCGCCGTAGCGCGCTTCCAGCGCGACCCGCATGCACGACACAGCCGGACCCGAGGCGCCCGCCGCGGCCTGTTCCAGCCGTCCGCCGATATTCTCGCCCATGGCGGTCGTCAACTGCGCCATTGCGGCGCGGAAGGCATCGGAATCGTAAGTCTTCTCCGCGACGGCCACCGCGAATTTCTCGGCCTGTTCCTTGCTGATCGTAGAGTAGGCGCGGGCAAACCAGTCGGTGTCGGCGCGGACCTCGCGAATGGCGATGTCGATACGCTCGTCGATGCGCCGGTCCATGTTTGTCTGGGTCCAGTATTGCTGCACCAGCGCGGCATAGTTCAGCCCGCTCAGTTCCTTCCTGAGCCGCTGCCGTGTGATTGACTGGATCGCCGTGCGGATATTTTCGTCGTCGAGTTCGCGGCACTCCGCTGGGGAGGGAGCGGACGCGGGCACGGCCGCTCGTTGCGCTTCCTGCGCAAATGCCGCTCGGAGCGGCGAAAGAGACGCCGAGGCCAGCGCAATGGCCGTGGTAAGCGCGGTGGCGGACCTGAGAAGGCTGCGCATTGCGGATGGCTCCGGCTCGGTTGGCGGTCGGCACAAGGGGCGGAACGGTGTTGCGCGCCGACTTCGGCAAGCCTATGCGAAACCCGCGGAAGCGACAACGCTCGCGGGGCCGCAGCCCCGGCGCGCTAAATCCTGAACGTCACCCCGAGGAACAGCAGCGCCCACGCGACCAGCATGATCTCGAAGGGGCTGCGCTGCACGATGGTGGTCAGCACCGGTATCTCGACGCCGAAGTATTTCGACAATATCACCAGGGCGACCAAGATGACCGACAGAATGAAAATCAGGAAGGATGGTGCACTGAGCCGCATCATGTTCGACACTCCGATGTTGGCGAATGCTCAAGTTGATAGCAGGGGCAGGGCAGGCTTTCATCGGGAGCGGCTTGCCAAATTCCCGGCGCGCGTGCGTTTTTTTGCGCAGTCGTGACCGAAGCGGCACAGAAATGCCGGTCACTTGCCCGGTGGAGCGTTGTCTTGACCGCACCTCGCCACCGCCTCGGCGACGGGGGCGAACGAGCGGCGGTGATGGATGGTGACGCCGTGCAGCGCGAGGGCGCGCGCGTGCTCGGGTGTTCCGTAGCCCTTGTTGCGCGCCCAGCCGTAGTCCGGGAAGCGCTCGTGCAGCGCACGCATCAGCCGGTCGCGCGTGACCTTGGCAATGATCGAGGCGGCTGCGATCGAGGCAGATCGGCTATCGCCGCCGATGCAGGGCATGGACGGGCAAGGCAGATCCGGGGCGCGATTGCCGTCGACAAGCGCAGACTCAGGCGGCTGCGGCAGCTTTGCGAACGCGAGTTGCATGGCGTGTAGGCTGGCCTGAAGGATATTCATCCGATCGATCGCAGCGACATCGACGATCCCGATACCCACTGCGGCCTTCGCGCTGATCTCCTCGAACAGGGCTTCGCGCAAGGGAGCGGCGACGAGCTTGCAGTCGTTGAGGCCGGCGAACACGAAGTCATCTTGGAGAATGACCGCCGCCGCCACCACCGGTCCGGCCCACGGCCCTCGCCCGGCTTCGTCCAGCCCGGCGACCAGACCGCCATGCCTTCGCCGCGCTGCTTGTTCCAACGTGAAATCCGGCATCACCCACCCGCTGTGTACACACACCCACAGCAATTCCGATTCTCGCGGCTTCATCAAGGCGGGGCAAACAGATCGAACTGGCCCGATTGCGTGGGCGGCCGGAACAGGTCGATGCGCAACGGCGGGTGCTCGCGCTTGAGGCCGAAGCGGCGCAGCGTGATGGCGAAACGTGCGGCAAGCGCCTGGGCATACGCTCCTTCGCCGCGCTTGCGCACGCCAAAGCGGGCGTCGTAGTCCTTGCCGCCGCGAGTGTCCTGAATCAGCTTCATGACGCGCGCAGCGCGGTCCGGATAGGCCTGGGCCAGCCATTCGCGGAACAGCGGCGCGACTTCCAGGGGCAGGCGCACGAGGATGTAGCTTGCTGTCTGCGCGCCGCGCTCCGCTCCGGCCTGAAGAATGCGCTCAAGCTCCGCATCGTTCAGCGCTGGGATCATCGGCGCGGCCATCACGCGCACGGGCACGCCGGCCTGGCTGAGTGCGCGGACCGCCTCCAGCCGCTTCGCCGGGGCGCTCGCGCGCGGTTCCATCCACCGGGACAGGCGGTTGTCGAGCGTGGTTACCGAAACCCCGACATGCACGAGGCCCTGTTGGGCCATCGGCGCGAGAATGTCCAGATCGCGCGTCACCAGCGCGGACTTTGTTACGATGCCGACCGGATGGCGCGCTTCCGCCAGCACTTCCAGGATTGCGCGCGTAATGCGCCGCTCCCGCTCGACCGGCTGATAGGGATCGGTGTTGGTGCCGAGCATGATCGGCTTGACGCAGTAGCCTCGCCTGCTCAGCGCCCTCTCCAGCAGCTCGGCGGCATTCACTTTCGCCGTCAGCCTGGTCTCGAAGTCGATCCCGGCGGAAAGCCCGAGATGGCAGTGCGTGGGGCGCGCGAAGCAATAGATGCAGCCATGCTCGCAGCCCCGATAGGCGTTGATGGACTGGTCGAAGCCGATATCCGGGCTGTCGTTGGTAGTGATGATGCTGCGCGCCTTCTCCTCGCGCACCTCGGTTCGGAAGGCGTCGAGTTCGCCGAGGCTTTCCCAGCCGTCGTCGAAAACGTCGCGGCGCGCATTTTCATAGCGCCCTGCGGCGTTGGAGCACGCGCCGCGCCCGCGCCGCAACTCGGAGAAGACCGTCTTGGCGTCGTGCAACGCTGGAGCAGGGGATTTCGAGGATCGTCCGGCCATGGCGGGAGCCTAGCGCGTCATGAAGAACGAAAAAAGAACATTTTTGGGTGCGACGCAAAAATCCTTGTGGAGTAGGCCGCTACACGTATCATCCCGGCCATGATTTCGGTGGTTATCCCGACGCTCAATTCTCAAGGCGAGTTGGCGCGCTCCCTCGCAGCGCTCGTGCCGGGCGTCGTCGATGGCGTGGTCACTGAGGTCATCATAGCCGATGGCGGCTCCACCGACGAAACGCCACAGATCGCCGAGGTCGTCGGCGCGAAATTTGTCCGGGCGGCGAAGGGCCGCGGACCGCAGCTTGCCGCAGGCGCAGACGCCGCAAAGGGGGGCTGGCTGCTGTTCCTGCATGCCGACACGGTGTTGGAGCATGGCTGGCACCTGGAGGCCGTGCGTTTCATCGAAGAGGTGGCGCGTAACCCCAAGCCACGCGCGGCAGTCTTCCGGTTCGCGCTGGATGATCGCGGGGCGCGCCCGCGCTGTCTCGAAGCGATGGTGAGCTTGCGCTGCGCGCTGTTTCGCCTGCCTTATGGCGATCAGGGATTGCTGATTTCGCGTGCGCACTATCAGCGGATCGGCGGGTTTCGGGACCTGCCATTGATGGAGGATGTCGATCTTGTGCGCCGGATCGGGCGGCGGGGACTGACGTTCCTTCGGAGCCGCGCCGTGACGAGCGCGGCGCGATACCGGCGCGGTGGCTATCTTCCGCGGATGCTGCGCAATCTTTCCTGCCTGACGCTCTACTACTTGCGGGTGCCGCCGCGCTACATTGCCCGGCTCTATGGCTGAAAGCGCGACGGTTTTCCTGATGGTGAAGGCGCCCGAGCGCGGTCGCGTCAAGACGAGGCTGGCCCGCGAGATCGGGGAGGTCGCGGCGCTGAGGTTCTATCGGCACAACACGCGCGTGGTGATCGAGCGGCTGCGGCGCAATCCGCGCTGGCGGCTGGTGCTGGCGGTGTCGCCACAGGCGGCGCTCAATGCGCGCTGGTGGCCAGGTGATCTGCCGCGCGTGTGTCAGGGCAGCGGTGATCTCGGCGCGCGCATGGCCCATGTGTTCGCGCAGGCTGGGACCGGGCCGGCGCTGATCGTGGGCAGCGACATTCCCGGCATTACCGGTGCATGCGTCGCAACGGCTTTGCGTGCCCTGCGCGGCCACGATGCGGTCATCGGCCCCGCGCCCGATGGCGGCTATTGGCTGATCGGACTGCGTCGCGGCCCGCCGCCCCGCGGACTGTTTGACCGCGTGCGCTGGTCTGGACCGCACGCGCGGGCCGATACGCTTGCCAATCTGGAAGCGCTTGACCTGAGAGTGGCGCTGGCCGATGAGTTGCGTGATGTCGATGATGCTGCGGGTTATCAGGCATCGGGGGCACGCGTGATTCCGCCGTGGAGCGGTTGAGCCCGCCAGCCTCAGTTCGCCTGGCGCAAAGTGCGTGTCTGACCGGCGCTGGTATTGTGCTGAGTGCTGGTTCCCGATGCGCCGTCGAGCCGCTGGTAGAGTGCCCCGCGCACAGCCGCGTACTCAGAGGTGATGCGGGCGGCTAACGCCGTATCGGGCGGGATTGCACCGTTCTCCTTCTCGGCGCACATCGCGGCGAGCCGGGCGGCGCCGATGGTGTTGGCGCAGCTCTTGAGCGCATGCAGCGCGTCGTTCGCGCGCGCCGTCGCACCGCCCTCGATGGCCTCGCCCAGCGCAGCGAGATGGCGTTCGAAATCGGTCTCGAAGAGGGTGACCAGGTCGTTTCGGAAAGCAGCCGGACCGAACAGCGCGTGAAGCTCGTCGACACGGCGGACGTCCAGCCGGGCGGCTTCTTCACCTTTGTGCCCGCCAATGGCGGCGGTCGTCATGGCTCCCGGGGTTCCGCGCGACTGCGCTGCATAGGCGCGCACCGTCTCGCGTAACTCATCAAGTTGAACCGGCTTGTGCAGGACTGCGGCCATGCCGGCGCGCTTGCAATTTTCTCGAGTCGTGCGGGAGGTGTCAGCCGTCATCGCTACGACGGGGATATGGGCCTCCGGGCCGATTGTGAGCTGGTAGTCCTTGCAGACCTCGATCCCGTTGCCGAGCGGCATGTTGATGTCGAGAAAAGCGAGGTCCACCGCGCCGCGCAGCAACGTGTCGAGAGCTTCCTCGCCATTCTCGGCAAACACGACAACATGACCGTCCAGCGACAGCAGCTTCTTCGCCACCTCACGGTTGAACGGGTTGTCGTCCGCAACAAGGATGGTCTTTGGTGCGGTCGTTGCAGCGGGCTTCCGGGCGCAGGCCGGTTCGCCCGGTTTGGGGGCGTACCATCTGGCCACCGTGGCGATCAGTGCGGGGTCTGCCTGCGAGGCATCGAGCCGTGCATTGAAAGCTTCGCCAAGCGTGTCGCTTTCGCCGCTTATGATAAGTGCGGGCGAAATGGGTTCATCCCGCAGCGCATGACGGATGTCCGACAGGGCGCGCGCGTCGAGTTCGGTTTCATCCACCACCAGCACGTAGCGCCAGAGGTCGCCGGAAGCGGCACGTGCCTTGACGAAATCTCGCGGATTGCGGATCGGCGTCATGACGGCATGGCCAGACGCTTCGAGAGCCGGGGCGAGGCGCGCATGTTCGCCGGCAGGTACCAGCAGGGCAATCTCGGCCTTGCTTTTGGCTTCCTCTTCTTCCGCCATCTCCAGCGCCTCGGCCGGCACTTCGAACCAGAAGGTCGAGCCTTGTCCCACGGCGCTTGTCACGCCGATCTCTCCGCCCATGAGTTGCACCAGCGAGCGGCACAGGGCCAGGCCGAGACCGACACCGCCCTCGCGGCTGCGTTCGCTGTCGGCGGCCTGCGCAAAGCGGTCGAACATTCGTGGCTGATCGGCTTTTGCGATGCCCTTGCCGGTATCGCGCACCTCGATCCGCAGGGTGCCGTCGCCCGCATCGGCGCGATAAGACGCGATGATTTCGACGTAGCCCTGTTCGGTGTACTTGATGGCGTTTCCTGCCAGATTCAGCAGCACGGTCTTCAGGTGATCGCGATCCGCGGCAACGCGCTCTGGCAGCGGGCTCGCAAAGCGGAACGCGAGTGTCAGGCCCTTTCTCTGAGCGAGCGGCCGCAGCAGCGATTCCGCATCGTGCAGGAGGTGCGCCATGTCCACAGGCTCGCTGCGAACCGATGTCGCCTCGCTTTCGATCCGCTGGAAATCGAGAATCGAGTCGACCATCTCCAGCAGCCGCGCCGCCGCGCTGTTGATCGACATGGCCGACATGCGATCCTGCGCACTCTGCGCTGTTCGGTCCAGCACCTGCGCCAGCCCCATGATGGCATTGAGAGGGGTGCGCAGTTCGTGGCTCATCGTGGCAAGGAAATCGCTTTTCGCGCGGTTGGCGGCCTCGGCTTCGGCCATCGCGCTGCGCAACTCACGGATCAGGCGTGAGACATAAAGCGGGATGAGCACCAGCAGCAGCACGAGGCCGGCGGCGAAGGCCCAGTCCGCACGCCAGTCTGGCGTATAGACGGCGGTAAGCACAAAAAACCCGGTGTTCACGGCCATCGAAGCATACATGTAGGGGATGCCGAAGCGGAAGCCGTTCCCCAATATCACCCACAGATAGACCGGGAAGAAGATTGAGGCGGCCTCGCCACCCAGATGTATGAACAGGCTCAGCGTGGCGGCATCGAAGGTTATCGTGGCGGCGCGGCGCTCGACTCGGCGCTGGGGCCACAGCGCATAATGCAGCATGAACCCGGCGGCGATCGACCAGGCGACGGGGATGAAGATCGCAAGGCCCACGACCTCGCGCGGCGTGAGCGCGTCAACGTACCAGGAGATGATCGCGCAGCTCGTCGTGAACACGCCGATGAGGTAGCGCACGACAAGCTGCTCGAATTCCAGCGGCTCTGCGCGGCGGGCGGTTTGCAACCGGCGGTACAGGCGGGCGCGAAGCTTCGCTTGCCAGCGGTTTCGGGCTGCAGCAGATGTATTTTGCGGCATGATCAGGTCTCCACACCGGCGTAGCAGGGCGGTTCGCCTTGCGCGCGCGCCTCGGGGTCTGGCCGTTTGCGCACGAGGCATCGCTCAGGCAGCCGCAAGCGCACGGTGGTCCCGGTACCCTTTTTGCTCGCGATGTCGAGCCTGCCGCCCATCAGCCGCATGAACCCCGCTGAAATCGGCAAGCCGAGTCCGGTGCCGTTCTGGGGTTTCTCGAACGTTCGCTCAAGGATTTGCCCGAAACTGGTGAGCGCCGTCCGCTTCTCTTCCTCGCTCATGCCGACCCCGGAGTCAGCGATGCTGATCTCGACCGTACCGTCCGGTCTGGTGGTTCCTTCAGGCGTGGAGACGCAGACGCGGATGTCGCCACCGTGGCTAAACTTGTTCGCATTCGAGATGATGTTGATGAGCACCTGCCGTAGCTTCTGCTCATCGGTCATCACCGTGATCTCCGGGGCGGGCGAAACGACAAGCCTGTTGCCGCGCGCCTCTATCTGGGCTGCGAGCATTTGCGCGACCTGGCGCAGGCAGTGGTTGAGCGAGAACACGGTCTCCTCGATGCGCGTCTTGCCGGCCTCCATCTGCGCGAAGTCGAGTATGCTGTTGATGATCGAGAGCAGATGGCGCGCGCTGTAGAGAATGCTGTCGAGATACTGCTTGCTTTTTTCGTTCGGCATTTCACCGACGAGACCGGAGCGCATCATGTCGGTGAAACCGATGATCGCGTTCATCGGCGTTCGCAACTCGTGGCTCATATTTGCGAGGAAGTTACTCTTGGCGCGATTGGCGGCTTCCGCCTCGTCCTTGGCGATGCGCAGGGACCGTTCCGCCGCCTTGATGTTCGAAATGTCGAGCGCGGAAACCACCTTGGTGGCGTCGCCGCCATCAGGCGTAACCGTTTCGCGCGCCACGACCAGAAACTCGTGCTGGCTGCCGCTGGCATCGGTCAGGAGCGCTTCGGCCTGTTGAGGCGAGCCCTGATTGAGGCGCTCAAGAACGCCACTGGCGGAGATCGTGTCGAACATGCCCTGCAGATCGGCAAGCGAGCCTGTCCCGCAGCTTCGTGCAAATTCGAAGCAGTACTGGTTGGCAAAGATGCATGTGCCGTCTTCGTCGAGCGCGTAGACCATCGCGGGAACGGAGTCGATGACACCGAACATTTGGCGGCGCGTGCGCTGAAGCGTCTTGAGCGAATGCAGCCGGTGGTTCACAAGGCGGTCCTGCAACGCGAATGTGCGACTGCGCAGGAGCTTTTGGTGAAGGCCTAGCATCAATAGATTGCGCGCGCGGGTGGTGAACTCAATGGTGTCAACCGGGCTCACGAGGAAGTCAGTGGCACCGCATTCGAGCGCCTTGTAGCGTATGTCGCGCTGCTCGTAGCTGGAGACGACAATGACGGGGGTTTCTTCGAGCCCGTCCATGCGGCGCAGACTCGTCAGGAACTGTGCGGCATTCATCTCCGGCATGTTGAAGTCGCTGACGATCAGATCTGGCGGATTGCTGGCGAACGCCTCCAGCGCCTCTGGCGCGCTGGCGAAGCTCTCCACGCGTTCGACCTCGTCGACATTCAGAGCAAGCCGCTCCAGGAAGGCACGGTTGGCCGCCAAATCGTCGATGATGGCAATGTATGGGCTCTTTGGCATGATCTGACTTTGGCTTTGGGAGTTCGTTTTACATTGCCGGACATAGATTTATTTGTCGTGAACACGAATATACGCTTGTTCCGCTGCCAGAGAATGGTATCAGTCTTATAAGGATTAACTTCCGCTTTTTGCCGGGGGGCAAAATTCTGTTTAAGGATCGTGAAAAATTTATCCAATCCTTGCCCAAGAAAGCCATGACCTCCCTCCCCGGCTCCCGCTCACGGGCGTCGCGCTCCCATAAATCTACTGGTAGCATCCTGCTGATTGTGCTACTTATGATTGTAAAATCTTAACCATACAGGGCGTTATGAGAGTCCCCATAAATGTTGCGTCTGGCGACGCCTGGCTCGCATCCGATTTCTTCACGGCGGAAATAACATCGGCGGCCGGTGAAAATGCAGCAGAGGAGCCGTCACGGCCTTCGGTAGAGCCCTCACGCGCGAGCGCGCGGCAGGCGTCGGCGCCAATAGCGATGGAGCCGGTTAGCGATACCGCTGCGGCGCGGTTGGCGGCACACTTGCAGGCGCTGGATCTGCGGGAACTTGAACTGGAATATGATCCGGCTACGCGCGCGGTCTGGGGGTTTCAGGCGCATTGTGAGCGACCCGGTTATACGCCGCGAATGCTGACGGACATCCAGGCTGTACAGCAGGCACTGCGGGAGTTTTACAGGCAACGGCCCAGCGAGGCCGCGCATGCCGCCAAGTTCACGGTACTCGCCTCGCGCACGCCGGGGGTCTTCAATCTTGGCGGAGATCTCCAGTTCTTCGTATCCTGCGTCGAGGCGGGGGATGAGCAGGCGCTGCGGGACTATGCAATGGCCAGCATCGACATCTGCTACCGCAACTACCATGCCTGCGATTCCGGTATGGTGACGACCGCACTGGTCTGCGGCGATGCGCTGGGTGGCGGCTTTGAGGCGGCGCTCGCGTGCGATGTGATCGTGGCGGAGGAGCGTGCCCGCTTCGCCTTGCCGGAGATCCATTACGGGCTGTTTCCCGGCATGGGAGCTTACACGTTTCTGTCTCGGCGGCTCGGGCAGGCGCAGGCCGAGCGCGCAATTCTCGACAGTCCTGCCTTCAGGGCGCGGGACTTGTACGACCTGGGTCTTGTTAATGTAGTCTGCGACAACGGTTCCGGGATCGAGGCGATGGACCGCCAGCTTGCCTGGATGCTGGAGCGCTTCGACGCCGTTTTCTCCGTGTTCGAGGCACGGCGTCTTGCTCAACCTGTGAGCCGCGATGAAATGGAGTCGGTCGGTGAAAGCTGGGTTCGCCTTGCGATGCGTTTGCCTGGTTCGAGCTTGCGCCGGATGAAAAAGCTGTCGCAGGCGCAGCGACTCCGTCTCAAGCGGATGGGAACGGGATAAGAGGCGTTTGGCCGCCCCAGTCCTCGCGGAATGCCATGCCCGGCCCCAATGCAGAGTGTCTGCGCCGGTTCGGCTCGATCTGCTAATTCACTTCAGGCGGGAGTGGCAAGCGCTGCAAGAGCGCCGTGCTTGCGCCAGACACATCCAAGCCACAGGGTCAGTGCTTGATGCGCCTCCAGAGCATCCGCTTCGAGAGGTACAGCAGCGCGGCGAGAATGAAGAGATACAACATCACCTTCGCGCCCATCTGCTTGCGTTCTTCCAGCTTCGGCTCGGCCGCCCACATCAGGAACGCGGTCACGTCCTTGGAATATTGCTCGACGGTCATCGGCGTGCCGTCGGTGTATTCCACCATGTCCGGGTAGAGCGGTTGCGCCATGGCGATCTGCTGGCCCGGATAGATCGTGTTGTAGTAAGCGCCAGGGGCCAGCTGTTTGCCTTCGGGCGGCTCCTTGTAACCGGTGAGTAGAGCGTAGATGTAATCCGGTCCCTGCTCCTCGTACATCGTGGCGATGTCCTGCGCGATGGCGACGGGAGACATGTACCACGGAATATCGCCTTCTGCCTTGCGGGCCTTGGCAATCACTGACAGGTCAGGCGGCACCACACCGTTATTGACGAGGGCGGCTTCCTTTTCATTGCGATACGGGTTGACGAAAGAGTCGTTGGGGGTCGCCGGGCGCTCGAACATCTCGCCTTGATCGTCTGGACCATCTGTCACCGCCTTCTCGGCGGCTATCGCTTTCACCTGCTCTTCGGGCAGGTTCGGCCCGCTCGGATCAATAAGGTTGCGGTAATGCAACAGCCGCATACCGTGGCAGGCCGCACAAACGTTATTATAAACCTTGAAGCCGCGACGAAGCTGGTTTTCATCGAAGTAGCCGAACGGCCCTGCAAAGGTCCAGTCCTGCTTCTCTGCGGCTACCCCGCCAGCAGCAGCATGTACAAGTTGCGGTGCCCCCGCCGCCAGCACCAGCGACAGCCCGGCGGCTGCCGCCAGAAGTCCGGCGCGCAATGGCGAAGTGAGACGCTCTTGGCGATATGTCATTGCCGGTATTCTCCCTCGGTCCCTATCGCTTTTCTGGCGCTGCCGGTACGGCATCGGGCGAGGCGCCCTTGCCTTCATGCGAGCCATATATCGCTTCACTCAAGCTGCCCGGACGTTGCTTCGGCCGCTCCATGATGCCGACGACGGGCATCACCACGAGGAAGTGGATAAAGTAGTAGGCTGTGAAGAACCGGGCTGCCGTCACATATGCTCCCTCTGCCGGCTTCGCGCCGAGGTAACCAAGCGCCAGGCAAGTTACCACGAATATCCAGAAAAATGGCCGGTAGAGCGGGCGGTATCTGGTCGAGCGCACCCGCGAGGTGTCAAGCCACGGGATAAAGAAAAGCACCGCTATGGATGCGAACATCGCGATCACGCCGCCGAGCTTGTCGGGGATGGCACGCAGGATCGCATAGAAGGGCAAGAAGTACCATTCCGGCACGATGTGCGGAGGCGTTACCAGTGGGTCGGCGGGGATGTAGTTCTCCACGTGCCCGAGATAGTTTGGCATGTAGAACACGAAGTAGGCGAACACGATCGCGAACACCGAGAGTGCGAAGCCGTCCTTGACCGTGATATACGGGTGGAACGGCACGGTCTCTTTCTTGATGTTCTTGACTTCGACGCCGGTCGGATTGTTGCTGCCAGTCACGTGCAAGGCCCAGATGTGCAGGCCCACGCAGGCGGCGATCAGGAAGGGAAACAGGTAGTGAAGGCTGAACAGGCGCACCAGCGTCGGCTCGCCGACAGCGTAGCCTCCCCAGATCCACTGCACGAGCGTCGTGCCGAGACCCGGAATCACCTGATCAAGCGATGAGAACAGATTGGTGATCACCGTCACCGCCCAGAAGCTCATCTGCCCCCATGGAAGCGAGTAGCCCATGAAGGCCGTGGCCATCATCAGCAGCAGGATGATGACGCCAAGAATCCAGAGAATTTCTCGCGGAGCTTTGTAAGAGCCGTAGTACAGGCCACGGAAGATGTGCAGATACACCGCCAGAAAGAACAGAGATGCGCCGACCGCATGGGTGTAGCGCATGAGCCAGCCGTAATTGACGTCGCGCATCAGCTTCTCGATGGAATCGAATGCCATCTCGACGTTCGGCACATAGTGCATGGCCGCGACAACGCCGGTCATGATCTGCACCACGAGCGCGAAGGTCAGGATGCCTCCGAACGTCCACATGTATGTAAGATTGCGCGGAGCCGGGAAGCCAGTGAAGTTGTCATGCATCATCCGAGGGATCGGCAGCCGCTCGTCCAGCCAGCGCTCAAACCCGGTTTTCGGCTCGTACGGAATGTCAGACTTCATGATATCAGACCTTATCCCAGCTGAATGGACGTGTCGGACGTGAACGTATAGATCGGCAATTCCAGATTGCGCGGCGCAGGTCCCTTGCGAATACGCCCTGCAGTGTCGTAGTGGGAGCCATGGCATGGGCAGAACCAGCCGCCCCATTCGCCTCGATTATCAGAAGCCCTCTGACCCTGCGGAATGCAGCCGAGATGTGTGCAAATGCCAATCACCACCAGCCACTTCTCATGACCTTCCTTGGTAATATTCTCATCAGAAGCAGGTAACCCTGCCTCGCCTCCCATGGCGAACACTTCGGGATCGGGCAAGTCGGACACGTCGGTAGCCTTCGCGGCTTCAATCTCTTCAGGCGTCCGGTTGCGCACGAAGACAGGTTTGCCGCGCCACATCACCGTGATTGCCTGGCCTGGCTCGATGGAGGATAGGTCAACATCCACGGTTCCGGTCGCCAAGGTAGAAGCGTCGGGGTTCATTTGGTCGACCAATGGCCAGAGCGCCGCGGCACCTCCGATCAGCAGGAATGCGCTCGTCGCAATATAGATGAAATCGCGCCGGTTCGGATCATCGGCTGGTGTCGACATGAGTCGTCCTTTCGCTCACTTGCCTTTAGATAGGGGCTCGACGGACTGCACGATCCGGGCATACACGTTGCGTCGCCCGCGATAAAGACAGCCTCGTCTTATATTGTTCCGAGCGTAACTGAGTCTAGGCCGAAGTCGGTGACAAAGTAACGCATTAGCCACAGTCTGAGGCAGACATCGGCGCACTGGGGAGGTCGCGGGCAAACAAACGGCGAAGGGGAAGAGGCGGAAATTGCGGCTCGCACTTTATCAACCTGATATTGCGCAGAATACCGGCACGATTCTGCGGCTTGCCGCATGCATGGATGTTGCCGTGAGCGTGATCGCTCCTGCGGGTTTTGACTTGTCTGATCGCGCCTTGCGCCGCGCCGGGCTCGATTATCTGAAGCATGTAACGATTGACCGCCATGCGGACTTCGCCGCTTTCAGCGCCGATATGGCAGCGGTGGATGCGCGCATCGTTCTTCTCAGCCGCCACGCGAATCAAGCGCATGTGGATTTCGCCTTCCAGACGCGCGATGTTCTGCTGCTCGGCCGCGAGAGCGCGGGGGTGCCGCCGGCGGTGCATGAGGCCGCCGATGCGCGCATCGCCATCCCGATGCGGCCGGACCTGCGTTCGCTCAACGTTGCGGTGGCCGCAGCGATGGTGTTAGGTGAAGCTCTGAGACAAACACACGGTTTCCCAGCCCAGAGAATTTCATGAGTCTCCAGCCTGCCGGAAATGAGGACTTGCGGACAAGCGATTGCCTTGCGCATGAGCGTGAATGTGCCAGCGCATGGTTCGGCGAATTGCGCGACCACATCTGTGCCAGCTTTGAGCAGATCGAAGACGAGTTGAGCGAGGGCCCGCAAGCAAGTCTGCCTGCGGGCCGCTTCGAGCGTACGCCGTGGAAGCGGACCGACCACACCGGCGCGCCGGGCGGCGGCGGGGTCATGTCGATTATGAAGGGGCGCGTGTTCGAGAAGGTCGGCGTCCACACCTCGACTGTGCATGGCACCTTCGCGCCAGAGTTCCGAGATCAGATTCCCGGTGCATCGGAAGACCCGCGCTTCTGGGCTTCGGGGGTTTCGCTGATCGCGCACATGCACAATCCGAACGTGCCGGCCGTGCACATGAACACGCGCTTCGTCGTGACCACGAAAAGCTGGTTCGGCGGCGGGGCGGACCTGACTCCGGTGTTAGACTCGCGCCGCACGCAAGAAGACGCCGACACGCGCGATTTTCACGCTGCCATGCGCGCGGCCTGCGAGGCGCATGAGGTTGCGGATTATGACCGCTACAAACAGTGGTGCGACGAGTATTTCTATCTCAAGCACCGCGGCGAGATGCGCGGCATCGGCGGCATCTTTTACGACTATCTGAACAGCGGCGACTGGGACGCCGATTTCGCCTTTACGCAGGATGTCGGCCGCGCGTTCCTCGACGTTTATCCCGATCTGGTGCGGCGCAACATGCATCTGCCATGGACGGACGCGCAGCGCGAAGAGCAGTTAATCCGCCGCGGACGCTACGTCGAGTTCAACCTGCTCTACGACCGCGGTACGATCTTCGGCCTGAAGACCGGCGGCAATGTCGATGCGATCCTGTCCTCCATGCCGCCAGTGGTCAAATGGCCGTGACAAGCTCTGCAATACGAATTTCTTGAATCGTTCCAGACAGGTGCTAGAGTTAGATAACCGACTGCGGTGCTCAAGAATGGAGTCGGTTATCGCATGGGAGGAATGCAACACATGGCAGCCGATACGCCAATTGCGCCAGGCCAGGCGCCGATGATCGACCCGTTTGGACGCACCGTCAGCTACTTGCGGGTCTCCGTGACGGACCGCTGTGACTTCCGCTGCGTGTACTGCATGGCGGAGAGCATGACATTTCTGCCCAAAAAGGATTTGCTGACGCTGGAAGAACTTGACCGGCTGTGCACTGCCTTCGTCGATAAAGGGGTGCGCAAATTGCGTCTGACCGGCGGAGAGCCTCTCGTGCGCCGTAACATCATGTGGCTGATCCGCTCGCTGTCGCGGCATCTGGAAAGCGGCGCGCTGGAAGAGTTGACGCTGACGACCAACGGCAGTCAGATGCCGCGCTTCGCGCGCGAACTGTATGAAGCCGGCGTGCGTCGCGTGAACATCTCGATGGACACGCTCGACCCGGAGAAATTTCAGCAGATCACACGCTGGGGGCGGCTGGAACAGGTCATGGCCGGGATCGACGCCGCACAGCAAGCGGGACTGCACGTCAAGATCAACGCGGTTGCGTTGAAGGATGTCAACGAACACGAGATCGAGGAGATGCTGCGCTGGGCGCATGGCCGCGGCATGGACCTGACGCTGATCGAGACGATGCCGCTGGGCGACATCGACGGCGACCGCACGGATCAGTATCTGCCTCTGTCGACGGTCCGCGCACGGCTCGCCTCGAAATTCACACTCGAAGACATCCCGTATAAAACCGGTGGCCCGGCGCGCTATGTTCAGGTTGCCGAGACTGGCGGCCGGATCGGCTTCATCACCCCGCTGACGCACAACTTCTGCGAAAGCTGCAATCGCGTGCGCCTGACCTGCACGGGCACGCTCTACATGTGCCTCGGGCAGGAAGACGCAGCAGACTTGCGTGCGCCGCTGCGCGCAAGCGAGGGCAACGACCTGCTCAATGCCGCAATCGACGAGGCGATCTCCCGCAAGCCAAAAGGGCATGACTTCATCATCGACCGCGAGAGCAACCAGCCGGCGGTCTCTCGCCACATGAGCGTCACCGGCGGCTGACCGCCGGGGCGGCGGCCATTGGCGGCTGGGCTCGGCGATATGAAGACCGCCTTGGCATATCTGGGTGCCGCAATTGCTGAAATTGCCGGATGTTTTGCCTTCTGGGCATGGCTCCGGCTTGGCCAGTCGGTTTGGTGGGTGCTGCCCGGCATCCTCTCACTCGTCCTGTTCGCCTACCTGCTCACCCTGATCGACGCGGCGGCCGCCGGTCGTGCCTATGCGGCATACGGAGGGGTCTATATCGTCAGTTCGCTTATTTGGCTGTGGCTGATCGAGGGACTGCGCCCCGACCGCTGGGACGTGACCGGCGCGGCGCTGTGTCTGGCGGGCGCGACCGTCATCATAGCCGGACCACGCTGACCCGCTTTTCGCC
>CAZYYQ010000014.1:19727-23210 GCA_964651275.1 uncultured Hyphomicrobiaceae bacterium | reverse complement strand
CGGTCGACCGAGCC
The DNA here is from genome assembly GCA_964651275.1 of uncultured Hyphomicrobiaceae bacterium. Taxonomy (GTDB): domain Bacteria; phylum Pseudomonadota; class Alphaproteobacteria; order Rhizobiales; family Rhodomicrobiaceae; genus Dichotomicrobium. The sequence goes on along the minus strand of CAZYYQ010000014.1, from coordinate 23,196 downwards.
AATTTCCTGCAACATGTTCAAGGCGGCCTCGTTCGCGCCCCCATGTGCCGGCCCCCAAAGGCATGCGATGCCCGCCGCGATGCAGGCGAACGGATTCGCGCCGGAAGAGCCTGCCAGCCGCACAGTCGAAGTCGAGGCGTTCTGCTCATGGTCCGCATGCAGGATGAAAATCCGGTCCATGGCACGCGCGAGAACTGGATCGAGCTTGTATTCCTCGCACGGCACTGCAAAGCACATGTAGAGGAAATTATGCGCGTAATTGAGCTCATTGCGCGGATAGACGAATGGCTGGCCGATCGAATATTTGTAGGCCATCGCGGCAATCGTCGGCATCTTCGCGATCATGCGCAGCGCCGCGATGTCACGCTGCACCGGATCGTTGATGTCGGTGGAGTCGTGATAGAAGGCGGCCAGCGCTCCGACAACCCCAACCATGATCGCCATGGGGTGCGCGTCGCGCCGGAACCCGGTAAAGAACCGGTTCATCTGCTCGTGGATCATGGTGTGATAGGTGACGCGGTTCTCGAAATCCGCGTATTGCTCGCGGGTCGGCAGGTTCCCGTAGAGCAGCAGATGGCAGGTTTCCAGGAAGTCGCCCTGTTCGGCAAGCTGGTCGATGGGATAGCCGCGATAGAGCAGAATCCCTTCATCGCCGTCGATATAGGTGATCCCGGATTTGCAGCTTGCCGTCGAGGTGAAACCGGGATCGAAAGTGAAGTGCCCCGAATGGCGGTAGAACTTCGTGATGTCGACGACATCCGGCCCAGTCGTGCCGGACAGGACGGGCATTTCCAGCTCCTTGTCGCCGATCGAAAACTTCGCGTTACCCTTCACCTTCGCGCCGCCGCCGGCATCGGCATCCTTCGGGTTGGAAATGTCCATGATTTCGCTCCTGAGAGATTGCGTATTGGGCGCGTGTCCCGACCCAAACTGAGTGGGCGGGCGGTGAGCACGCGCGCGGCTTTGATAGGCCGCAGGCTGTCACATTCAGGCCATTTATGGAACTGATTGCTACCGCGTTTTTTGCACTGCGGCAATATCCGCTCGCTACCGCGACGATCACGTTCGATTGTCTGCAGAGTGAGCAGACCGCTCAATCGGCGGCGCAGTCACCGAGACGCGCGAGCGATTCGTCGCGGCCCACCACCTCCAGAACGTCGAAAATCCCCGGAGACACCGTGCGCCCGGTCAACGCGGCGCGCAACGGCTGCGCGATTTGGCCTAACTTGGTGCCGGATTCCTCAGCATAGGCGCGCACACATGCTTCAAGCAGATCTGCAGACCAGCCGTCAAGACTGGCAAAACGCTCCCGCAGTGCAGCAAGATGTGTGCGCGCCTCCGCGGTCAACAGCTTCTCCGCCTTGACGTCCATCTCCAGCGGGCGCTTGACGAACAGGTAGCGAGCATTGTCGACAAGCTCGATAAGCGTCTTGGCGCGTGGCTTCAGTCCTGGCATCGCCTGTTCAAGCTTGGCCCAGCCGACCTCGTCGATCTGGCCGTCGAGGTCGGACACACCCTGCAATTCGGGCAAGGAGTCGCGGATACGCCGGACGAGTTCGGCGTCGCTGGTCTGACGAATGTAATGGGCGTTAAGGCTCTCCAGCTTGGCGAAGTCGAAGCGCGCGGGTGAGCGTCCAATCGCGGGCAGATCGAATGCTGCGATCATCTCGTCGGTGGAGAAGATTTCCTGATCGCCATGGGCCCAGCCCAGCCGGACAAGATAGGTGCGCAGCGCCGCGGGCAGATAGCCCATGGCGCGATACGCCTCGACCCCGAGCGCGCCGTGGCGTTTCGACAGCTTGGCGCCGTCTGGCCCGTGGATCAGCGGGACATGCGCGAACACTGGCGGCTCCCAGCCCAGCGCGCGATAGATCTGCGTTTGCCGGGCTGCGTTGGTCAGGTGGTCGTCGCCGCGGATGACGTGGGTTACGCCCATGTCATGGTCGTCCACCACCACCGAGAGCATGTAGGTCGGAGAACCATCCCCGCGCAGCAGGACCAGGTCGTCAAGGTCCTTGTTGGCGAAACGTACCGGCCCCTGAACCTTGTCGTCGATGATCGTCTCGCCTTCCTGCGGGGCCTTGAACCGGATTGCTGGCGGCACGCCCTGGGGTGCTTCAGCAGGGTCCCGGTCGCGCCAAGTGCCGTCATAGCCAGGGGCGCGCCCCTCCGCGCGGGCCTTTTCACGCATCGCCGCAAGTTCCTCCTGCGTGGCGTAGCAGCGATAAGCATGGCCAGAAGCCAGCAACTGCTCGACCATCTCGGCATGGCGCGCCGCCCGCTCGGACTGCGATACCGGCTCGCCCTCCCAGTCCAGTTCCAACCAGATCAGCCCGTCGATGATCGCGTCAATCGCCTCTTGCGTGGAGCGTGCCCTGTCGGTGTCCTCGATGCGCAGCAGGAAAGCGCCGCCCTTCGCGCGCGCATAAAGCCAGTTGAACAGTGCGGTGCGCGCTCCGCCGATATGCAGGAAACCGGTGGGCGACGGCGCAAAGCGCGTGACGACGGAGTTGGTCATGGGTCTTTAACTTCCCGGGAATTACGGCAGCGTTGACTCTGCCAATCCAAACTTTTCACAATGCGCGATGTTTGAGCGATGGCACTCTGGGGATCTGAGCGGATTGGCACTTGGGCTACCGTTTGTGCCGGAACCAACTTCTCAACGCGCGAGACAGGCTCTAACACAGCGCCGCGCAAAGGTTAAGCTGACTGGAAGGGTGACCCGTGGCTGCGGCGTGACGATCTAACAGGGAAAGGCCCGCAGAGTGGCGGACTTGGCTTGGCAGCCGGATCAGGTAGCGTCGACTTCGGATGGAGCGCGCTCGCGGCTACGGCTTGGGGACAGGCTATGGGAGAGTGAGCGTGGCCGGTTCGCGCTCTGGGTGCCGGTTTGCTTCGCGATCGGCATCGGCGCGTACTTTTCTCTGCCGCACGAGCCTCCCTTGGTTCTGGCAACCGGGCTGGTGATCATCGCTCTGGCATGGCGCATCATGGCACGCGGTGGGGCGATCGGCCTGTTGCTGAGCGGCGCCGTGGCTTGCGCAGCGCTGGGCTTTTTTGCCGCCAAGCAGCGTACGGAGTTGGTCGCAGCGCCCGTTCTGAGCGGCCAGAAAGACTATGCACTCATCACCGGGTGGGTCGAGCAATGGGAGGCGCGCGAAGGTCAGCGCAACCGGCTCACCATCAGGGTGGGAGCCATCGAGGGGCTGACGTCCGGGATGACTCCGGCCAAGCTGAGAGTTACCACGCATGCGGAAACAGCGCCGCCTGTGGGAAGCTGGGTCGAGGTTGCGGCGGGCTTGCTGCCGCCGCCGGAGCCCACGCATCCCGGCGGCTTTGACTTTGCCCGCATGGCCTATTTCATGGGTCTGGGTGCGGTCGGCTATGCCTTGTCAGACATCAAGCAGCGCGACGGTCCGCCTGCGCCCGCAATGTTACGGTTCTGGGCTGCGGTTGATGGGCTGCGCGC
>CAZYYQ010000014.1:0-19627 GCA_964651275.1 uncultured Hyphomicrobiaceae bacterium | reverse complement strand
GCCTTCATGATGACTTCTGTGTTCCTGATCGCGGTCATGCTCGACCGGCCCGCGTTAACGCTGCGCAACGTGCTGATTGCCGCAATCGTGATCCTCGCGCTGACGCCGGAAAGCTTACTGAACATCAGCTTCCAGATGTCCTTTGCAGCCGCCACGGCGCTGATTGCGGTCTATGAGCGGCTGCGCGGCGTTCGCCTGATCGGCCAGGGGGGCAAAAGCATCGCATCACGCGCCGCCCGCGCACTGGTGCGCTATGCCGGCGGGATCGGCCTGACGACGATGGTTGCGGGGCTGGCGGTCGCGCCCATTGCGGCGTTTCACTTTCATACCGCCACCAGCTACAGCCTGATCGGCAATCTGCTCGCAATGCCGGTGGTGGGGCTGGTGGTGATGCCTGCGGCGCTCGCTGCGTTGCTTGCGATGCCGTTCGGGCTGGAGAGCGGGCCGCTGTGGGTGATGGGGGCCGGGATCGATCTTGTGGTCGCAATGGCGCGGGAGGTGTCCGCGCTGCCCGGCGCGGTGCGTCCGGTCGAGGCGTTCCCGGTGAGCGCGCTCGCCGCAATCACCCTCGGCGCGCTGTGGTTCGCCATTTGGCGCGGGGCCTGGCGAAACGCCGGGTTGGCCATGATCGGGGCCGGGTTAGTTATGACGAGTTTTGGGGTCAAGCCCGACATCCTGATCGACAGGGACGGGCGGGTTGTTGCGGTGCGCACGCAGGGCGGGCAGCTTGCGGCGATGCCGGGCCGGGCTGGCAACTACAGTCTCGAGAAATGGCTGGCGGCCGATGGCGACAAGCGTACGCCGCGCGCGGTACGCAGCGACCGCGTGTTTCGCTGCGATCAACGCGGTTGCATTGCGGTCGTGCGCGGAATACGGCTATCGGTGGCGCGGGAGGCTTCAGCGCTGGCGCAGGATTGCCGACATGCCGATATCGTCGTCTCACCGCTCATGATGCGCGGGGGCTGCACCGGACCTCGACTCGTCATCACGCGAGAGCAACTCCGGCGCCACGGAGCGCACGCAGTGTATATCGAAGGGAAAGGCGCGCAGCGGCGCCTGCACGTGGAGACCGCGCAGGATGTGCGCGGTGCGCGACCCTGGTCGCAAGGACATTGATCGTGCTTGCGCTGCAGCCGGTCAGTACTGGCGGATCAGCGCGACGAGCCGTCCCTGAATCTCCACCCGGTCGGGACCGAAAATCCGTGTCTCATAGGAAGGATTCGCGGCTTCAAGTGCAACAGAATTGCCCTTCTTGCGCAGTCGCTTGAGGGTCGCTTCCTCGCGGTCGATCAGCGCGACGACGATGTCGCCGTTTTCTGCGCTCTGAGTTTGTTGGATCAGCACGATATCGCCGTCGAGGATGCCCGCATCGATCATCGAATCGCCGCGCACCTCGAGCGCGAAGTGATTGCCGGCCGCGAGCATCTCCGGCGCGACATTGATGTTGTGGCTCAGGTTCTGGATCGCTGAAACCGGGACGCCGGCCGCAATCCTGCCCATGACAGGAACTTCGACCGAGGCAGAACCGGTGCCCTCGCCGCTGTCGGCCGCGCGCCCGCGCGCCTGCCCGCCGTCGATCACACCCAGGCCCCGCGCGTTTGCCCGTTGTACCGCCGCACTTTCAGCAGAGGTGCGCCCGAGCGACGCCTCGCCGGGCATTCTCAAAATTTCCAGCGCCCGTGCGCGGTGCGGCAGCCTGCGAATGAAGCCGCGCTCCTCGAGTGCCGATATCAGACGGTGGATGCCCGACTTCGAGCGCAGCGACAGCGCTTCCTTCATCTCGTCAAAGGAAGGGGGAACGCCGCTTTCCTGCACCCGATCATGGATGAAGAAGAGAAGCTGCTTCTGTTTCTGTGTCAGCATGGCGCGTTTCCCCCGAGGGCGATGTACAAATCAAGAACAGCTATAACTGTTCCTGTTGTGTTCCGCAAGAGCGAGGGCGCAGTCTTCAGAAGTCGAGCGGGAGAATTTCGACGCTTTCGCCAACCGGAGCAGCAGGTGCATGCGGGGGGCGCACGATCAGGCAGTCGGCGCGGGCGAGCGCCGCCGTCAAAGCGCTGTCCTGCGAGGGCAGGGCAGTGACACGAGCTGCCCCGGTGTCCGGCTGGTGGTGCAGGCGCGCGCGCATATAGTGCTTGCGTGGGCCGTTTTCCTCGAGAGGGCTGGCCAGGAGCGCGTGGCGGGTGGGAGCGGGCCCGCCATCCACGCCGAGCAGAGCATCGATCAGCGGCACAGCGAACACGCGGGTGCAGATCATCGCGGAAACCGGGTTGCCCGGCAGACCGATGACCCGCGATGCCCGGCGGCGGCCGAACATCAGCGGTTTGCCGGGCCGCATGGCGATCCGCCAGAAGGCAATTTCGTAACCAGCATCCAGCAGCGCCGGGCGGACAAGGTCATGCTCGCCCACCGACGCCCCTCCGATCGTGAGCAGCAGATCAGCGTCGGCGGCCCGAGCGAGATGATCGCGCAGGCTCTCGCGGGTGTCGCTCGCGATCCCCAGCATTTCGGGCGCACCACCCGCGGCCTCGATCATCGCGCGCAGTCCAATGGGGATCGAGGAGACGATCTGGTCGGGCCGCGGATTGCCGCCGGGCGGGACCAGTTCATCGCCCGTCGCCAGGATGGCGACGCGGGGTTTGCGGCGGACGCTGAGTTGGGCGTTGTTTGCACCCGCGGCGAGCAGCAGGCCGCGGGCGTTGAGACGCTTTCCCGCCGGCAGCAGCCGCTCGTCCTGTACGAAATCGCCTCCGCGCGTGCGAATGGATGCGCCTTTGCGCACGCTCTTGTGGATCGTGACCGTCTTGCTATCCCACGCGGCGTCTTCCTGCATCACTACGGTATCGGCTCCTTCCGGCACCGGCGCGCCGGTAAAGATGCGCACAGCCTCGCGCGGGGCCACAGTGCCAGCGTAAGCGCGGCCAGCGGCCGCCTCTCCGATGAGGCGCAGCGTTGCAGGCGGGTCGGCGATATCCGCCGCGCCCAGCGCAAAACCATCCACGGCGGAGGAATGGAACGGCGGTTGCGTAAGGCGGGCATCGATGTCGGCGGCGAGCACGCGTCCGGCGGCCCGGGCGATATCTACAGTTTCGCCTTCCAGTGGCACAGCGCCCTCAAGGATGCGGGCAAGTGCGTCTTCGACTGGCAGAAGACTCATGACGCGGCGTTCTCATCGGCGCGATAGGTGCCGGACCGCCCGCCGGTTTTCTCGACCAGCCGGATGCCGGAAAAACTCATGCCCTTGTCCACCGCCTTGAGCATGTCGTAGACGGTCAGGCAGGCGACCGAGATGGCCGTCAGCGCCTCCATCTCCACGCCGGTCTTCCCGTCGACCTTGACGAAGCTGGTGACGTGCAGCCCCGGCGGCGTCCGGTTGGGCGTAAAATCGACGCTGACCTTCGACAGCGCGAGCGCGTGACATAGCGGGATCAGCTCCGGCGTGCGCTTGGCGGCCATGATTCCGGCGATGCGGGCAGTGGCGAGCACGTCGCCCTTCTTCGCCTCTCCGCTCTCCAGCAGGTCGAGCGTTTCCGTCTTCATGGCGATGAAGCCTTCAGCGCGGGCTGTGCGGGTGGTGACGTCTTTCCCGGCGACATCGACCATGTTGGCCTCGCCGCGTGCGTTCAGGTGGCTGAGTTTCGACTCGCTCATGACCTTTGCTCGGTGGCTTTGCGCGCTGCCCTCAGTGGGCAGTCGCCGTCTGTGCGGCAGGCGCACCTGTTAGCAATGCGCGCGTTGCGGCGGCAACATCCTTGGAGCGCATGAGGCTCTCACCGACGAGGAATGCGCGAATGCCGCAAGCTGCAAGTCGGGTTAGGTCGGCATGGGTCGCAATCCCGCTTTCGCTGATGCCGATCCGCTCGGCGGGCAGACGCCTGCTCAGACGTTCGCTCACGGTGAGGGAGGTCTCGAATGTAGTCAGGTCGCGGTTGTTGATCCCGATCAGCCGGCCGGGCAGGGCAAGCGCGCGCTCAAGCTCCGCCTCGTCATGCACCTCGATCAGTACATCCATGCCATGGGCATGCGCGGCCCCGGCAAGTTCGTGCGCGAGATTGTCGTCAATCGCCGCGAGGATCAGCAGGATGCAGTCCGCACCCCAGGCCCGCGCCTCGGCGACTTGATAGGGGTCGATCATGAAATCCTTACGCAGCACGGGCAGGCCGCAGGCGTTGCGCGCGGCGGCCAGATGCTCGGGCGCGCCCTGAAACCAGGGCGTGTCAGTCAGCACCGAAAGACACGCAGCGCCGCCGGTTTCATAAGCGCGAGCTAGCGCGGCAGGATCGAAGTTGGAGCGGATCAGGCCCTTGGACGGGCTGGCCTTCTTCACCTCGGCAATCAAGGGATGGCCGGGCGCTTGCGCCAGCGCATCGGCGAAGGGGCGCACCGGCGCGGCTTCTGCGGCAGCGCGCTGAACCTCGACCAGCGGCGCTCGCGCCTTGGCCTGTTCGATCTCCTCGCGCTTTGTCGCTATGATCCGGGCGAGTATGTCAGACATGGGCAGGCGCTCCGCAGATTGCGGCGAGTTTCTCCAGAGCGGCCGCAGCGGCGCCGCTGTCGATCGCCTGCGCAGCGCGCTCCACGCCCTCACGCAAGGTCTCGGCGCGCTCCGCAACCATCAGCGCGGACGCAGCATTCAGCAACACGATGTCGCGCAGCGGGCCGGGGGCTCCAGCCAGTGTTTGACGGATCGCCGCAGCATTCGCGGCAGGATCGCCGCCGACCAGATCGGCCAGCGCCACGCGCGACAACCCGGCATCTTCCGGCACGATAACGAATTCGCGGACGCGCCCATCCTGCAGTTCAGCGACAATGCTCTCGCCGGTGGTGCTCATCTCGTCCAGCCCGTCATGGCCGTGCACCACCCAGGCGTGCCGTGCGCCCAGCCGGCCGAGCACTTCGGCGAGCGGGCGCGCCATTTCCGGCGCATAGACACCAACCAACAGGCGACCAACACCCGCCGGATTGCACAGCGGCCCGAGGACGTTGAAGATCGTGCGCACGCCGAGAGCCTTGCGCGCGGGCGCCACATGGCGCATGGCGGCATGGTGGGCGGGCGCGAACATGAAGCCGATATGCGCCTCGTTCAGCGCCTGTTCGAGCTTCTCCTGCGGCGTATCCATGGCAACGCCCAAGTTCTCCAGCACGTCCGCCGCGCCGGAGCGCGAGGACACCGCGCGGTTGCCATGCTTGGCGACCGGCACCCCCGCGCCCGCCACGACGAAGGCCGTGCAGGTCGAGACGTTGTGCGTGCCCTTGGCGTCGCCGCCTGTGCCAACGATATCCATCGCGCCTTCCGGAGCCGCAACGCGCTTCATTTTCGCGCGCATGGCGGTGGCTGCGCCGGTGATCTCATCGACCGTCTCGCCGCGTGCGCGCAGCGCCATCAGGAAGCCGGCGATTTGCGCTTCCGGCACCGCACCATCCATCATCAGAGAAAATGCCTCGCCCGCCTGCTCGGCGGACAGGGCACGGCCGTCAGATACCTGCTGAAGATAGGGTTTGAAGTCGCCTTGTGTTTCGGCCATCGCGTTGCAGTGCCTCGTCCAGTTGTTATTAGCGGCGCGCGTCGCCTTGTCGATCAGGCCGCAGGCTGCGCCGCTTCACAGATTTCTTGCGGCAGAGCAAGCCCCGCCTTGACCGGACGCCAGTTGATCCGCGCAAGCCGCAGGAAATTGGCTAGCAGCGCATGGCCGTAATTCGAGGCGATGCTTTCGGGGTGGAACTGCACGCCGTAAAGTGGGAGTTCTATGTGCTCCAGCCCCATAATGACGCCGTCATCGGTGCGCGCTGTCACGCGCAGCACAGCCGGCAGGGTCTTCGGATCGACGGCAAGCGAATGATAACGTGTCGCTTCGAAGCGCGCGGGAAGGCCGGCGAACAGGCCGGTGCCGTCATTCGCCACCATTGACAGCTTTCCATGCATCAGCTTCGGCGCGCGCACGACATCGCCGCCAAAAGCCTGTCCGATCGCCTGCATCCCCAGACACACGCCGAACAGCGGCACCCTTGCGACCGCCGCAGCCGCGATCAGGTCGAGGCAGATGCCCGCGCGGTCCGGATCGCACGGGCCCGGCGACAACACGATGGCGCCCGGCTCTTCCGCCATGACCTCTTGGACGCTCACCTTGTCGTTGCGATAGACGCGGCATTCGACGCCCAGATCGGCGAAGTAATGTACGAGGTTATAGGTGAAGCTGTCGTAATTATCTATCAGCGTGATCATGCCGAACAATATAGCGGTCCACGTGGCCCGCGCAACTCCGGCGGCGTGCGCGCAGCACAGGTTTCAGACCGGTGCATCGGCCTGCTCGGGCAGGGATTTCGGCGTAATGAAGATGCGCAAATATCCATCGCCGACCGCGAGTGCGTGCCAACTGCTGCTCTCCACGTCGATCACAGCCAGGCCGCAAGTGGGAAACTTGCGGCATATCGGGTTGACAGCCGCAGGCTCGCCCCGGCTGAACAGATCGAGCGCAAGGGCGTGAAGCCCAGGATTGTGCCCGAGGATCATGACGTGTCCCACCTCGTCCGGCAGCCCGCGCAGCATATCCAGCATAGTGGATGCGCAGGCCAGATAGAGCCGCTGTTCGAGGCGCATCTCCGGTGCTCCGTCAGCGTCCCCGAAGGTCAGCCGAAAGGTCTCGCGCGTGCGCACCGCCTGAGAGGACAGAACCAGATCGGGCGTCAGACCGGCTTCGCGGATGTAAGCGCCCATGCGCGGTGCGGACGCCCGGCCACGCTTCGACAGATCGCGATCGAAATCCTCAAGCGAGGGATCGTCCCAGCTTGATTTCGCATGCCGGTAGAGAGAGACCGTGCGCATTTCACTTCCTGGAGATCATGGTGCCGGAATTCGTGTTGATGGCACACTAGCCCCCGCAGGCTGGCAAATCCAGATTCGGTTGCTCTTCACACAACAGGTTGAAGATCGTGTGAACGCGAAAGCGGATCATTGGCCGCGGTGCGCCTGGCTGGAGAAGCGGACCGCTTCTTCGGCAGCGCGGAACAGCGCTTTCGCCTTGTTGATACACTCGGCCTGCTCGGACTCAGGTATGGAGTCGGCCACGATCCCGGCGCCGGCCTGCACATACATCTTGCCATCCTTGATGATCGAAGTACGCAGCACGATGCAGGTGTCCATGTCGCCGTCCGCCGTGAAGTAGCCCACGCACCCGGCATAGATGCCGCGCTTGTCCGGTTCGAGTTCGTCGATGATTTCCATAGCCCGCACCTTTGGCGCGCCGGAGACCGTCCCGGCGGGGAAACCGGCCATCAGCGCGTCGATCCGGTCATAGCACTCGGCTAGTCGCCCGGTGACGTTCGAGACGATGTGCATGACCTGGCTATAGTACTCGAGGAAAAAGCTGTCGGTGACACGCACGCTGCCCGGTTCCGCCACCCGCCCGACATCGTTGCGCCCGAGATCCAGCAGCATCAGGTGCTCTGCGCGCTCCTTTTCATCGCCGAGCAGGTCTTCGGCATGGCGCTCGTCATCCACGGGCGTGAGGCCGCGCGGGCGCGTGCCGGCGATCGGCCGGATCGTGACCTCGCCGTCACGCAGGCGCACGAGGATTTCCGGGCTTGAGCCGACCACGGCAAAGCTGCCGAAGTTGAGATAGTAGAGATAGGGCGAGGGATTTACGCGCCGGAGGGCGCGGTAGAGGGCAAACGGGGGCAGCGTGAACGGAGTCTCGAAGCGCTGGCTGAGCACCACCTGAAAGATGTCGCCCGCAGCGATATAGTCCTTCGCGCGGCCTACCATCTCCTTGTACTGCTTTGGCGTCATGTTCGAGGTTTCCGCAGGCATGGCCGCGAGCTCGCCATTCGTCCCCGGCGCGTGAGGCAGGGGGCTGTCAAGCTTGTCCACGGTGGCCGACAGCCGGTCGCAGGCGCGCGCATAGGCGGTCTTCGCCTTCACGCGGCCACTTGGCCTTACCGGCGTGACGATGATGATCTCGTCCTTCACTGTGTCGAAGACCGCGATGATCGTCGGGCGGATCAACAGCGCGTCGGGCGTGCCGACCGGATCGGGCCGATTGTCGGGCAGGTGCTCGACGAGGCGCACCGTGTCATAGCCCATATATCCAAACACCCCTGCGGACATCGGCGGCAGCCCCTCCGGCAACTCGATTCGCGAGGCGTCGAGAAATTCGCGCAGCGCTTCGAGCGTGCCACTGCGGCACGGCTTGAAGGCATCGGGGTTACCCTGGGCGTTGGCGTTGATCTGAGCGCTGTTGCCCTGAGCGCGCCAGATGACGTCCGGCTTGAGGCCGATGATGGAATAGCGCCCACGCGCGGCGCCGCCCTCTACCGACTCGAGCAGGAAGGTGTTCGGATCGTCGCCGCACAGCTTGAGCACGGCGGAAACCGGCGTTTCAAGATCGGCGACGAGGCGGGTCCACACCAGTTGCGGCCGGCTTGCATCGTAGCTTTCGGCGAAAGACTGGAAGTCGGGCTGAAAATTCATCGCGAGCGCTCATGCTCATGGCTCGCGCTGGCGGCCATTACTCCATGGCTAGCGCCCGCGGCTCTGCAATCAAAGCCCGAGCGACTGGCGCAGTACATCCCGGTTCACCGTGTAGTCGAAGTTGCTGCGCAGCGCCGCGATATACTGATCCACCAGGTCTCGCTCCAACGGAGTGCGCAAGGCGGTAAGCAACTCTTCGGCTTCCGTGTCGCTCAGCGGGTCTGGCGCGATCACGTCCTCGACCTTGAAGACGATCCGCGCTGGCGGCTCGGGAGCGGATGCGCTCGCGACTCCGCCCTCCGGCAGCGTAAAGGCTTGTCCGATCACACCGGTCGTTACTCCGGGCGCGGAGGCATTGCGGCGCAGCGGCTCGCTCCGCGAGGCCGTCGTTCCCTCCGATTCGGCGATCTTTTCCATGCTCTGACCGGCACGCGCCTCAACTGCGAGGTCTTCCGCCTTCTTGCGCACCGCCTCGCGAAGCTCGGCCGCGCGCCACGCCTCGGCAACCTGTTCGCGCACCTCATCGAACGGGCGCTCACTGGCGGGATTGACATTCAGCACCTCGTACCAGATCAGCCCGCCATCGGGCTTCTCGATAATGTCTTCGTCCGCACCGACGCTGCTGGCAAATACCGCCGCACGGAAAGACGCCAGATCGGCCGGCGCGGCGGCATCCTTGCCTTCAGGCGTGTCGCCACTGCGGTCGAAGGTCAACGTCTGGAATGGCAATTCCAGCTGCTTTGCTATCTCGGAGAGCGGCGCGCCGGCTGCGCGTTCGTCTTCTATGGAATCGCGCAATTCGATGATCCGCTCCGCCCCCGCACGTTCTGTCAGCTCCTTGCGGATCTCGCTCCGCACATCCTCGAAACTGCGGCTTGCGCCTGGTTCGACGTCTACAGCCTTCAGTATGACAGTCGAGAAAGCGGCTTCCACCGGTTCGGAATAGGCTCCTTCTTCAAGCGCGAATGCGGCCTCGGCAATGGCCGGGTCACTGATAGCTGATCTGGTCAGCGTACCAAGCTCAGTATCGTCCTCGTTCATGCCCTGCCGCTTCGCCACCTCAAGGAAGTCCTCACCGCCCTGCAGGGCCTGATAACCTGCCTTTGCAGCCGCCTTATCTGGGAAAACGATCTGCTGGATTTCGCGCTGCTCGGGGCGGTTATACTGTTCCTGGCGCGCATCGTAGTCCGCGCGGACCTGCTCGTCAGTCACATCCACCCGGTCGGCAAGCGCTTGAGGCGTCAGGTCGAGCACTGCAACCTCGCGCGTCTCTGGCGCCAGAAACTCATCGCCATTCTCCTCGTAATATCTGCGCAGGGCGCTTTCGTCCGGCTCACCGATTTCACTGACGGCGTCCGCGCCGACCGTGAAATGCGAAATCACCCGCGTCTCATTGCGATAGCGGTTCATGGCTTTGACAAGCGTGTCGGGAACTTCAGGGAGTTGTGCGAAACTACCCAACAACTGATCACGGATGAGCGCGCTGCGCTCCTGCGCCAACACCGCACCTTCGGAGAGGTTGCTGAAGCGTAGCGCCTGCTCGAAGGTCGCGCGGCTGAAGTTGCCCTCGGAGTCCTGAAACACAGGGCTTTCAGTAATGCTGCGCGTGACCGTCTCCTCATCGATGCTGAGGCCCAGGCGGCGGGCATGGGCGTCAAGCAAGGCCGCGTTGACAAGCTGCTCAAGGACCTGATCCGGCAGGCCGGCCTCGCGCGCTTGCTGGGCGGTGATGCGTTCGCCGCGCTGGCGGCTCAATTGGTTGATCTGTTGCTGATAAGCGGTGCGGAACCGCTCCAATGGGATTTCCTGGCCGTCGACGCGCGCGAGAACCTGTTCGCCACCCCCGGTGATCTGGTCCGCGATGCCCCAGACCGCGAAGCTGACGATCAGAAGTGCGATCAGTATTTTGGCTAGCCAGCTAGTGGCGTGTTTCCTGAGGCTATCGAGCATGATCGCTGAGGTGTTCGTGTGAAGGTCACTTGTTTAGGCGCGGCGAGATCCACGCATGTGGTCGGTACAATAGGAGCGCGCGCCGCCGCCCGCAAGGTAAACCCGCGCTTAAATCGACTTGCAAGATTGTCTTGCTCACGAGATGGCTTAAGGGGTCCACATTTTTGATCCGGCTGATATAATTTCGTCGCTCGCGTAAGGCATCGTCGGCCCTTGCAACGGTGTATGGCCGCCTCATTTTCCCATTCACCCGAAGTGCCATTGAACTGGCAAGCGCCGCGCCAGCGTGCTACACCGCGTGTCGCCCAAACCAACAAGGCGGGAGAGACCATGTTCTCGACGAAGCCGCTGATCGTCGGCAACTGGAAAATGAACGGGATGCGGTCCTCGACGGCCGAGCTGAATGGGCTGATCGGGGGCTTGGCCGAGGGAGAGGCTGCCGGCGCAGATGTCATGATCTGCCCGCCGGCCTCACTGCTGATGGCGTTCGCGCACATCGCGGGGGAATCGCGCCTGCAGATAGGCGCGCAGGACTGCCATCCGGAGATCTCCGGCGCCTTTACCGGGTGCATCAGCGCAGAAATGCTCGCTAATGCGGGTGCAAGCGCGGTGATCGTGGGGCATTCGGAGCGGCGCATGCAGCACGGTGAGCGCGATTCGGATGTCAAGGCGAAGGCCCGCGCCGCCCACCGCGCCGGGTTGCATGCGATCATCTGTATCGGCGAGACGTTGGGCGAGCGGCGTATGGGCCTGGCGTTCAGAGCGCTGGCGCGCCAGCTCCAAGGTTCGGTGCCGGCAAGTGCCACGCGACGCAACACCGTCGTCGCCTACGAGCCGGTCTGGGCGATCGGCACGGGCCGGACCCCGACTCGCGAGGAGATTGGCGAGGTCCATAACTTCATCGCGCAGGAACTGGCAGAAATTCTGGGGACCGAAGCCGCTGGCGGGTTCCGTCTGCTCTACGGGGGGTCCGTGACGCCAGACAATGCGGCGATGGTGCTCAGTGCAATGGACGTCCATGGCGCGCTCGTCGGCGGTGCCAGCCTGAAGGCCGACAGCCTGCTCGCTATCGCCTCATCGCGCCCGCAAACCAGCGCCTCGGCCTCCGGTTCATCGGATCACGTTTCGCCATGACGCCGCCGCGCAGCCACTCCGCAAAGCTGTTGGCTGTCACTGCCAGTCTGCTTGGCCTGATCGCGGGGCTTCCAGCGAGTGCCGACGCTGTACCGCTGACCGAGGCAGCTTGCCAACGCTATGCCTCGGAGCGCAGCATCTTGCGACGGCTTGGCGTGGACTTGCACCTGGCGCGCGGGCCGGAATGGGCGCGCGAAAACTTGACGTCACCGCAACTCGACCTTATCCAGCGTTATATCAAGCTTGATGAGGCTCTGAAATTCCGTTGTCCGGAGCACTATGCCACGATCGCGGTCGAGGCGCCGCAACAGCCGCGCCGGCTCGACGTGTTGCCGCCGCTGCCATCGCGCAAACCCATGGTGGAGGCCGCGCGCGGAGTGAAAGAGGAACCAGCCCCGCCGCCGCCAGCCGCCAGAGCAGGCCGGGAACAGGGCTGAACATCCGGATGGATCGCGGCGCTGAAAAGCGCGCAAATGCAATTGGATAGACCATGATCACCTTCGTTCTCGTCATTCACCTGATGATTTGCATCGCCATGGTCGCGATCATTCTGCTGCAACGCTCCGAAGGTGGTGCCCTGGGCATCGGCGGCGGTGGCGGCGGACTTATGTCCGGGCGCGGCTCTGGCAACGTGCTGACGCGAGCGACGGCTTATCTTGCAGCGGCGTTCTTCGCTACCAGCATTGCGCTTACCGTGCTCGCCGATCTGCGCAGCACCGGCCCCTCGCTTGGGGACGTGCCGGGGACATCTCGTAGTGGTCCCTCGCGCAGCCTGCCCGACCTGCAGCCAATCATCCCGCCATCCACGCCACAGCCCGAAGTGCCTCGCCCCGAGTAAGGCGTCGCAGGCGCGCGGTCGTGTGAATTGTGGATAGCGCGCAAGGGGATGCTTTGCGTGGGCGGCCCGGCGTGTAATCTGCAATCCCATGGCGCGATACATTTTCATCACCGGCGGCGTGGTTTCCTCTCTGGGTAAGGGGCTGGCCTCGGCGGCCCTCGGGGCGCTCTTGCAGGCCCGCGGCTACTCCGTGCGTCTGCGCAAGCTCGACCCTTATCTCAACGTCGATCCGGGCACGATGAGCCCGTTCCAGCACGGCGAAGTGTTCGTCACCGACGACGGCGCGGAGACCGATCTGGACCTTGGCCATTACGAGCGTTTCACGGGCGTCCCGTGCAGCCAGGCGGACAACGTGACCACGGGCCGCATCTATTCCGACATCATCGCGAAGGAGCGCCGCGGCGATTTTCTCGGCGGCACCGTGCAGGTCATTCCGCATGTCACCAATGCCATTCAGGATTTCATCGTCGATGGCAACGAGGGCGTCGATTTCGTGCTCTGCGAGATCGGTGGCACCGTCGGCGATATCGAGGGGCTGCCATTCTTCGAGGCGATTCGCCAGCTTTCGATCAAGCTGCCGCCGGGCGATGCGATTTTCATCCATCTGACGCTCTTGCCTTATGTCGGGGCGGCGGGCGAGCTCAAGACCAAGCCGACCCAGCACTCGGTGAAAGAACTGCGCTCCATCGGCATTCAGCCGGACATCCTGCTGTGCCGGGCCGACCGCCCCGTGCCGGCAGAGGAGCGCCGCAAGATCGCGCTGTTCTGCAATGTCCGCGAGGAGGCTGTCATTCAGGCGCTGGACGTCGATAGCATTTACGACGTGCCGGTCGCCTATCACAACGAGGGGCTGGACGATGCGCTGCTGGAAGCGTTCGGCATTGATGGCGCGCCCGCTCCGGACCTGTCCCGCTGGCAGCAGGTTTCACACAGCATTGCAAACCCGGACGGCGATGTGACCATTGCGATCGTCGGCAAATACACCGAATTGCGCGACGCCTATAAGTCGCTGATGGAGGCCCTGGTTCACGGTGGCATTGCCAATTGCGTGCATGTCAACATCGAATGGATCGAGGCGGAGGTGTTCGAGCGCGAGGACCCGACGCCGTTCCTCGAAAACGTCAACGGCATCATCGTGCCGGGCGGGTTTGGCGAACGGGGCGCGGCCGGCAAGATCGCCGCAGCGAAGTTCGCGCGCACGCGCGGCGTGCCGTATTTCGGCATCTGCTTCGGCATGCAGATGGCGGTGATCGAGGTGGCACGCGACCTGGCGGGACTTGCCGGTGCGAATTCCAGCGAGTTCGGACCGGCCGAGATCCCCATTGTTGGGCTGATGACCGAATGGATGCGCGGCAACGAGTTGGAGAAGCGGGCCGAATCGGGCGATCTTGGCGGAACCATGCGATTGGGGGCCTATGAGGCGGTGCTCGCGCCCGATAGCCGTGTGGCAGCGATTTACCAGGCCCAGCAGATTTCCGAGCGCCACCGTCACCGCTACGAGGTCAACATGCATTACCGCGAGCAGCTTGAGCGCGCGGGCCTGCGCATCACCGGCGTGTCCGCTGATGGGCTGTTGCCGGAGATCGTGGAAATCCCCGGTCATCCCTGGTTTATCGGGGTACAGTTCCACCCGGAGTTAAAGTCACGCCCTTTCGAACCGCATCCGCTGTTCGCCTCGTTCGTGGCCGCGGCGGTGGAGCGCAGCCGACTCGTATAGTAGTCTGTTGCCTTGACAGGGAGATGCCGCCGATGCCCGAAGCTCGCCCGGCCATGTCCCGGATCAAAGCGCTGCTCAAGCGAGTCGAGCCTGCATCGGAAGGGCTGTTTCGCTGGCTACCGGTCGGCGGGGGGGCCGCGATCGTGCTGGCGCTCGCGCTTATCTGGTGGCTGACAACGGAGCGCGCGCCCGAGCGTATCGCGATTTCCAGCGGAACCGAAGGCGGCACTTACCAGGCGCTTGGGCATGTGATCGCGCAGGCTCTTGCGCAGGCGGACCCGCCGATACGCGCTGATGTCCTGAAGAGCAGCGGGGCGCTGGAGAATGCCCGCCGCGTGGCCGTGCGGCCTGAAATGCTGGGACTGGTACAGAGCAACACGCAACTGGGACGGGACGTGAAGCTGGTCGCCCGGCTGTACCCGGAGGTCTTTCACCTGCTGGTGCGCTCGGATTCCGGGATTGAGAGTGTCACGGACCTGGCTGGCAAGCGCGTTGCGCTGATGCCCGAAGGCTCCGGCTCGAATGCGGCGTTCTATCAGCTTCTGGACCATTATCAGGTGCCGCGCACGGCGATTTCGGCCGCCCCGGGCACGCTGAAAGACGGGCTGACAGCGCTCGCAGCCGGACAGGTTGATGCGCTGTTCCTCATCATCGCGCTCGGTAACGAGACCATCGCCAAGGCAATCCGCGATGCCGATATTCAGCTCTTGGGGCTGGATCAGGCGCAGGCGATTGCATTGTTCGACCCGGCGGTCGCGCGGATGAGCGTCCCGAAGGGCGTCTATTCCGGCAACCGGCCGGTCCCGCGCGAGGCGATCGAGGTGCTGAGCGTGGATGCCCTGCTCGTCGCCAATGCGGGCCTGCCCGATGACATAGCCAACGCGATCGTGACGACGCTGTTCGAACGCCGCCAGCAGATGGTCGAGGCAAACCGGCAGGCTGCATTCATATCGGAGCCGAGCGCGCAGCAGCGCCTCACGATCGGCGTCCACCCCGGCGCGGAGAGATATTACGAGCGCGACAAGCCGCCCTTCCTCGTCGAATATGCCGAGCCGATCGGCCTTGGCGTGTCAGTGCTGGTCCTGCTCGCGTCAGGGCTGTGGCAAGCGCGGACATGGCTGTCGAATGCCCGCAAGAACCGCGCCGACCGTTACAACCTGCAGATCGCCGCGCTGGTTGAGGAGATGGACAAGGCGGCCTCGCTTGAGGAGCTGGAGCGCATCCGCAGCGCATTGTTCGCAATCTTTCAGGATGTCATCTCGGACCTGGACAATGACCGGATCGAGGAAGCCTCGCTGCAATCCTTCTCGTTCGTATGGGACGTGGCGCAGTCCACGCTCAGCCAGCGCCAAATGATGTTGGCGGGGCAGGGCACGCGCAAGACGGCTAGATCCCGCAAGCCCGCGGCGCGCAATCCGGCGTCTTGAGCACCTCTCTTCACGCCTCTGTCACGCTTGCTCAACTCGCAGCGAATGCCTCTCCCCTGCGAGGTTCTGGCCCGCCACGTCTGAGGTCTGGCCGGCAGGGTCGTGACCGGCGTGGCAACGTGCGCGGCGCAAACACCGCCGTGATCAATGGAGGCAAACGCAATGACGACTGTTCACACTGTTCTGAAGAACAAGGGTGGCGAGGTGGTGACGATCTCGCCTGACGCGACCATCTCCGAGGCCACACGCGAACTGGCGCGGCACCGGATCGGCGCGCTCGTGGTCAGTGGCGACGGGCTCGGCGTACAGGGGATTCTCTCCGAGCGCGATATTGTTCGGCAGATTGCCGAATATGGGTCTGAGGTGCTGTCGCGGCGCGTGCGCGTCGTGATGACCCGCAACGTCATGACCTGCGCGCCGCATTTCCAGGTGACCGAGGTCATGGACGTCATGACGCGCAAGCGCATCCGCCATCTCCCGGTGGTGGAGAAGGGCCGCCTTGTCGGCATGATCAGCATCGGCGATGCCGTCAAGTGCCGGCTGGAGGAAATGCGTCTGGAAGCAAACGTGATGCGCGATTACGCCATTGCACGCGCGTGAAAGCCGAATCCGTTACAGGATACGCCGGGCGGTATCGAGAATCAGAAATCCCGCGGAAAAGATTGCCCCAAGCAGCGGCAGGATGCGCGGCACCGTGAACCCGGAAGGTTGGTAGTCGCCTTTTCCCTTGAGCCGCCATAGTGCGAGATTGACGAAGGAAAAGGCGAACAGGGTGCCCGCCGCCGTGGCCTCGGCTAGCTCGCGGGTCGGCAGTGTCGCGGCGAGCCCAATGATAGCCAGTGTAACCACGACAGTTGCATTGAGCGGCGTGCGGGTGCGCGGATGCACTACGCCGAACCAGCCCGGAAACTTCCCCATGCGGCTCAGCCCGTAAAGGATGCGGGTGGCGAGCACGATCTGCGCCACCACGCCGCCAAGCGCGGCAAAGATCGCAATCAGGCTGATTGGTGCGCCCGACCAGTCCGTGATCGTTGTGAATACCATGCTCAGCGGCGCCTGCGACGCCCCAAGCTCTGCTGGCGCGACATAAATGACGGCGACCATCGCCACGGCCATATAGATGATGGTGACGCAGGACAAGGCAAGCCCGATTGCGCGCGGCATGTTGCGCTCCGGGTCCTTCACCTCCTCGGCGATGTTGACCATGTCCTCGAAGCCGATGAAGGCGAAGAAGGCCAGCAACACCCCTGACATTACGCCAACGGCGGCGACCATGTCGAATGGCGTCGCATGCGTAGCGACGCCCGTTCGCACCGCATCGAAATCGCTGAAGCCCAGCACGGCGATCAGGATCAGCGTGCCGACTTCGACGACCGTGATCAGCGCGACAACCCCAACAGACAGATTGATGCCAACCGCCACAATGGTTCCCAGCAGGGCGGCAAAGCCGATTGCAAGCCATGTCGCCGGAAGCGGCACCAGCGATGCAGCATAACCCGCGCCGCCCTGAACCAGCGTGGCAGACGAGATGATGCCCGCCCCGGCGATCAGCAATCCGGCAAGCGTTGCCAGCGCCTCGATACCAAGCCCCGCGCGGATATATGCCGTCTCTGCGGCGCTGACGGGAAAGGTCACCGATAGCTCCGCATAAGAAGCGGCGGTCAGCGCCACCAGCAAAGACGCGACGAGGTAGGAGAGCGGCGCATAGAACCCGGCCTGCGCTGCGGTCTGGCCGATCAGCACGTAGATGCCGGCGCCGACGATCACGCCGATGCCATAAAGCGTCAACGCCGGTAGCGTTACGGTTCGCCGGAGTTGTGCTCCATCACCTTGCGGCGTTTTGCTCCGTGACAGCTCTTCGTTTGGCGGCGTACCCGTCATGCCTTTTCCAGTATCTTGCAAGGTCGAAATGACGAATTGTCCCTGTGTCACCGCTCATGGGGTTCTCACGCCACATTCGGCGCTTCCTTTTTGCACAGGCTCGGGCCGTGCCACGGATTTGCCGCGCGAATCACCAAATGTCGAGACCATCACAATTGTGCAGGCCGCCTTTACCGGGCACTGACAACGATCTGCTAGATCATCCCTTCAAGGCACTGTCGGCAGCCGACGGCGTCACGACACTTCATAACAGGTTTCGATTTGATTGAAAAAGCGATGCGTATTCAGCGACCTGCTGTCTGGCGGTTCGCAATCCCGGCGCTCGGTTGCGTCATGCTGGCAGGATGCGCCAGCCCACAGCCCGTGAGCATGAAGCTCGGCTTGGCCAGCGCCGAAATGGAACAACGCGAGGCGCGCGGGCGCAGCATGTTTCTCGCCAGCCTGCCATCGCGGCTGAGCGCAGAGGATGAAACCGCCAAGCTGAGCCCGCGCGTCGTCGAATTCGGAGAGCCTGTGCCCAAGGGCGGCGGGGTGCGCAAGCTTGGAGCGCCGTATGTCGCAGCCGGGCGCACCGTGGTCCCGAAAGAGGAGCCGGATTACGACCGCACGGGCACGGCCTCGTGGTACGGCGCGCTGTTTCATGGCCGCAAGACCGCGAACGGCGAGATCTACGACATGGAGGCGCTGAGCGCGGCCCACCCGACGCTGCCGCTGCCGAGTTATGTCAAGGTCACGCATATGGAAAGCGGCCGCTCGCTCGTGGTGCGCGTCAACGATCGCGGGCCGTTTGCTCGTGACCGGATCATCGACCTGTCGAAGCGCGCCGCGCAGCTTCTCGGCATCAAGCGAAATGGCACCGGGGCAGTGCGGGTAACCTATCTCAAGCCCGCGCCGCTCAATGGCGACGACAGCTATGAGACCGCCTACCTGGCGGCCCAGCCATGGTATCGCGGCGGCGAGACCCGCATCGGTTCGGCCGCCGATCTTGTCTCCCGCCCGGCGGCTAGCGGTGTGCAAAGCCCCGAGGACGGTTGATTTCCCCGCGACTTGTATTGTTAAGTCCCTTCGAGGGTGCACGTGCTGACAGGAATTCAGATGGCGCGGCTCGCGGTTTTTGGGGGCTTGAGGAGTGCAGCGAATTTTTTCGATATTGCGCGTGGCAGGGCTGAGCACGCTCCTGTTGGCGGGGGTTATTGCTGGAGCGCCGGCGCAGGCTGCATTCCAGAGCGAGGCCCCATATGCCTTCCTGATGGACCACGAGACCGGCGCGGTTCTCTACAACAAGCGGGGCGATGAGCCGATGCCCCCGGCGAGCATGAGCAAGATCATGACGCTGGCGGTGGTGTTCAAGGCGCTGAAGGAGGGGCGGCTGGGTCTCACCGACGAATTCGTCGTCAGCGAAAACGCCTGGCGCACGGGTGGCGCGCCCTCCGGCACCTCGGCCATGTTTGCACCGATCAACTCGTCCGTCACGGTCGAGGAGCTGATCCGCGGCGTGGCGATCCAGTCGGGAAATGATGCCAGCATCGTGCTGGCCGAAGGGCTCGCCGGGTCTGAAGAAGGCTTTGCCCGGCTGATGAGTGACTATGCCAGGGAAATCGGCCTTACAAACTCCAAGTTCGCCAATTCCACCGGACTGCCCGATCCCGAGCACTACATGAGCGCGCGCGATCTCGCGGACTTGTCTCGCCATGTCATCGACGAATACCCGGAATACTATGGCTACTTCGGCGAGCAAATGCTCGAATACCGCCGGCACAGGTTCTACAACCGCAACCGGCTGGTGCGCAGCGGCGACGCCGACGGCCTGAAAACCGGCTTCACCAGTGAATCTGGCTATGGCGTGGTCGCCTCCGCGAAGGACGGCGGACGGCGCATGATCGCGGTCGTGAACGGGCTGGAAACCAAGAGTGCCCGGCGCAACGAGGCGCTGCGTCTGCTCAACTGGGGCCTGAAGAGTTTCAAGGAATTCAAGCTGTTCGAGCCGGGCGAGATCGTCGGCACGGCGCGAGTCTGGGGAGGGTCCAGCCGTTTCGTCGAACTGACCGGCAAGGGGCCGGTGCGCATCCTGCTGCCGCGTTCCACCAACCAGGAGCGCATTTCCGCAGAGATCGCCTATGTCGGCCCGCTGGTTCCCCCGATCGAGCGCGGCCAGCGGGTGGCGGAAATCCGGGTCACCACGGATGAGGGCATCAGCAATACCGCGCCGCTCT
>CAZYYQ010000013.1:0-23343 GCA_964651275.1 uncultured Hyphomicrobiaceae bacterium | reverse complement strand
ACAGGCTCAAGATCAAGGGATCTTACTGGCATACCGAGGCTGACGACTTCATTGATGGCATAGCTGTCCAGGATGGATGTGGCAACATCACCTTCGTGCAAGGAAGCCCATTTCCGATTGAAGACAACTTCGATGAGGACACCTGCTTCACTAAGTTCATCAACCGCGATGCGGAACTCGACGGCGTGGAGATTGAAGTCAAATACGACTCTGACCGCTTCTTCGGTGGCTTCTCGTATGAAACCATCGACGGCGTGGACAAAAATCCCGGCCAGCCGATCGATGGAACCGACACGCTTACCGGAAAGTTCCTCGGCTCGCTCTACCCCGACCGTTACATTTTCAACCTGGGCGTAAAAATCCCGGAATACTGGAGCAAAGTTGGTGCGCGGCTGACCTACGCCGACGAGTTTGATAAGGTCAATCCGATTGAGGGTGACGACGGTGTCGAGAGGCTGCCGATCATCGACAGCTACACCACGCTCGATCTTTATGCGAGCTTCGAGCCAGCCGAAGGCATGTTCGATGGGCTGCGGGTTGACCTGGGCGTGGACAACGTCACCGATGAAGCTTATGCCCGCGGCTTCGCGAACAACCTCCAGCCCGGCCGCAACTACAAGGCCGCCATCTCATGGACCGAAAAGTGGTGATCGCCAAGGCTGGTTGACCCCCAACGCAACAACCTGTCTCCACTGCCTTGGGCCGGAGCGATCCGGCCCTCTTTTTTTGCTTTAGCGGAAGCGGAACGGGATCGAGAAGGTCAGCTGCCCGGCGCTCATGCCGCGCGGCGGACGCGGAAACGGCGCGGCGCGGCGTACGCTGCCAAGCGCTGCCCGGTCGAGCGCGCGGTCGCCGCTGGAGCGCGCCAGCCGCACGTAGCGCAAGCCCCCGCCACGACTGATCGCGAACCGCACCACCGCGGTGCCGCGCCGCCCCGCGCTCGAAGGCCGGTTGCGGGCGATGCGCGCGCGCACGGCGGCGGAGTAGCTGCGCACCTGTCCGGGGCTGGCCGTGGCGCGCCGCCGGCCCGAGCCGCGCCGCTCGCTCGCCGCGCGCGCGCCGGAGCGGCGCTGCCCCTGGCCGGTTCCGCTCCTCTGGCGCTGCGGCCGTCCGCGCTGGCGCGACGGTGTGCGCGTTGTTCGCTGTGGACGGCTGACCGGCTTACGCTCGGCCTCGGTCGGCTTTGGCCGGCGCGCGGGCATGGCGACGTCTTCGCTTTCCGCTTCGATTTCCTCGGGCGCGGGCAGTACTGCCTCTGCCGCGCTTTGCGCCGGCGCGGGCTGCGCAGCCTCCGGGGCGACGGTTTCCGCGACCGCGTCTTCGGCGGCCTGCGTTTCGGCGGCTTCGCTCACCGGCTCGGCCTCCGCCTGTTCGGCTTCGCGCGGCGCGTCTTCCGGCGCTTCGCGCTCCGGCCCGGCTTCTGTCGCGCGCGCCCCCGGCGGCTCGGCGGCGACCTCTTCGGGTGCTTCCGCCGTCAGCGCGGGCGAAGGCTCGTCGGGCTGCTGGTCATCCGTGCCGAACACTTGCGCCGCGGAGCCGAGCACCTGCACCTGTGGGCCGGTTCCGCCCGGCGGCTCTCCCGGCGCGGGCGCATGCAGCCCGATGAAGGCGGCGAGGTGGATCAGCGCCGCCAACGTCGCCGCTGCGATCCATTGGGCCCGTCCCAGCCTCACGGGTTCTCCCCGCGGGGGGAATCGCGCTTGCGCACGATCAGCTTGACGTTTGCGATGCCCACGGCCTGCGCGGCCTCGGCAATCTCCACTAGCGCGTCGGCGGGCAATGCGCGGTCCGGCGCGATCAGCAGCGGCAACTCCGGCTGCGCTTGAGAGAAAGCCGCCAGCCGCGCCGCCAATGCTTCTGGTGCAACATCCTCGCCGGCCAGCGCCAGCCGCCCATCCGCATAGGCGATCAGCACGTTCGGCCCCTGATCCGCGCTCACCTCGGCCTGCGCCTCGCTCAGCTCCAGCCCGGCGGGATCGAAGCTGCGCAGCGTCGAAGCGACGAGGAAGAAGATCAGGATCAGAAAGACGATATTGATCAGCGGGATCAGGTTTTCGTCCGCTCCCCGCTTGCCGTCGCGCTGTTTCAGGCGCATCGGATCACCTTACCACCGCGAGATTGTCGAGCCGCGAGCGCCGCGCCGCCTCCAGCGCTCGTACGAGATCCCCGGTTTGGGCGCCTGCCGTCACGCGTAGCACGGCGCGCTTTGCGCCGCGCTCAACCCACATGTCGAGCCGCGCGGGCAGATCATCGGCGCTGGCTGGCTCGCCGTTGACGTCAAGCGCGCCGCCCGCGCGCACCCGGACAATAACCGTCTCGCTCAAAGAGGGCGCGGCCACGCCTTCGCCGCCCGCGATCAGCGGCAGGTAGTTGAATTTCAGGAAGGTCGAAGCGAGCATGAAGAAGACGAGAAGCAGAAACACCACGTCGATCAGCGGTGTCAGCCCGATGCGCGTCGTCATGCGCGGCTCATCCGACAGCTTCATCTCTCAAAGCGCCTCTTTACGCCGCGCACTGTCCCGCTGCGGCTCATGTGGCCAGTTCACCGCCGCGCCGTCGCCTCTCGCGAAGGCCGCTGGGGCACTCTGCCGGTGCGTGAACACCCGCGTCGCGGCATCCTCGATACGCTCGCGCTCGCGCTCGATGCGCCCCTGAAACCATGTCAGCGCCAGCGCAGCCGGAATTGCGATCGCCAGCCCTACCGCCGTAGTCAGCAACGCCACCCAGATGCCGCCTGCCAGTACGGCCGGATCGGCCTGCGCGCCGGCGCCTTCGAGCGCGCGAAACGAGGCGATCATGCCGAGCACTGTGCCGAACAGCCCGAGCAGCGGCGCTGTCTGTACAGTTGTCTCGATCACGCGCAGCCAGGAGCGCAGGCCCGCAATTTCGACCAGCGCGACGCGCTCGGTATCTTCGCGCACGCGAGCCTCTTCAGTGCCGGTGTGCAGCGCTCCCATTGCATGCGCGGCCACCCGGCCCGCCGGTCCGCCGCGCGCGCCGATGCGCTGGATCGCTTCATCTTCGCGACCGTCGCGCCATAGCGCCAGCGCCTGATCGAGCGCGCCCGCGCGCCCGACGCCCGCGGCGGTGAACTGCCATAGCTTGACGAGGATCACGGTGAGGGTCACGATCGACATGGCAAGCAGGATGAGCGTCACCGGCCCGCCCGCCGTGATCAGATTTTCGAGCGCGGAGACATCGAGCCAGCCGAAAATGCCTGCGATGCTGTCGCTCGCAGCGCCCTCGCCCTGCGGCGCAAGAGGCTGAGCCACCGGCGCGGTTTCGCGGTCAGAGGGGAGTAGCGCTTCGGTTGCGGCGGCTTCCGGCCGCGGGGTCTCGCTCATTGCCCTTGGCCCGTCGTTCTGGCGCTAGTCAAAACATGAACTCCTGCGCGACGCGCGAGGACACCCCAATCCGCTGGACGCAGGCCGCGGGCGACAGGCCGTCTCCGTCGCATCGGGTGACATCGTTGAGCAGCACGCGCCCGACATCAGCGCATGTCACCCCCGGCGCCACAAAGCGTTTCACGCGGGTCTTGCCGTCAGGGAGCCCGCCCGCATCGAGCGCGACAATCCCGCTGACGGTGCCACTTGCGGCGAAAAGTGCGAGTTCCAGGCCCAGCGCCTCGATCGGCTGGCCGAGGCGGTTTCGCATCACGAAGGTCAGGCGGCAGCCGTTCTCGACCCTGTCAAGCGCGTTCAGCTCAAGGCTCAGGCCGGGCGCGTCCTCGGTCTTGCCGGTACTCTCACCCGCCCATGCGCTACTGGCGGCCAGCAACACGGGCAGCGCGAGAACCGCGCGCCAGAAGCCGCTCAAATTGCGTTGCGTCATCGCCTGGCGATGCTCCCTTGATTGTCATTGTTGAAGCCGATTGTTGCCACACGGGAGGCGCGCGGCAATCTCGAAACGTTCAGCTCGATTGCTGCGCCTCGTTGAAAGTGTCGCGCGAACGCCCCTTGGGCGAGCCTGAAAGTGCAATCGGGCGGCGCTTTTGGCAAGAGGTCTGTAAGAGAAGGAGCGAAAAGGAGGCTGGAAGTGGCCGTTTGCGCCGCTCACGGCTTTCCGGCCGGCCCGCGCTTGTCCCCGGAGAACATCTGGCAGAGCACCTCAAGGATTTCGCGCGGGCGGTCGTCGCTGAGCCGATAGTAGATGATCTTTCCATCCCTCCGGCTGGCAACCAGCCCCTCGTAACGCAGCCTTGCGAGTTGCTGCGACACGGCGGCCTGCCGGGCCGAGAGAAGCTCTTCGAGTTCGCTTACCGATTTTTCCCCGTCAAGCAGATGGCACAGGATCATCAAACGGCCCTCATGGCTGATAGCCTTGAGGAAAGATGCTGCTTGCTCAGCGCTGGCCATCATGCGATTGCGCTCATCCGGGCTCATGGCCACACGCTCGCGGGACAGGGTCATCTTGCACCTTATGTCTGTTGCCCGGGCTCCCTCCGGCTATCGAGGGAACATCGGACAGGGGGTTTCGGAGCACTTTCCAGCTTCATACGTTTGGCTGCACGTATTCGATCATGTGAAGACGTGCCAGCCTTGCTTGGTTGCTGTGCGGTGTGCGCGAGGGCCACGCCAGACCCCGCGCCATCGGTCTGTGGCACTCGAATTGCGATGTCGCAACTGAAGCATCCAGTCGTATACAAGCGTAGGCCTCTCGCACCGCGGGGGCCGTGTTTTCCAAGTTTTTGATTTTATTGATGTGACTGTGGGAAAATATAAAATTAGCTTTTTTACAAATTGTCTATTTTGGTTGTCATATATATAGGCACAAACCCAAATTGTAATTTGAATTATTTATTTAGATAAAGCGTCTTATCGTATGATAAAATCTGTCATAAGCGATTGGTATACGTGCATGTTGGCATGAGCGCAAAAATTTTTCTCAAAAAAGTTTTTTCCAATTTATCAAGGTCATAGCTGCGCTAGCTAACCGGAGGGGCGGCACTATGTCGCTTTTGCGCCTTGTGATGTCGCATTCAGAACTTTATGCTGCACCGCAGTCCGGGTGAAGCGAGTGGTGCCGCGATAGATAAGCGGTGCTTTCTTCACGGGTCATCCGACCAGGCCTTCGAGAGGCCGCGACCGAAGCGAACCCGGATACCGATACGACGCCATGTCGCTCGCGCAGGCCTTCAAGAGCCGGTGCGCGACTCGGAGCCGCCCCATTGCGGCTGCCTTGCCGGCAACGTGCCCGGCGAAGCGTAACACCGGCCCGGCGAAAGACAACTGAACAGGAGACAATGATGGCTGAACCGGCCCTCAAACACACGAACGCGGAATTCAAACTCAAGGACCAGGCTTACGGCGACGATCCGCTGGCCGATCGAGAGACGAATCTTTATCGCGGCGAGTATGTGATGAGCTTCGTCGAGAAGTGGGACGAGCTGATTGACTGGACTGCACGCGCCGAAAGCGAAGGTCAGTTCTTCATCGACGTGCTGCGCGCTCGCGGTAAGGAAACCGTACTCGACGTCGCCGCCGGCACCGGTTTTCACTCCGTCCGGCTGACTGAGGCCGGGTTTAATGTAACCACTGCGGACGGTTCCGCGACCATGCTTGCCAAGGCGTTCCAAAATGGGCAGTCACGCGGGCTGATCCTCAAGACCGTGCAGGCCGACTGGCGCTGGCTCAATCGCGACATCCAGGGCAAGTACGACGCGATCATCTGCCTTGGTAACTCATTCACGCATCTGCACGACGAATCCGACCGCCGTCGCGCCTTGGCGGAGTTCTACGCCGCACTCAAGCATGACGGCATCCTGATCCTCGACCAGCGCAATTATGACGCCATGCTCGATCAGGGCTTTTCCTCGAAGCACAAATATTACTATTGCGGCGACAAGGTCAGCGCCGAGCCGAGCCACATCGACGAGGGGCTGTGCCGGATGCTTTACAGCTTCCCCGACGGCTCGGAATACACTCTCAACCTGTGCCCGATCCGCAAGGACTA
This sequence comes from uncultured Hyphomicrobiaceae bacterium, assembly GCA_964651275.1. Lineage (GTDB taxonomy): Bacteria > Pseudomonadota > Alphaproteobacteria > Rhizobiales > Rhodomicrobiaceae > Dichotomicrobium. The sequence goes on along the minus strand of CAZYYQ010000013.1, from coordinate 17,391 downwards.
TGTGCGCCGTCTCCTGAATGAGGCGGGTTTCCAGCGCGTGCGCACCTACGGCGACTTTCAGGAGACCTATGCCGAGAACGAGCCGGACTTCTTCGTCCATGTCGCCGAAAAATCGACGCTTCATCTCGTGCGCTGGGGAGGCCGCCCGCTTGGCGAGGGCGAGGTCGATGTTCGCGACATCGCGGAGGACTACTACGACAGCGACGATGCGGATACGTTCTACTCCACCATCTGGGGCGGCGAGGATCTGCATATCGGCATCTATGATGAGACGAAGGACATTCGCGCGGCCAGCGACACGACGGTGGATCGGATGGCGGCGCTCGTGCCGAGCCTCGGATCGTCAACCCGCATTCTCGATATTGGCGCGGGCTATGGCGGCGCGATGCGCCGGGTCTGCAAGGCCCATGGCTGCGAAGCGACCTGCCTGAACATCTCGGAGACGCAGAACGACTATAACCGCGCCAGGACGCGTCAGGCTGGTCTTGCCAGCAAGATCAGGGTTGTGCACGGCGTGTTCGAAGACGTGCCTGAGCCGGATGGCAGCTATGATGTGGTATGGAGCCAGGATGCGATCCTGCACTCCGACCAGCGCGAAAAGGTGCTGTCCGAGGTCTGGCGCGTGCTGAAGCCCGGCGGCTACTTCGTGTTCACCGACCCGATGCAGGCCGACGACGCCGATCCGAAAGCACTCCATCCGGTTTACGACCGTCTCCAGCTTTCCAGCCTCGGCTCGCCGCGCTTCTATCGCGAGGCCGCCAAGGCGCTCGGTTTCGAGCCGGTCAGCCATGACGACATGACCACGCATCTGCGAGGCCACTATGCGCGGGTCCGCGAGGAGCTTCTGGCGAACTACGACAAGCTGCGTGAGAACGGCGCTTCTGCGGAATATCTCGACAAGATGGCGGTCGGACTGGAAAATTGGGTCAAGGCCGCCGATCAGGGTCATCTGGCCTGGGGGATCCAGCTTTTCCGGAAGCCTGTATAACCCTATGTAGAGGCGGGCGGCACGGCGCTTCAGATGATCGGCCGCCCGCGGGTTGCGATAACTTGCGAAATAAACAAGGGAATTCTTCATGGCCTCCACCCATTGGGATCGGCCTGACGAGAAAACTGCGGACTCGGATATTGCGTTCTCATTCGAGCTGTTTCCGCCGAAGACCGCGGAGGGCTGGCTGGCACTCGACCGCACCGTGGACCGCCTGAGCGCGCTGGGGCCGAAGTATTTTTCGGTCACCTATGGCGCCGGCGGCACCACGCGCGATCGCACCCGCGGCGCGGTTGACCGGATCGCCGCGCGCAGCGGCCTGCCGGTCGCGCATCACCTGACCTGTGTCAGTGCTAGCCGCGCAGAGGTGGATGAGCAGGCGCGCCAACTTTGGGCTCACGGCATACGCAAGATCGTGGCGTTGCGCGGCGACCCGCCGGAGGACGACCCCGACCCGTGGCGCGCGGACGGCTATTCCTGTGCAGCGGAACTGGTCGAAGGGCTGCTGAAGATCGCCCCATTCGACATCTCCGTGGGCGCTTACCCGGAAGTGCACCCGGACTCGCCGAGCGCCGAGGCCGATATGGACAACCTGAAACGCAAACTCGACGCCGGCGCGAATACCGCAATCACGCAATTCGTCTTTGACACCGACGTCATCCTGCGCTTTGTCGATCGCGCACGCGCCGCAGGCATTGACGCGCCGATCGTGCCGGGCATCATGCCGGTTAGCCACTTCGGCTCGCTCAAGCGCTTCGCCGGGAAATGCAGCGCGACGATCCCGGGCTGGATGCAGGCGCGGTTCGAGGGTCTGGACGAGGCACCTGACAAGCGGTTTGCCGCGGCGGTCGATGTTGCGGCTGAACAGTGCCGCAGACTGGCCGATGCAGGATTGAAGGAATTTCACATCTACACGCTCAACAAAGCGGCCATCAGCGAGGTGCTTTGCCGCGAATTGGGCATTGCGCGGGAAAGCACCGCGCGTCGCATGGCCCGGGGAGATGCCGCATGAGCAACGACAGAGACATTGCTGCCCACGCCGCGGAACGTATCCTCGTGCTCGACGGCGCGATGGGCACCATGATCCAGATGGAAAAGCCGGACGAGGCGACTTATCGTGGCGCGCGGTTCAAGGATCATCCAAGCGATCTCGCAGGCAACAACGAATTGCTGAGCCTCACCGCGCCGGAGATGATCGAGGGCATCCACCGCGACTTCCTCGAAGCGGGCGCGGATATCGTCTGCACGAATACCTTCTCGGCAACGCGGATCAGCCAGGCCGATTACGGGCTGGAGGACATCGTGCCGGAACTCAACCGGGAATCCGCGCGGATCGCCCGCAAGGCCGCCGACTCGTTCGCCACGCCGGAGCGCCCCCGCTGGGTGGCCGGCGCGATCGGGCCAACCAACCGAACCGCCTCCATTAGTCCGGATGTGAACGACCCCGGCTATCGCGGTGTGACTTTCGACGATCTGGCTGAGGCTTACGGCGAGGCTGCCCGCGCATTGATCGAGGGCCGGGTGGACCTGCTACTGGTCGAGACGATCTTCGACACGCTCAACGCCAAGGCCGCGCTGTTTGCCATCGAGGGTTTGCGCGACGAAGGGATTGACGTGCCGCCGATCATGATCTCCGGCACCATCACCGACCGCTCGGGTCGTACGCTCACCGGCCAGACGCCCGAGGCCTTCTGGGTCTCGATGAGCCATGCCCGGCCGTTCTCCGTGGGCCTCAACTGCGCGCTCGGCGCGGCCGAACTGCGCCAGCATATCCGCGCGCTCTCGCAGGTGGCCGATACTCGCATCAGCGCTTATCCGAACGCGGGCCTGCCCAACGAGATGGGCGGCTACGACGAAACGCCGGAAGAGACGTCCAGTCACTTGAGCGAATGGGCCGATGCCGGCCTCGTCAATATCGTCGGCGGCTGTTGCGGCACCACGCCCGAGCATATCCGCGCCATCGCTTCCGCCGTCGAGGGCAAGACGCCGCGCCAGATCCCCGAGCGCGCCGCGCGGCTGCGCCTGTCCGGCCTCGAAATGTTCGAGAAAGGCGCCGAGGAGGCCGCGGCATGAGCACAGGCAATTTCATCAATATCGGCGAGCGGACCAATGTCACCGGCTCCGCGCGCTTCAAGAAGCTGATCATGGCCGGAGACTACCCGGCGGCCATTGAGGTCGCCCGGAGCCAGGTCGAGAACGGCGCGCAGATCATCGACGTCAACATGGACGAGGGGTTGCTCGACTCCGAAGCCGCCATGCGCACGTTCCTTAACCTGATTGCCGCAGAGCCGGATATTTCGCGCGTTCCGGTGATGATCGACAGCTCGAAATTCGAAGTGATCGAGGCCGGGCTGAAATGCGTGCAGGGCAAGGCTGTCGTAAACTCGATCTCTCTCAAGGAAGGCGAGGACGCGTTTCTGGAGCAAGCCCGCACCGTGCGCCGCTTCGGCAGCGCTGTTGTGGTGATGGCCTTCGACGAACAGGGGCAGGCCGAAACCGCCGAGCACAAGTTCGCGATCTCCGAGCGCGCCTATCATCTGCTTATCGACAAGGCCGGCTTCGATGCGTGGGACATCATCTTCGACCCCAACATCTTCGCAGTCGCCACCGGCATCGAGGAACATAACGACTATGCCGTCGCCTTCATCGATGCGACCCGCATGATCAAGGATAAGCTGCCCTATGCTTCGGTGTCGGGCGGGCTGTCGAACATCTCGTTCTCGTTCCGCGGAAATGATCCGGTCCGCGAGGCCATGCATTCGGTGTTCCTCTATCACGCGATAAGGGCCGGCATGGACATGGCCATCGTCAATGCCGGCCAGATCACGGTCTATGACGATATCCCGGACGAACTCCGCGAGCATGTCGAGGACGTGATCCTGAACCGTCGCGACGACGCGACCGAACGCCTGCTGGCCATCGCTGACAAGTACCGCGGTTCGGGTGAGGCGCAGAAGAAAGCCGACCCGAAATGGCGCGAGCAGCCCGTGGAGGAGCGGCTTCGCCACGCGCTCGTGCACGGCATCACCGATTTTGTCATCGACGACACCGAAGAAGCGCGCCAGCGCGCCGAGCGCCCTCTGGACGTGATCGAAGGCCCGTTGATGGACGGCATGAACGTCGTCGGCGACCTGTTCGGCGCGGGCAAGATGTTCCTGCCGCAGGTGGTGAAGTCCGCGCGCGTCATGAAGACCGCGGTGGGACACCTGATCCCCTACATGGAGGAGGAAAAGCGCCTCGCCGGCGACACCTCCGCCAAGGGAAAGGTGCTGATGGCGACCGTGAAGGGCGACGTGCACGATATCGGCAAGAACATCGTCGGCGTCGTTCTGCAATGTAATAACTACGACGTCGTCGACATGGGTGTGATGGTCCCGACCGAGGATATCATCTCCAAGGCGCGCGAGGAACATGTCGATATCATCGGCCTGTCCGGCCTGATCACACCCTCGCTCGACCGGATGGTGGAGGTCGCCTCGGAGATGCAGCGCGCGGGCCTCGACCTGCCGCTGCTGATCGGCGGCGCGACCACTTCCAAGAAGCACACCGCGCTGAAGATCGCGCCGGAATATGACCACGGCGTCATCCATGTGGACGATGCCTCGAAGGCCGTCGGCGTGGTTGCGCGGCTGTTGTCGAAGGACCGCCGGACGCAATACCTGGCCGAGATCGCCGACGGGCAGGTGAAGGCGCGCGGCAGCGGCGAGCAGAAGACGCGCCCGACGATCCCGATCGCGGAGGCCAGGGCCAATGCCTTCGACGGACGCTGGGGCGAATACACGCCGCCCAAGCCGAATGTCAGCGGATTGAAGGTGTTCGACGACGTGAAGGTCGATGACCTTGTGCCGTATATCGACTGGACGCCGTTCTTCTACACCTGGGAGATGAAAGGGAAGTTCCCCGACATCCTCGATGATCCGGCCAAGGGCGAGACGGCGCGCGAGCTCTACGACGCCGCGCAGGTCATGCTGAGGCGCATTGCGGACGAGCAATGGTTCCGCCCGCGCGCGGTGATCGGTCTGTGGCCAGCGAATTCGCGCGGCGACGACATAACCGTGTGGACCGGCGAGGACCGCCGCAAGCCGCTGGCGCGCTTTAGCATGCTGCGTCAGCAGGGCAGCAAGAGCCGGGGCCGCCCGAATTACTGCCTGTCGGATTTCGTCGCGCCGGAAGGCACGCCCGACTGGCTTGGCGGCTTCGCCGTCACCTCCGGTCCGGAGGTTCACCAGATCGCCGAGCGTTTGAAGAACGAGGGCAACGATTACGACTCTATCCTCGCGCAGTCCCTCGCTGATCGTCTTGCCGAAGCGTTCGCGGAATACATGCACGCGCGGGTTCGCCGGGAATTCTGGGGCTATGCCCCGGAGGAGGCTCTCGACAATGCGGCGCTGATTGCGGAAGCCTATCGCGGCATCCGTCCGGCGGCCGGCTATCCGGCCTGCCCGGACCACACCGAGAAGCGCGTGCTGTTCGACCTGCTTCAGGCCGAGAAACACACCGGGTTGCGCCTCACCGAATCCTGCGCGATGTGGCCCGCCGCCGCAGTGTCGGGGCTTTACTTCGCCCATCCCGACAGCGCCTATTTCGGCGTCGGCCGGATCGGTGCGGACCAGGTCGCGGACTATGCCGCGCGCAAGGGGATGGAACTCGACGACGTCGAAACCTGGCTCGCCCCGAACCTCGCCTATTCGCCGCAGCCAGGGCTGCGCAGAACGGCTTGAGGGTGCATCGCTGCGCGCCAGTGCGCGCGGCTCCATCAACATAAGGACAAAGGAGAGAGAAGAGAATGACAAGCAACAAGACATGGCTGTTCACCAGCGAGTCGGTTTCCGAAGGCCACCCGGACAAGGTCTGCGACCGCATCTCGGATTCGATCCTCGATGCCTATCTCGCTGCCGATCCGGAATGCCGCGTCGCCGCCGAGACGCTGGCGACGACCGATCATGTGACGATCGCCGGCGAGGTGCGCGGACCGGATGCGGTGCGCGGGCGCGTCGAGGAGATCGCCCGCAATGCGATCAAGGACATCGGCTACGACCAGGAGGGCTTTTCCTGGCGCACCTGCGAAATCGTCAACCGGCTGCATGCGCAGTCCAGCGACATCGCGATGGGCGTCGATGAAGGCGAAAAGGGCGAGGAAGGCGCAGGCGATCAGGGCATCATGTTCGGCTATGCCTGCAACGAGACAGAAGAACTGATGCCCGCGCCCATTGAGTTCGCGCACAAGATCCTGCGGTTGATGGCCGAGGACCGGAAATCCGGCGAGCAGCCCGGCTTCGGCCCGGACTCCAAGAGCCAGGTCACACTGAAATACGTAAACGGCAAGCCGGCCGGCCTCGACACTGTCGTTGTCTCGACGCAGCACGCCGAGGATCTGAGCCAGGACGAGGTCCGCGAGATGGTCAAGCCCTATGTCAGCGCCGCCGCACTGGAGGGCTGGGAGCTTCCCGACGACCGGCTGTTCGTCAACCCGACAGGGCGCTTCGTGATCGGCGGGCCGGACGGCGATGCGGGTCTCACCGGGCGCAAGATCATCGTCGACACGTATGGCGGCGCAGCCCCGCATGGCGGCGGCGCGTTCTCTGGCAAGGACCCGTCCAAGGTTGACCGCTCAGCGGCCTATGCCGCGCGCTACCTCGCCAAGAATGTCGTCGCGGCGGGACTGGCGGACAAATGCCTGATCCAGCTCGCCTATGCGATTGGCGTCCCGGAGCCGGTTGCGGTCTATGTCGAGACCTACGGCACTGGCAAGGTGGACAACGACAAGCTTGGCAAGACGCTGCGTGAAATGGTGCGGCTGACGCCGCGCGGCATCCGCGAGCACCTCGATCTGCTGCGCCCGATCTACGCGCGCACCGCGGCCTATGGCCATTTCGGACGCCACGCCGAAGACGACGGCGGTTTCTCGTGGGAGCGCACTGACCTCGCGGCAGACCTCGCGCGCGAATTCGGCGCGAAAATCGCGGCGGAATAACCGCGGCGCGGGGGCGCGTTCATCACACACTTGAACCGAATTTGAATGGAGACATTGAGAATGGCACTTGCTGAAACCAGACCGTCCGGCGGCGTAGACTACGCCGTCAAGGATATGTCGCTCGCGGAGTACGGGCGCAAGGAAATCGACATCGCCGAGACCGAGATGCCCGGCCTCATGGCCGCGCGCGAGGAATTCGGCGCGTCGCAGCCGCTGAAAGGCGCGCGCATCTCCGGCTCGCTGCACATGACCGTGCAGACCGCCGTGCTGATCGAGACGCTCACCGCGCTCGGCGCGCAGGTCCGTTGGGCCTCGTGCAACATCTTCTCGACGCAGGATCACGCGGCCGCCGCCATCGCCGAGACGGGCGTTCCCGTGTTTGCAATCAAGGGCGAGAGCCTTGAGGACTACTGGTCCTACACCGATGCGATCTTCCAGTGGCCGGATGGCGAGCCGACCAACATGATCCTCGATGATGGCGGCGATGCTACGATGTATATCCTCATCGGCGCGCGCGTAGAGGAAGGCGAGACCGACCTGATCGCCAGCCCGTCCAACGAGGAAGAAGAAGCGCTGTTCGCGCAGATCAAGAAGCGCATGCAGGCCTCGCCCGGCTGGTTCAAGGAGCAGCGCGACGCGATCTGCGGCGTCACCGAGGAGACCACCACCGGCGTCAACCGGCTCTATCAGCTCATGAAGCAGGGCCGGCTGCCGTTCCCGGCGATCAACGTCAACGACAGCGTCACCAAATCGAAATTCGACAACAAGTATGGCTGCAAGGAAAGCCTCGTCGACGGCATCCGTCGGGCGACCGACACCATGATGGCCGGCAAAGTCGCTGTGGTCTGCGGCTACGGCGATGTCGGCAAGGGGTCGGCGGCGAGCCTGCGCGGCGCGGGCGCTCGCGTGAAGGTCACCGAGATTGACCCGATCTGCGCGCTACAGGCCGCCATGGACGGCTTCGAGGTCGTACAGCTTGAGGACGTCGTCGGTAGTGCGGATATCTTCATTACCGCGACTGGCAACAAGGATGTCATCAAGATCGACCACATGCGCGAAATGAAGGATATGGCCATCGTAGGCAATATCGGCCATTTCGATAATGAGATCGAGGTTGCCGGCCTGAAGAACCACAAATGGACCAATATCAAGCCGCAGGTGGACATGATCGAGTTCCCCGACGGCAAGCGCATGATCCTGCTGTCGGAGGGTCGGTTGCTCAACCTCGGCAACGCCACTGGCCACCCCAGCTTCGTGATGTCGGCGAGCTTTACCAACCAGGTGCTCGCGCAGATCGAGCTTTGGACCAAGGGCGAGCAGTACAAGAACGAGGTTTATGTGCTGCCGAAATCGCTCGATGAGAAGGTTGCGCGGCTCCATCTGGAAAAGCTCAGCGTGCGCCTTACCGAACTGAACGAGGAGCAGGCCAGCTATATCGGCGTGACGCCGCAGGGGCCGTTCAAGCCGGAACATTACCGCTACTAATCCATGATACAGGGGCGGCCGGGGGATAAACCGCCCGGCTGGCAATCACATGAAACGGATCGAAGGGCCGGTGATCGGCCTTGGAAATGCGCTCGTCGACGTTGTGGCGATGGTCGAGCACGACGCCATCACGCGCCATGCACTGACGCATGGCGGCATGCATCTCGTCGGTCGCGCCGAGTCCGATGCGCTCTATGCCGAGGTCGGACCGGGGCTGCGCCAGTCCGGGGGGTCGGTGGCCAACACGATCGCCCATATACGCGGGCTCGGCCTTGACTGCGGCTACATCGGCAAGGTGGCCGAGGATGATCTCGGAGCAGCGTTCCGCGCGGATCTCGAGGCGCTGGGCGTCCGGTTCACCACGCCGGTGTACGACGGGGGGTCCGGTGACGGGACGGGGCGCTGCGTCGTTCTGGTGACGCCGGACGGCGAGCGCACCATGAGCACCTATCTCGGCGCGGCGCAGGCGCTCACCCCGCATGATGTCGATCACGCGCTGGATGCGACGCCGGGGCTGCTGATCGTCGAGGGCTATCTCTGGGATTCACCTGAAGGCGGCGCAACCATCAACGCGGCGGCGGCACGCACCAAGGCCGCCGGCGGTCTGATCGCGCTCACGCCATCGGATGCCGGCTGCGTCGGCCGGAACAGCAAGGCGATGCTCGATTTCGTTACGGACTACTGCGATATCCTGATTGGAAACGAAGCAGAGATGGATGCGCTCTCGGGCATGCAGTCGGCTCGGCATGCGCTCGACTGGGCGTGCATGCATGTTGAGGTCGCAGCCGTGACGATGAGCGAAAAGGGCGCCATGGTCGCCAATGCCCAGGAAGGCGCGTTCATCCCCGCGCTGCCTGTTCAGCGTGTCGTCGATTCCACGGGCGCGGGCGATGCATTTGCGGCGGGTTTCCTCGGCGGGCTGGTGCGCGGCCAGTCGCTGAACGAGGCAGGCAATGCCGGTGCGGCGCTGGCCTCCACCGTCATCACCCACCCCGGCGCGCGTCAGGTGGCGGTCGATCCCGTCAAGGCGTGAACCGGGTGTTCGGGGCGGCAAGTCAACTCCGTGCCGCCCCGCGAAACAGGATCGGCACGATCATGAATAACCCGATCAGCCGGACAAACTGATGCCCGGCGACGAAGGCCGGATCGACGCCGAGCGCCAGCGCCAGCGCGATCATGGTGTCCAGCCCGCCCGGCGCGATCGCTAGCCACATCTGGATGAACGGAATGCCCAGCCATGCGGCGACCGGCCATGCGACCGCCGCGGTCAGCGCGACGGCGATACCGATGCCGCCGGCGCTCGCGCTGACGCATGCGGCGAGATAGGCGCGGTCGACATCGGCGAACCGCACCCCGACCGATGCACCCATCACGAGGAACGCCCCGGCAATCAGCGGGCTGGGTAGGCTGCCTTCGAGAACCCCTGAGCCAAACAGCGCGCCCGAGACGATCAGCGGGCCGGTGAGGAATGGCGCAGGCATGGCGAGTTTTCGCGCGGCGAGGGCGCCGAGGCCCGATGTGGCGAACAGCATCACGAGCAGATGCCAGGGGAGCGGCGGCGCGGATGGACGCGGATCGACCCCGCCAAGGCCGGCGCTGACCATCAGCGGCACCATCATCATCAGGATCGCAAGGCGAAGCGACTGCAACACGGCGACGCGCCGCTCATCGACGTCGAGTTCATCCGCCAGCGCTATGACGACCGACAGCGCGCCGGGAATCGCGCACAGCTTTGCCGTAGACGGGTCGATGTCATGCACGCGCGTGAAATAGCGCGGCAGTACGATGACCAACCCGGCCATGGCAATTGCGAGCGCCGCCAGCGAGACCGGCCATTGCGGCAGCGAGGCAAGCGTTTCGGTCGTGACGGTCGTCCCGACCACGACGCCCAGCACGAGCAGTGCGGCACTCCTGACGGGCTGCGCGATCGTAAGCTTGCGCACGCCGGCAAGCGCGAACGCGGCGCAAGCGAGGATCGCGCCGCTCAGATATGCGCCGGGCACGCCCATAATGTCGAAGGCCACGCCCCCCAGAAGGCCCACCACGACGGCGCGCAGGTTAGCCGCGGCCTCTTCGCGGGATACCAAGTTTTTCATTTGGCAGATACTGGCCGCGCAAACCAGAACTGGCGCAGCGCCAGCCAGAGCGCAAGGCCCAACGGCCCGGCGAACAGGATCGCGGGCAGCACAAGGATCAGCAGGGCGCGCGGGAGGCCGCGCTCGGCGGCATCTTGTGCGGCCCATGCTCCGATGAACAGGTCGAAGGCGAGATAATGCAGCCAGCCCGCCAGAAGAAGCCAGGGCGAGGAGAACAGCGACGCAATGCCGGCGAGCGACGAGAAGCTCTCCATGCCGCCTGAGGGCCAGTTCGTCACGAGCACCACGGCGTAGGCGATCGCAAGCAGCAGCGGCACGAGCCGTCCGGCGACCGCGACGCGTAGCACCCTTGCGTTCAAGACCACGCCAAGCGCCAGGACGAGCCAGCCGACGATGGCCAGCAGGTTTGCCGCCTGAAACGCGGTTTCGGGAGTGATCGGCATGTTGAATCCTTGCTCTTGTGGGAAGGGAGCGCAAGTCTGTAAGGCTATCATGCGCGAGGTCGTTTCCGCCCCGATCCCCTGCGCAGAGCAGTTTTGAGCCTCACGCCCGCTCGTCCTTGGGCGATTCCATCACGACGTAGGAGGTGATCGCTGTGACCTGCGGCAGCGTCCCGAGCACGTCGGTATGGAACACCTTGTACGCGGCGAGGTCGGCGACCTCGACCCGCAGCAGGTATTCAATCGTTCCGGTGACGTTGTGGCATTCAACCACTTCCGGCGCGGTGGCGATGGATCGCTCGAACGCCTCCTGCGCGCCCTTGGAATGATCGGACAGCCCCACGGCGATATAGGCGATGAAGCCGATCCCCTGCGCGGCCCGGTCAAGCACGGCGCGATAGCCGCGGATCACGCCGGCGCGTTCGAGCTCCTGAACCCGGCGCAGGCATGCCGACGAGGACAGCCCAACCCGCTCGGCCAGCTTCGTGTTGCTGATGCGGCCATCGCGGACGAGTTCGCGCAATATTTTCTCGTCTGTAGAGTCGATATTCGCCATTTTGGTGCGCGATTCAGCGATATATGCCTGAAAAAAGCAATCAACTTGTGATGATGATCGCATATTATTGCGTCGTAAGCCACGAAATTGGACCCATGGCCATGAGCACCGAGATCGTCACAGCCCTGATCGCCTTCGCCTTCGTCTCTTCAATCACGCCCGGCCCCAACAATCTGATGCTGATGGCCTCGGGCGCGAATTTCGGCGTGCGCCGGACAATCCCGCACATGCTGGGCGTGAGCATAGGCCATGCCTTCATGATCTTTCTGGTGGGGGCCGGGCTGATGGGCGTGTTCGATGCCTACCCGGTGGCCTATACGATCCTGAAGGTGGTGAGCGTCGCCTATCTGCTGTTCCTGGCATGGAAGATCGCGACGGCCGCCGCGCCACGCGGCAAGGCCAACTCCGGCACCCCGATGACGTTCTTCCAGGCCGCTGCGTTCCAGTGGGTCAACCCGAAGGGCTGGGCGATGGCGCTGACGGCGATCAGCGTCTATTTGCCTGCGCCGGGTCTGGAGGGCGTGGCCATTGCCGCGCTGGTCTTCGCCCTGACCAATCTACCGTCGGTGAGTTGCTGGGCCGTACTCGGTCAGCAGGCGCAGCGGGTTCTGACGAACCAGACGCGGCTGCGCAGCTTCAATCTCACCATGGGCGTGCTGCTGGTTGCCTCGCTCTATCCTGTGTTAGTGATGTAAGCTTCGCGCGACGTCGCGCGACCTCAGCGGTTCTTGGGGGTTTTCGCGTGACCGAAGAATTGGCACTGCGGCGTATCGAAGCGTTCGTGTACCGCGTACCGATCGCGGTCCCGGTCGCGACTTCGTTCGGCATCATGCGCGACCGCCCGGCGGTGTTCGTGCGGGTGGAGGATAGCGGCGGGGCGTTTGGCTGGGGTGAGATTTTCGCCAACTGGCCAGCGGCGGGCGCGGAGCATCGCGCCAATCTGCTGGCGCGCGACATGGCCGATCTGGCGCTCGCGACGCCGTTCACGCGCCCTTGCGAGCTTTATCAAAAGCTCACCGCGCGCACGCATACGGCGATGGTGCAGTCGGGCGAGTTTGGCCCATTCCGGCAGGTTATCGCCGGTCTGGACACCGCAGTCTGGGACATGAGCGCGCGCCGGGCTGGCATGCCGCTCTGCCGTTTTCTCAATGCTGAAGCGCCGGAGTATGTGCCGGCCTATGCCAGCGGGATCGCACTGCGCGGCGCGGCAGCCGTGATCGCGCAGGCACGCGCGGCGGGCTTCCTGGCTTTCAAGGTGAAGGTCGGGTTCGGCGCATCGGACGAAGCCGGGAAGGTCAACCGCCTGTCAGGCACGCTGGCACGGGGCGAGCGGCTGTTTACCGATGCCAATCAGGCGTGGAGCCGCGAGCAGGCCGCCCGGTTCCTTGCAGGCGTGGATGCCGGCGCGCTGGGCTGGCTCGAAGAGCCGTTGCCGGTCGATGCGCCGGAGGAAGATTGGCTGGAGTTGGCCTCGCTCAGCGACGTGCCGCTCGCCGGCGGCGAGAACATCGCCGGTCGGGAAGCCTTTGACCGCGCGATCTCGGCAAGCATCCTGTCGGTGATCCAGCCGGATGTGGCGAAATGGGGCGGCGTGAGTCAGTGTTTCGCGGTCGCGCGCGCGGCGATCACGGCGGGGCGCACCTATTGCCCGCATTTCCTCGGCGGCGGCATCGGCCTGCTGGCCTCGGCGCACTTACTCGCGGCGGCAGGCGGCGACGGGTTGCTGGAGGTAGACGTCAACCCGAACCCGCTGCGCGACGCGATCGCCCCGGTCTCCACGTATCTGGCAGGGGGCGAGTGGAGGCTCGGCGCGGCGCCGGGGCTAGGCATCGAGGCGCCCCCGGAAGAACTGGCGCGCTACCAGGCTCTGCACGTCGCCTGCCCCTGATACACGCCGATCCTTCCCGCCCTCTCAGTCGGTGCGGGCGAGCGCCTGGCTGGTGGCCGGTGCAGTCTCTGCCACAGCCACCTGCGTGCCAACGGGTGTGAAGTCGGGCCGCGCAGGTTCCCTGGCGCTGTCCTGCTCGTTCCCCGCGATCAGTTGCGTGTGGGCGATCTGCCTCACTTCGCGGATGATGATTGCGCCAATGGCAAAACCGATGACGAAGCTCATCATGCGGAAGCTGCTGAAGAACACGTCGACCGCCGCGCCGGTATCCTGCAGGATACGCGCCTGAGTTGCGAGCCCCGAGCCGGTGTTGAGCGCTATATGCGCAAGCGTCGCGGCGATCCCGCCGAGCGCGTAGATCAGGCCGGTGAAGGCGCCATCGCTGAGCCGCTCATAAAGCCTGTTTTTCTTCGCCCATGGCCACTCCGGCATCCGCGCCAGCCAGCAGATTCCGACCGTCAAAAAGAACACGCTCACCGACCAGGGCAGTATCTCCCACATGTAGCTGATGATGCCCCAGTCCAGCACCGCCTCGCGCGTGTATTGCGTAACCTGTTCGGACTTTATCAGTCCGAGATCGACATATGTCGAAAGGTTCTGAGTGAAGCGCTCGGCCAATCGCTCCAGCGTTTCCCGCCCGTTCATGATGAAGCGCGTGCCGTGCACGATGCAGAAACCCAGCACACCGACCAGACCCGCGGCGATATAGGATGACCATGGAGTCTTCTGGCGCTCCACGAGGCTGCGCCGCGACCCCCACATCGCGCCGATCAGCGCGGCGAGCGAGACGGTCAGCGCGATGCTGGAGATCAGCGAGGTGTTGACCGGGCGGGCGAGCACCGTGAACAGCAGGGTAAGCCCGCCGAAAGCCAACGCGAAGGTGGTCATCAGCACATAGATCACGTTGTCGAAATTGACTCGCTGGATCTCGCCAAGGCCTGTGAACCCGATCTTCTTGACCTCGGCGAGCCGCTCGGGCGCGCGGTCCCCGGCGCGGATGATCGCCTTGGAGGCAAGCTTTGCCGCGTTTTCCAGCAGCAACTGATACTCCGTGAGGAAATACCGCTCGATCTTGCCGAGGTGCTCGTTCATCTGTTTCATGCTGAGACGCAGCGGTGTTTGCGGCCCGTCGGATGTGCCGCTCAATTCCAGTTGCACGAGGATTTCGCGCGCCAGTTCCTCGCTTGAGACCACACGCTCGCGATCGAGATGCGAGACGTTGCCGAGCTGGGCGGCAATCTGCTTGATGTTCTGGTCGGAGTTCTGGTGGGCATCCAGATGCTCGACCATTCGCACGATATTCATCGCGAGTTGGGTCTTGCGCCGGTGCGCTTCGGCGAGCCGCGCCACCTCCTCGCGCTCGGCGCCTGAAAGCACCGAGTTGCTGGCGCGGCATTCGTCCTCGAGCAGCCGCAGGAGCGAGGCGACCTTGCGCCATGCGCTGACGGCATCGAGCTTCAGCGAGGCATGGTCCCGGTCGGTAATGTAGACATCGAACTGGCGGATATAGTCGATGTTGCTCGAAAGCTCATCCTGGCTCGGCGCGAACGCACAGGTCTGGAGATGTCGTTGCAGCACGATCTCGTCGCTGTAGCGGTACTGCGCATTATGCAGCAGGATCGCGTATCTCTGCGCGATGTCCTTGACTTGAGGCAGCGAGTACAGCGCGCCCATGAATATGATCGCGAACAGCGGGATCTGCCGGATGATGTTCTCTGGCAGGTCGTTCAGCCCGAGAAACTTCAGGTTCTGGAGAACTTCAGGCGCGAGGAAACCGCCGATCACGAGTCCGAGATAGAGCACGCTCAGGCTCAAGGCGAAGAACAGCTTCGCCGCGAAGCTGGAGGGCAGGGGCTGGTTTTCCTGATCGCGCATGACGCCCGCCCAGACGAAACCCCAGATGAAGGTGACGCCGATGCCGAACATAATTGTCGGGTAGGATGGCGCCAGCCCGGTCGACAGCGCGGCGAGCCCCGCCGCATCGGTTGTTGCTGGCTGTGTCATGGCTCCCACTGCCCCATTTAGCTAATTGGCGCTCCCCTACATGTCGTAGCATACGCTCTCGCTGTCGCATGATCTATAGATTGCGCGCGACGTCCCAAGGGCCGGAAAAGGCGTGTCCAATTTGCCGCGTGAGCGGAAAGCGCGGTGCAGGCCAACCCAAAACCGATTACCATAGCTGGCGAACCGAGTGATGACCGGCCCGCGTTTTGTAGCCGATGAGGATGTCCGCCCTTGGCGCAGCAGCAGAAACATCAGCGGCGGATCGGCCTCGGACTGGAGCGGTTGGGCCTGTTGCCGCTGGCTGCGCCGATCGTGGTATTTCTGGTGCTCGCGACAGTCACCGCGCTCACCTATGTCGGCTACAACCGGCTGAAGGTCGAAGATTCCCTGACGGAGCTGTTCCGCACCGACACGAAAGAGTTCAAGACCTACGAGACGCTTTCGAGCCGGTTTCCATCCAGCGAGTTCGATGTGCTGGTGGTGGTGGAGGGTGAAAACCTCCTTACGCGGGATGCGCTTCAGAAGCTGCGCGATCTGGTGCTCGAATTGCAGTTCCTCGATGCGCAGGCGGGCATCGTCTCGCTGTTTTCCGCGCGCCAGCCGCCGAAGGACGGCGAGGTGCCGCCCCCGCTGTTTCCCGCGGAATTGCCGGAAGGTGAGGCCTTCGATCAGTTGATCAATCAGATCCGCGCCAACGAGATCCTGCGCGACAAGCTGCTTTCCGACGACGGCGAACTCGCCCTGATCGTGATTGCGCTACAGCGTGAGGCGGTTGAGGGCGGGGCGCTGCGCGATGTCATCGGCGAGATACAGCAGACCGTGGACCAGGCGCTTGAGGGCACCGGTCTGAGGGCCAAACTCTCCGGTGCACCGGTCATGCAGCTTGAAATCCGCAACGCGGTGGAGCGCGATAGGCTCGTGTATAACGGCCTCGGATTCGCGATCGGCGCGCTGATCGCGATGGTGTTCTTCCGCCGGCTTTCGCTCGTCATTATCGCCGCCGCGCCGCCTGCGCTTGCGATCCTGTGGTCGCTCGGCTTCCTTGGGTGGCTGGATTTCCGGCTCAACCTGTTCCTCAGCGTGATGTCGCCGCTGATCATGGTGATGGCGTTCTCCGACACCATGCAGATCACCTTCGCCATGCGCGACCGGCTGGTTGCGGGTGACGGCAAGGTCGCCGCGCTGCGATATGCGATCCTCACGGTCGGCCCGGCCTGCGTGCTGACGGTGGCGACCGCAGCGGCTTCCTTCATCACGCTTTTGTTTTCCGACTCCGCGCTGATCCGGACATTCGGCGCGGCCGGCGCGCTTTCCTGCGTCATAGCTTATATCGCTGTCATCACGGTGGTGCCGCTGCTCGGCATGTTGCTGCTTGGCAATCATCGGGGGCCTCTCATCCCCGAGCCACTCACTGGAGGCGATGCGGCGATGAAGGCTCTTCGCCGGCTGTGCGAGTGGATCGCGGATCGGGTTACCGCGCGGCCGGCATTCTTCGCTGGCCTCAGCGTCGTGCTGATCGTCGTGTTCGGCTATGCCCACCTGACGCTGGAGCCGCGCTACCGGCTCGCCGACCAGGTGCCCGACCGGGAACAGGCGCTCGAAGCCAGCGGGCGGCTCGACGCGAAACTGACCGGCGCGAACCCGGTGCATATCCTCATCGAGTTCCCGCAGGGCGCGCAGGTGTTCGACGCGCAAGCGCTTGAGGTCATTCGCAAGGTTCATGCGATTGTCGAGCGGCAGTCCGGCGTCGGCAATGTGTGGTCGGTCGAGACCCTTCGCCAATGGCTGGAGCGCGGCGGCGACGACTCCATTGCGACGTTGAAGCAGTATGTCGAGATGCTGCCCGAAAACCTCGTGCGCCGCTTCATCGCAGCGGACCAGCGCAGCGTGGTGGTGACGGGCCGCGTGCCGGACCTCGATGCGAATGCGCTGTTGCCGGTGATCGACGCGATCGACGCGA
>CAZYYQ010000012.1:0-25790 GCA_964651275.1 uncultured Hyphomicrobiaceae bacterium | reverse complement strand
GAACCGGGACGAGATTTATGAACGTGGCGTGCTTCCTCGACACCAACATCCTGATTTACGCGGCTTTGCAGAGCCCGACCGGGACGAGGAAGATGAAGATCGCGGTTGATCTGCTCGCGAACGAGTCGTTTGGTCTGTCCGCGCAGGTGCTACAGGAGTTCTACGTGGTAGCAACCCGCAAGGCCGAAGTTCCCTTGACGCCTGCCGCAGCGCTGGACTGGATCGAGCAGTTCGAAGTTTTTCCGTGCGCGGAGATTAGCCCCGCCCTCGTCAAGCTCGGCGCCCTCATGTCGCAGCGCTATGGTCTCTCATATTGGGACGGCGCGATCGTCGCGGCGGCGGAAAGCCTCGGCGCGCCGGTGGTCTACACCGAGGACCTCAACCACGGCCAGACCTACGGGACGGTGCGCGCGCTCAACCCCTTCGCCGATAATACCCCGGCCGGCGGCTTTCACGAGGGTCAGCAGAGCTACGCCGAAAACTGATGAACAAGCCGACAGCGACAACGAAACGAAAAGGTTGAATTTATGGCGGTGCTTGTCGACAGCAACACGAAAGTGATTACCCAGGGCATCACAGGCAGTCACGGGACGTTCCATACCGAGCAGGCGCTAGCCTACGGCACCAAGGTTGTGGGTGGTGTGACGCCGGGCAAGGGCGGGGGCGAGCACCTCGGCCTGCCGATCTTCGACACCGTGGCCGAGGCGGTCGAAAAGACCGGCGCGACCGCAAGCGCGATCTATGTGCCGCCGCCTTTCGCCGCCGACGCGATCCTCGAAGCGATCGATGCGGAGGTGCCTCTCGTGGTCGCGATCACCGAAGGCATTCCGGTGCTCGACATGGTGCGGGTCAAGCGCGCGCTGCACGGTTCCAAGACGCGCCTGATCGGACCGAACTGCCCCGGCGTGATCACCCCTGACCAGTGCAAGATCGGCATCATGCCCGGCCACATCCACAAACCCGGCTCGGTTGGCATCGTTTCGCGCTCCGGCACGCTGACCTACGAAGCGGTTGCGCAGACCACCGCTGCCGGGCTGGGCCAGTCGACCTGCGTGGGTATCGGCGGCGACCCGGTGAAAGGCATGGAGTTCATCGAGGTGCTGGAAATGTTCCTCGCCGACGACGAGACGCATTCGATCATCATGATTGGGGAGATTGGTGGCGCGGCCGAGGAAGAAGCGGCCACCTTCCTGAAGGCATCAGCGGTTAAGAAACCTACCGTGGGCTTCATCGCCGGGTTGACCGCGCCGCCGGGAAGGCGCATGGGTCACGCCGGCGCGATCGTGGCCGGCGGCAGCGGCGGCGCGGAAGACAAGATCGAGGCGATGCGCTCGGCTGGAATCGCGGTCGCCGACAGCCCTGCCGCGCTTGGCTCGACATTGGTGGAGTTCCTGCAGAAGGCGTGAGCCGGCGCGCGCATCGTGTCATGACCTGAGGTCACAAGAAATTCAGCGGTTTCATGGCTCCTTGAGTGGGAAGAAGCCGCGAAACGATTATATGCTCCGTGACAGCAGGGCGCGCTTTCGGCGCGCCGGGATACGAACGGACCCGACCATGCGCAAGCAGCAACTCAACGACGTCTTCGCTCTCAGTTCTTTCCTTCACGGCACCAATGCGGCGTATGTGGAGCACCTTTACGCGCGGTATCAGGACAATCCCGGCACGGTCGATGCCGAATGGCGCCGCTTCTTCGCCGGGCTCAAGGACCAGCGCGACACTGTGCTGGCCGAGCATCGAGGCCCGTCCTGGAAGCCGGAGCATGTCAGCATAGATGGTGACGGAGAACTGCTCGCGGCGCTGACCGGCGATTGGAGCCGGACGGCGTCGGATGTCGAGGAGAAGATCCGCGGCAGGGCGCAGGCTGAAGGCGTCGCAATCGCCGAAGAAGAGGTCATGCGCGCGGTGCGGGATTCCGTGCGCGCGCTGATGCTGATCCGCTCCCACCGTGTGCGCGGGCACCTCTCCGCCGATCTGGACCCGCTCAAGCTCACTCCGCCGGTTGACCATCCGGAACTGGACCCGAAGAGCTACGGCTTCACCGAAGAGGACTACGACCGAGAAATCTACCTCGAGAACGTCCTCGGGCTTGAGACCGCAACCTTGCGCACGATCGTCGAAATTCTGCGGCGCACCTATTGTGGGCCTATCGGCATCGAGTTCATGCATATCTCCGTGCCGGAGGAGAAGGCCTGGCTGCAGGAGCGCATCGAGGGCGTCGGCAAGGAGGTGCAATTCACCCGCCGCGGCAAGGAAGCGATCTTACGCAAGCTGGTGGACGCAGAAGCGTTCGAAAGCTATCTCGACAAGAAATATACGGGAACCAAGCGCTTCGGTGTTGATGGCGCGGAGGCGATGGTTCCGGCGCTGGAACAGATCATCAAGCGCGGCGGCAATCTGGGCCTGCGCGAAATTGTCATAGGCATGCCCCATCGCGGCCGGCTGAATGTGCTCGCCAATGTGATGGGCAAGCCCTACCGCGCGATCTTCCACGAGTTCAAGGGTGGCTCGGCCCATCCCGAGGAGGTGGAAGGCTCCGGTGACGTCAAATATCACCTCGGCACATCGTCCGACCGCGCCTTCGACGGCAACGAGGTGCATCTGTCGCTGACCGCCAACCCGTCGCATCTGGAGGCGGTCGACCCGGTCGTGCTCGGCAAGGTCCGCGCAAAGCAGGACCAGCATCATGACAGCGATCGCACCAAGGTTCTGCCGCTGCTGCTGCATGGCGATGCGGCTTTTGCCGGCCAGGGAGTCGTTGCGGAATGCCTGGGCCTGTCGGGGCTGCGCGGGCACCGCACCGGCGGATCGATTCATTTCATCGTCAACAACCAGATCGGCTTTACCACCGCCCCGCGCTTCGGCCGCTCCTCGCCTTACCCCTCGGATGTTGCGCGCATGGTCGAGGCGCCGATATTCCACGTCAACGGAGATGACCCCGAGGCCGTGACCCATGTCGCGAAGGTGGCAACGGAGTTCCGCCAGCGGTTCCACAAGCCGGTCGTGATCGACATGTTCTGCTACCGCCGCCACGGCCACAACGAGGGCGACGAGCCGTCCTTCACCCAGCCGCTGATGTACAAGCGCATTCGGCAGCATCGCCCGGTGGTGGACATCTATGCGGATCAACTGGTCGAGGAAGGGCTGTTCGAGCGATCGGAAATCGACGTGATGCGCTCCGAGGCGCGCAGCACGCTGGAAGCGGAGTTCGAGTCGGCGGAATCCTACAAGCCGAACCGCGCGGACTGGCTCGATGGGCGCTGGGCGGGGATTGGCTTTGCGGATGAAGGCCCGCGGCGCGGCAAGACAGACGTGGACCTTGATGAGCTGAAAAGCATCGGCGAGAAAATCACCGCGATACCCGACAACGTGAAGGCCCACCGCACCCTCCAGCGCGTCTTTGCGAACCGCCGCAAGGCCATCGAGAACGGCGAGGGCATTGACTGGGCAACGGCGGAAGCACTCGCCTTCGGCACGCTGCTGCAAGAAGGCTTCCCGGTGCGCCTGTCCGGTCAGGACAGCGAGCGCGGCACCTTTTCGCAACGCCATTCCGTCATCGTCGATCAGGAAACCGAGGAGCACTACCGCCCGCTGAACCACATCTCGCAGGAGCAGGCGCGCTTCGAGGTCATCAACTCTATGCTTTCGGAGTTCGCGGTCCTGGGTTTTGAGTACGGCTACAGCCTCGCCGAACCCAATGCGCTGGTGCTGTGGGAGGCGCAGTTCGGCGACTTCGTCAACGGCGCGCAAGTGATCATCGACCAGTTCATCACATCGGGCGAGCGCAAATGGTTGCGCATGTCGGGGCTGGTGATGCTGCTGCCGCATGGCTACGAAGGGCAGGGGCCGGAGCACTCTTCCGCGCGATTGGAGCGCTTCCTGCAGATGTGTGCCGAAGACAACATACAGGTCGCCAACTGCACCAGCCCGGCAAACTATTTCCACATCCTGCGCAGGCAGTTGCATCGCAATTTCCGCAAACCGCTCATCCTGATGACGCCCAAATCCTTGCTGCGCCACAAACGCGTGGCGTCCCGGATCGAGGATTTTGGGCCTGGCTCGACCTTCCACCGCGTGTTGTGGGACGATGCGGACAAGGGCGAAAACGGCGCCAGGAAGCTTGTCGCCGATGACCAGATCAAGCGCGTGGTGCTGTGTTCCGGCAAGGTGTATTTTGATCTGCTCCAAGAGCGGGAGCAGCGGGGTATCGACGACATCTACCTCATGCGCCTGGAACAACTCTATCCGTTCCCGGCGCGCGCCCTGATCACCGAACTCGCCCGCTTCCCCAGCGCTGAGATCGTCTGGTGCCAGGAAGAACCAAAGAACATGGGCGCATGGACATTCACCGAGCCAAACATCGAATGGGTTCTCAACCATATAGACGCAAAGTATAAGCGTGCGCGTTACGTTGGCCGGCCGGCTGCCGCTGCCACTGCTACGGGCTTGATGTCCAAGCATGCTGCGGAGTTGAGCGCCTTTGTCGATGAGGCGCTGAGCTTGTGACTTAACGCGCGGGGCCGGCTTGTTGCTGGTAGAGCAGCCGCGCAGAGGGGATGACGACGATGGCAGAAGAAATCCGCGTGCCGACGCTGGGCGAGTCCGTGACCGAGGCCACTGTCGGTCAGTGGTTCAAGAAATCGGGCGAACACGTCAACGAAGACGAGCCGGTCGTCGAACTCGAGACCGACAAAGTTACGGTGGAGGTTCCTGCGCCGGTTTCCGGTGTGATTTCCAGCATATCTGTCAATGAAGGCGAAACGGTCGAGGTGGGCGCGCTGTTGGGCGCGATTGAGGCCGGGGCGGCGAAGACGCAGAACAAGGAGTCCTCGGACGAGAGCGCCGCTGCAGCACAGGCCGAAGAGAAGAAGCGCTCAGAGGAAGAAGAGCCGAAAGGCGAAAATGCCGAGGCGCGGCCGTCAGAGCCCAAAGCCGAAGGCGTGCAGCCGATGTCGCCCGCCGTCCGCAAGCTCGTCGAGGAAAACGAGGTCGATACCAGCCGGGTCGAGGGGACCGGCAAGGATGGCCGTCTGCTGAAAGGCGACGTGCTGAGCGCACTACAGTCCGGCCAACTCTCCGCCAACACACCTGCCGAAGCCCGCCGCGAGCGTCAGCCGGTCGCCGAGGCGGATGCTGCGCGCGAGGAGCGGGTGCGCATGAGCAAGCTGCGCCAGACAATCGCCCGACGTCTTAAGGAAGCGCAGAACAACGCGGCGATGCTCACCACCTATAACGAGGCGGATATGTCCGCCATCATGGAAGCGCGTGAGCGGAACAAGTCGAGTTTCGAGAAGAAGCACGGGGTCAAGCTCGGCTTCATGGCGTTTTTCGTAAAGGCGTGCTGCCATGCGCTGAAGGAAGTTCCCGCCGTCAATGCCGAACTCGATGGCGAAGACCTGATCTACAAGAATTACTATCATGTCGGCGTTGCTGTCGGCACGGATCGCGGGTTGGTCGTGCCGGTGCTGCGCGATGCCGATGCCATGAGCTTTCCCGATATCGAAAAGAAAATCAGCGACTTCGGGGCACGCGCCCGCGACGGCAAGCTGACAATCGACGAGATGCAGGGCGGCACTTTCACGATCTCGAACGGTGGCGTCTACGGCTCACTGATGTCCATGCCGATCCTGAATGCGCCGCAGTCCGGCATCCTCGGCATGCACGCGATCCAGCAACGGCCGGTGGCAGTGGACGGCGCGGTCGAGATTCGGCCGATGATGTATCTGGCACTCTCCTACGACCACCGGGTCATCGACGGCAAGGACGCGGTAACCTTCCTCGTGCGCGTCAAGCAGAGCCTGGAAGATCCTGAGCGCCTGCTCCTCGACCTTTAAGAAAGGCCGCCTGTCATGCGTATTGTCAGTAGCAGTGCCATTGTCGTGTTCGCGGCAATCATCGGCTTGGAACCCACCCCTGCTGCAGCGCAGAGTTTCGATTGTGCGAAAGCGCGACTGCCCACGGAAATCGCGATCTGCAATAGCGCCCGGCTGAGCCGCCTCGACGAGCAAATGGCCTCTCTTTATTTCGGCTTGCCGCATTACGTGAGGGAAGACTTGAAGCGGTCGCAGCGTCGCTGGCTGCGCCGGCGCAACGCTTGCCGCTATGACAGGCAGTGCATCGCGCGCGCCTACCTGCGGCGGATTGACGCCCTATCAGCCTACTGACAGGGCCGCGAAAGTAACGGCCGGGCGACACGCGGCCATGGGCTTGACATCTGACTGGTTCCGGGGGGGCACGGTGACGACCGATCTGGTGATGCTGGTGCTGGCGGTGCTGCTCGCTTTCGCGCAGCTCACGCTTTATGCGATCCGCGCCAATCTCGACTACGGCCCGCGCTATGCCCTGAGCCCGCGCGACCGTGCGCCCGAACGGCCGGCGACGGTCATGACCGGACGGCTTCGCCGCGCCTATGAAAACCATCTGGAAACCTTGCCGCTGTTCGCCATCGCCGTGCTGGTCGCGCATGTGAGCGCAACGGCGAGCCCGATCACGGCGCTGGCAGCACAGGTTTATCTGGCGGCGCGGCTTGTTTACGTCCCGTGTTACGTGTTCGGCTGGCGTCTGCGCTCTGTGGTTTGGAGCGTGGCAGCACTGGCAATCCTTGTGATTGTGGGCGAAACCCTCATCTGAGAAGGCCGCGGGCTGCTGGAATGCGGCAGCGAAAAAACGAAATGAGCTGAAAGGCTACGTTATGGCGGAAAGCTACGATCTGGTTGTCATCGGAACCGGCCCGGGGGGTTATGTCTGCGCGATCCGCGCTGCACAACTCGGCATGAACGTCGCAGTCGTGGAAAAGCGCGAGGCGCATGGCGGGACCTGTCTGAATGTCGGCTGCATTCC
Source organism: uncultured Hyphomicrobiaceae bacterium (assembly GCA_964651275.1). Lineage (GTDB taxonomy): Bacteria > Pseudomonadota > Alphaproteobacteria > Rhizobiales > Rhodomicrobiaceae > Dichotomicrobium. The sequence continues at coordinate 18,953 of CAZYYQ010000012.1, read as the reverse complement.
GTCGAAGGCGCTGCTGCACGCGTCCGAGCTCTACGAGGAGGCGAACGATGGGTTCGCCGCGATGGGCATTGAGGCGAATGCCAAGCTCGACCTGTCGAAGATGCTGGCCTTCAAGGACGAGGCGGTGACAGGCAACACACAAGGCATCGAGTACCTTTTCAAGAAGAACAAGATCACCGCGCATCACGGCGCGGGCCGCATCGCCGGACCGGGCAAGGTCGAGGTCAAGGGCGAGGGCGGAGAGGTCAGCGAACTGGAGACCGAGAACATCGTCATCGCCACCGGCTCCGAGGTTATCCGCCTGCCGGGCATCGAGATTGACGAGAAGCGGGTCGTGTCCTCGACGGGCGCGCTGGAGTTGCGCGAAGTGCCGGGCAGCATGCTGGTGATCGGGGGCGGCATCATCGGTCTTGAGCTCGGCTCGGTCTGGCGGCGGCTGGGCGCGGAGGTACAGGTCGTCGAGTTCCTGGACCGGATTACGCCGGGCATGGACGCCGAAGTCTCCAAACAGTTCATGCGCATCCTCAAGAAGCAGGGCATTGAATTCACGCTCGGTCACAAGGCGAGTGGGGTCGATACAAGCGGCAACCGTGTCAAGACCACGATCGAGCCGGCAAATGGCGGCGAGGCGCAGGAGGTCGAATCGGATGTGGTGCTGGTCGCCGTCGGGCGCGCGCCCTACACCGATGGGCTGGGGCTAGACGAGGTTGGGATCGAGACCGACAAGAAGGGCCGTATCGCCGTTGACAGCAGCTACCGGACGAGCGCGGAAGGCATCTACGCCTTAGGCGACGTCATCGAAGGTCCAATGCTCGCGCACAAGGCGGAAGACGAGGGCGTCGCCGTCGCCGAAATCATCGCAGGGCAGGCTGGACATGTGAATTACGGCGTCATCCCCGACGTGATCTACACCTACCCGGAAGTCGCCAAGGTCGGAAAGACCGAGGAGGAGTTGAAGGACGAGGGCGTGGAATACAACGTCGGCAAGTTCCCGTTCACGGCCAACGGCCGCGCCAAGGCCAACCGGCAGACTGACGGCTTCGTCAAGGTGCTGGCCGATGCGAAGACCGACCGGGTGCTCGGCGTGCATATCCTCGGGCCGGACGCCGGCAACATGATCGCGGAAGCCGCGATCCTGATGGAGTTCGGCGGCTCGGCGGAGGACCTCGCGCGCACCTGCCATGCGCACCCGACGCTGAGCGAGGCGGTCAGGGAAGCCGCGCTTGCGGTGGATGGCCGCGCGCTTCATATCTAGGCGCATGAAGCCACGTTTCCTCGTCCTGACCATCAGCACGCTTATCGCGCTCGCAATTCTTGTATCGCTGGGAGTCTGGCAGCTTCAGCGCCGTGACTGGAAACACGCCTTGATCGAGCGGATCGAGGCCCGCGCCGATGCGCCGGCGAAGCCTTTGGAGGAGGTGCTGGCGCGCTGGCAGCGTGATCGCGACATCGAATACATGCGCGTCGAGATGACCGGCGAGTTGCGCGCAGAACAGGAATTTCACATTTACACGATCCGCGAGGGGCGGGCTGGCTGGCGTGTGGTCTCGCCTTTCGAAACGGGCGGGCATATCGTGATGCTGGATCGCGGCTTTGTGCCTGAGCCGCTGAAAGACCCGCAGGCCCGTGCCGATCAGCCCGTGCCCGACGGCAAGATTACCGTCACGGGGCTTGCACGGGCACCGGGCGAGGCGAATTTCGTCACGCCCGACAATGAGCCCCAGCGCAGCCGCTGGTACTGGCGTGACCTCGAGAGCATCGTGGCCGAGCTTCCTGCGGGTGAGCGGCCGCGCGCCGTTCCATTTTTCGTCGAAGCCGAGGCCGGCGCGCTGCCCGGAGAGTGGCCACGCGACGGCGTGACGCAACTGCGGCTTACGGATCGGCACCTGTCCTACGCCCTCACTTGGTTCGGCCTCGCCCTCACGCTGATTGGCGTCTATGCGGCTTATGTATTCTCGGGCCGGCGGGGCAGGCGCAGGCAAACGCGAACGGGGTAGGGCGGCTGCGCCCGTGGCGCGTTCGTGGCGGGTTGCCCGTTGACTGCAGGCGGCGTAATTTGCCTTTGAAAAGGGGCTTTGCGGGTGCGTATTGGACCAGCCTCAGGCAGGCCGCCGGAGACGAGACCAGTTGGGGTTTTTCTTGTGAAATATGTCAGCACGCGGGGCGCTGCGCCGGTTCTCGATTTCGAAGATGCCGCACTCACCGGTCTCGCACGCGACGGCGGTCTATACGTTCCGGAAAGCTGGCCAAAATTGTCCCGCGAGCAGATCGCGGCTTTCGCCGGAAAGCCCTACAGCGAGGTTGCCGCCGGAGTCATGGCGCCATTCATGGGCGACACGATGCCGCTGGACGATCTGCGCGACATTCTGGCCCGCGCCTATGCACCGTTCCGCCACCCCGCCACCGCGCCGCTGGTCCAGACCGGGCCGAATGACTTCATCTTGGAGCTGTTCCACGGGCCCACGCTCGCCTTCAAGGACTTCGCCATGCAGGTGCTTGCACCGATCATGGAGCGCGCGCTGAAGCGCCGGGGCGACCGCGCGGCGATCATCGCCGCGACCTCCGGCGATACCGGCGGCGCGGCGGCCGAGGCCTTCGCCGGGCGAGAGCGCATCGACCTGTTTGTGCTCCACCCCGAAGGCCGCACCAGCGAGGTGCAGCGCAAGCAGATGACCACCGTTAACGCGGCGAACGTTCACAACATCGCCGTGCGTGGCGACTTCGACGACGCGCAGGCGATCGTGAAGGCGCTGTTCAACGACCACGCCTTCCGCGACCGGCACCGGCTTGCGGCCGTCAACTCGATCAACTGGGCGCGGATCATGGCGCAGGTGGTCTATTATTTCACCGCCGCCGTGACGCTTGGCGCGCCGCATCGGCCGGTCAGCTTTTCAGTGCCCACGGGTAATTTTGGCGACATCTTCGCTGGGTTCGTGGCGCGGCAGATGGGTCTGCCGATCGACCGCCTCGTGATTGCCACCAACATCAACGATATTCTGACGCGCACGCTGGAGACTGGGCGTTACGAGCGCACGCAACTAACGCCGACGATCAGCCCGAGCATGGATATTCAGGTGTCGAGCAATTTCGAGCGGCTGTTGTTCGAGATGAGTGGGCGCAATGCGGACCTCGTGCGTGCACAGATGGACACGCTGGCGCAATCGGGCGGCTTTACGCTGGAGGCGGCGCAGTTCGATGGGCTGAAGGCGCTGTTCGCGGCCGCGCGCGCCGACGAAACGCAGACGGCAGGTGCGATCAGGGCGCTCTACAACGCCGCGGGTTATATCGCAGACCCGCACACCGCCGTCGGCATTTATGCGGCTTGTACTTGCCGGGGCAATGAGGCAGTGCCGATGGTGACGCTGGCGACCGCGCACCCTGCAAAGTTCCCCGGAACGATCGAAGCCGCGACCGGAACCCGCCCGGCACTCCCTGAGCCGCTGCGCATGCGCCTTGCCGGAGCTGAGCGTTATCACACGCTCGATGCCGATCAGGCGCAGATCGCCGCGTACATCGCCGCGCGCACGACAGATACCGCCGGACTGCACGTATGAGCATTGTCGGTACGCCCAGAGTAACAACGTTGCCAAACGGGCTGCGCGTCATCAGCGAAGAAATGCCCCATGTCGGCACGGCTTCGCTCGGCATCTGGGTGGCGAGCGGCTCGCGCGCGGAAAAGTGCGATCAGCACGGAATTGCTCATATGCTGGAGCATATGGCCTTCAAGGGCACGAAAAGGCGCTCGGCCCGCGACATCGCCGAGGAAATCGAAAGCGCAGGCGGCGACATCAACGCGGCCACGGGTGTGGAGACGACCGCCTATTTCGCCCGGGTGCTGAAGGACGAGGTGCCGCTGTCGCTCGACATATTGGCCGATATCCTGCGCAACCCGGTCTACGATGATCGCGATCTCGCGCTGGAGCGCACGGTGGTGCTTCAAGAGATCGCCGCAACGCAAGATAACCCGGAAGACGTGCTATTCGATATCGGGCAGGCGGTGGCGTTTCCTGATCAAGCTTTGGGACGTCCGGTGCTGGGTACAGCCAAGAGCGTGCGCTGCATGCGGCGCGAAGACCTGATCGCGTTTCGCGATGCGAATTATGGTGCACAGCGCATCGTACTCAGTGCTGCGGGGGCGGTGGACCACGATGCGCTGGTGCGCCATGCTGAAGATTTGCTCAGCGAACTCCCCCCGGATACTGCGGCTGTCTGTGAGCCGGCCCGCTACCAGGGCGGTTACCGCAGCGCAAAGATGCGCGTCGAGCAATCCCATCTGCTGATCACTTTCAAGGCGCCGTCCTCCCGCGCGCCGGACTATTATGCCGCGCAGGTCACGGCGGGACTGCTGGGCGGCGGCATGTCGTCGCGGCTGTTCCAGGAAGCGCGCGAGAAGCGCGGCCTCTGCTATGCGATCTATGCCTTTTGCCACGGGTTCTTTGATACTGGCCTGTTCGGCATTCATGCAGCGGCGGACCGGCAGGATGTCGGCGCCCTTGCCGCCGTTGTGACGGATGAGTTGCGCAAGCTGGCTGACGACGGACCGCGGGAGGCGGAGTTACAGCGCGCCAAGGCCGGCATGAAGGCAGGTCTCTTGATGGGGCTGGAAAGCTCCGGCACCCGCGCGGAGTTTCTCGCGCGTCACCTCTACGTATTCGATCAGCCGCCCAGCGTGGAGAAACTGGTGGAGCGGATCGATTGCGTGGATGCGGCGCAAGTCCATGCCCTCATCCAGAAACTGATGAGGGGTTCAACTCCGAGTTGCGTGCATGTCGGGCCGCGCCGCGATGCACCGGAACTGCAGGCCATCGCCGAGGGTTCATTGAGGCATTGAGATAATGGCCTGCAGACGCAGGCCCTTGAGGACACCTGCATGGCCTTTCTGCGAACGCCGCCGCTTCCCGAAACCGGCCCTCAGATCGAGCGCGAAGGGCTCGTTCTGCGCATGCCGCGCCTCAGCGACTATCATGCCTGGGCCGAGCTGCGAGAGCGAAGCCGTGCGCATCTGGAGCCGTGGGAACCAGCCTGGACGCCCGATGAACTCTCGCGCGGCGCGTTCCGCTTGCGCCTCAAGCACTACGCACGGGAGATGCGCGAGAATAGCGGCTATGCCTTTTTTATGTTTAAAGCCGATGATAATGCCCTTCTCGGTGGTGCAACTTTGAGTAATATCCGCAGAGGCGTGAGTCAGTCATGTTCCATCGGGTATTGGGTTGGTGCGCCTTATGCCGGGCAGGGCATCATGACCAAAGGCGTCTGCGCGATCGGGGCCTTTGTTTTCGATAGCCTGCATCTGCACCGGCTGGAGGCGGCTTGCTTGCAGAGTAACGTTGCGTCCATGCGCGTACTGGAAAAGGCCGGATTTACCCGCGAGGGGCTGGCCCGGGAATATCTCAAGATCAACGGCAGGTGGCAGGATCATTATCTCTACGCTTTGCTCAGGGACGATCCGAGGCGATAGTTGCGCGGCTTCCGCGCGGGCTTGGACTCCGGTCACCGACTGGATCAAGCGCGGCGCCGTCATGCTGGCCGCAATCCTCGTCTTTGCCGGAGTCGTCGCGGGTGGGCACTTGCGCAGTGCCCATGCGCTTGAAGCCATCGTCGTCAGCCCGGACCAGAAGAAGCTCGACATCACCCTGCTGGGAGAACTCTACGAGGGTCGCGGCGACAGCCTGAGCGTGGAAACAGCGCCCGGCGCCGACGGGATCACCGGACGAATGGCGGTGCAAGCCAGCACGCCGGGCACCGATCCGAACTGGGTGGTGTTTGCTCTGACCAATCCGACCGATACGCGTATCGAGCGCCTGCTTTCAGCAGGCCGCTACGAATTGACTGGCAGCAAGGTCATCTGGCCGGATCTGGACGCGCCACGGATCGCAAAGGTGACACCCTCCGTAGGCTTCAAGCCGCAGCGCATCCCCGCCGACCAGGCCGATCTCTTCCGGCTGACGCTGGAGCCGGGCGCGACAGTCACATTCATCGTCGAACTGCGCTCTGTCGACTTCCCCCGCCTGACGCTGTGGGACGGCACCGCGCTGGGCAAGAGAGCTATCGACCGCACGCTGCTCAACGGGATTCTGCTGGGGATTGCGGGTCTGCTTGCAATTTTCCTCACCGCGATCTTCGTTGCCAATCACCGCGCGATCTTTCCTGCGACGGCTCTGGTGGCGTGGAGCGCATTGGCCTATTTGTGCGTGGATTTCGGGTTCTGGCACAAGCTTTTCCAGCTTTCGGCGGACCAGAACGCGGTTTATCGGGCCGGGGCAGAAGCAGCCCTTGCGGCGAGTATCCTGATCTTTTTGACGGTTTATCTGAGGTTGCGGCAATGGCAGCCCTGGCTGTTGCCGGTGTTCGCCGGCTGGGCACTGCTGCAAGTGGGACTGATTGCCTTTGCGGTGATCGACGCCAAGCTAACCACGGGCCTTGCGCGGCTGTCATTCCTGCCCATCGCGGGCGTCGGGACGCTGCTGGTGCTGTTGCAGGCGTTGCGCGGCGAAGACCGCGCGTTGACCCTGCTGCCCACCTGGATGCTGTTCCTTGTCTGGCTGTTTGGCGCGGGCGTGGCCGTGCTGGGCCTTCTCTCCGGCGATATTGTCGTGCCTGCCCTTGCTTCCGGTCTGGTGCTGTTCGTGGCGCTACTCGGGTTCAGCGTCACGCAATATGCGTTCAACCCCGGCGATTATGCTTTTGCCGGGCACACGGCGCGTCTGGGGCGCGGGGCCGCTGCGCTGGAGGCTTCGGGCGCGTCTGTCTGGGAGTGGGATGTGCGCCGCGAGGAAATCAAGGTCGGCCCGGAAATCGAGCGCGCGCTCGGCTATGCCAAGGGCACGCTCAACTGCGGCACAGAGGACTGGCTGCAACATGTGCATCCTTCCGACCGCGAGCGCGCCAAACTTGTTCTCGGCACAGTGCGCGAGCGGGACGGCGGCGAACTGGACCTCGATCTGCGGCTGCGGCGCAGCGACGGCAGCTATCTGTGGTATGAGTTGCGCGGGCGCGCGGTCAAGCTGCCTCAAAGCCAGATCCTTCAATGTATCGGCCTGCTGCGCGATGTCACTACCCAGAAGCGCAGCGAAGAGCGGCTCACCCATAACGCCGTTTACGACGGGCTTACCGGCCAGCCCAACCGTGAACTGTTTCTCGACCGCACCAGCCAGGCGATCCTGCGTTGCGAGGCAGAGGGCACAAAGCCAACCGTGATCGTTATCGACATCGACCAGATGCGTAGCGCCTCGCAAGGTTCCGACGGCGTCATCAGCGACAGTATGCTTCTGACGGTCGCGCGCCGCCTCAGCCGGCATGTGCGCGACACCGATACTCTGGCGCGCATCGGCGTCGACGAGTTCGCCTTGCTCCTGACCTCGGAGACCGATCCGCGCTATATCGCCATGCTCGCGGAGCGCGTCCGGCGGTCGCTACGCTCGCCCATGAAGTTGAGCGGGCGTGAGGTCGCGCTGATCGGTTCCATCGGCATCTCGGTCTACGACGGGCGTCAAGCGGACGGCGCGGCCCTGGTGTCCGAAGCTGAGCTTGCGGCATTCCGGGCCAAGCGCGCCGGAGCCGACCGCATCGAACTCTTCAAGCCAGACATGCGCGCCGCCCGCGATGACCGCGCCGAACTTGAGAAGGACCTCAAGAAGGCGATGGAGGGGCGCCAGATCGTTCTCCTCTACCAGCCCGTAATGCGTCTCGCCGACAATCAGCTCGCCGGGTTTGAGGCGCTGTTGCGGTGGAATCATCCGAAGCTGGGACTCCTCAGTCCCCCGGAATTTCTGAAGGCCGCGGAACGTGCCGAATTGACCGGAGAGCTGATGCGCTACGCGGCAGAGCGCACAATTCGCCAGCTCAATCGCTGGCAGAAGTCGTGGCCTCGCCAGGACGATCCGCTGTTTGTGACTCTCGATTTGTCCGACCGCTCGATGCTGCGCAATGAGACCATCCAGGATCTGCGCACGGTGATCGGGCGTGGGACGGTGCCCCAGAACTGCTTCTGGATCGAAGTGAGCGAGTCGGTGGTCATGGAGAACCCTGAACAGATCGTGGAGGCCCTCGCGTCGCTCAAGGGCGCCGGCGCGAGCGTGGCGCTCGACGAGTTCGGCAGCGGCTACTCCTCCGTCGCCTATCTCCACCGCTTGCCGCTTGATGTGGTCAAGATCGACCGTTCACTGGTCCGCTCCGTCAACGCCACGGGCGCTGACCCGGTTGTCTTGCGCTCCGTGCTGGCGATGGCGCGTGAGTTGGGCCTTGACGTCGTTGTTCAGGGCGTTGATCGCGAACGCGACGCTTCTTATCTACGCGCGCTGGGCTGCGAGTATGGTCAAGGCTTTTATTTCGGTGAGCCGATGTCCGAAAAGGAGGTCAGCGGGCTGGTGGCCACGTTAGCGCGCGCCGCCGCGAAGGCAGGAGCGCAACCGCGGCCGAAAGCATCGACAAGGCCGGCGGGGCAGGAGCGAAGTGCCCCGCGCAAGAGCCTTCCCGCGCCGGAAGCCGCTCCGGGCAAAAGGCCGCCGCGCCCGGCGAACGGCGCGGCGCAGGGGGATCGCCCCGATGCGCCTGAGACTTTCGTGCGCCCTGATCCGCGTCAGGCAGCAGACCCGCGCACTCGGCGGATCGAGGAACAACCCTCGGAAGGCGGCAGGGCACAGCCCCGGTCCACGCCCGCACAATTGGACCGTCCAGCGCTGCAGAAGTCTTCAACGCCGCGCCGTGATCGTACTCCGGAGCGTAGATCTGAACCGTCACGGGAGCGCCCCACGGGCCTGCGCGGACGGTTGGGCTCGGCGATCTCGGAGGATCAGCCCCCGCCTCCGCTGGGCGAAGATGACGGCTTTTTCTCCGACGCGCCGCCGGAGCCGCCGAAGGAAACCCCGCCGCCGCGCCGGCGAGCCGGCCCGCAGCGCAGGCGCTGACCCGAGCGGTGCCCGCGCCTTTATCCGGCGTCGGCCGAATCCAGCGAGGCGTCCCACGGGGCTTGCCGCTCAGGCATTGCCCGCTTGATTTACGAGGAAGGAAGGGTCAATGCCCATGCGGTCCAGCGCAAGGGTGTATTTCTCATCGATACGCGGATCGAAGACCAGTTCAGTGTCCGCCGGGCAGGTCAGCCAGCCATTGGCCTGAATCTCGCTCTCAAGCTGCCCCGGCGACCATCCTGCATAGCCAAGCGCCAGCAGGGAATGATGCGGTCCGGCGCCTTGGGCGATAGCCCGCAGGATGTCGATAGTGGCCGTCAGGCAGACGCGCCCGTCGATCGCCATGGTGCTGTCGGCAACGAAATAATCCGCGCTATGGAGCACGAAGCCGCGACCTGTTTCGACGGGCCCGCCAACAAAGACCGACATGCCGCGCAGGCCTGGCGGAACGCTGATGGCCTTGTCCTCGGCGACGATTTCGAGCTGCTGGAGCAATTCGACGAAACTCAGATGCGCCGCAGGCCGGTTGATCACGATGCCCATCGCGCCTTCGGCCGAATGCGCGCAAACATAAACCACGGCGCGCTCGAAATGCGAATCGGGCGTACCGGGCATGGCAATGAGAAGCTGGCCGCTCAGGTAGCCTTCGCTCTCGTCCGAAATGTTGAGATCGTCGGTCATGACAGTCAGACTACCGCTTTCAATCCGATCAATGAACCCTCGTGGAGCACTTTTGCGGCAGTTCCAGAGACGCTCCTTTCCGTCTTACACCTGAATGTGATCCCGCGTGTATTGCCGAACAAGGCTGGACTGGCGTATCCGGACAAAGATGGCCGGAGCTTGGCCGGTCTGACCCCTGCAATTCCGGATCCCGCCATGCGCTTTCCTCTCACGCTGCTCGCTGCCTTGTTGAGTGGGGCCTGCTTGATGGTTCCTCCGCCTGCCGCCACGGCAGGAGAGGGGTGGCAAACGCTCGGGCCTTCACGTGTCCGCCTGCTCGGGGCTGGCCATGTCGATGCCGCTTTGCTGGCTGGACGCAGCCATCTGCCCAACCCGGTTCTGCTGGCAGGTGTTGAGATCAAGCTGCGCAAGGGCTGGAAAACCTACTGGCGGACGCCAGGCGATGGCATCGCGCCCCAGTTTATCTGGAACGGTTCGCGCAATGTTGCTGCCACGCAGGTGTTGTGGCCGGTACCGCGCTACTTTCGAGATACGGCAGGCGAGTATAACGGCTACGAGGACCGCGTGATATTTCCCGTACTGATCGCACCGGGAGAGGCGGGGGCACCTGTCCGGTTGAGCCTTTCGCTGGAATATGCCGTTTGCGCCGATATATGCGTGCCCATCAGTGCAACGCTGTCGAGCACGGTTACCGCTGAGGCGCCCAAGGCGAACCGCGAGGCAGTGATGGCGGCCGTTGAGCGTACGCCATTGCGGGCGGACGAGAGTGGACGGTGCCTGGAAGGTCCTGCGTTTGCGGATATGGACGCCAACCTTAAGGGGAAGACCCCGTATCTGGAGATCACGATCGCGCATCCTGAGAGCGCCCCGCCTTCTGACCTGTTCATCGAGTCCGAGGATGGCGCTTTTCTTCCGCACCCCAAGGCCCAAGGGAAGAGCGACACGCGGCGTACCGTCTATCGCCTCGACCTTGGCGAGAACGGCGATCCCGAGGCGTTCTCCGGACAGACCATGACTCTCACGGCCGTGGGGCCGCAGCAAGGTTGCGAAATGGCGTGGACCGTGAAATGATCTGGCCGCTTGCGATTGAGCCGTGCCCGTTCCGACTGAACCAGTGCACTATCTCAGTCGTTTGTTTTTACGCGCGATTTTCCCAGAAAAAAAATCGGTTCTCGCATTCCGGATCGCGCTTTGGCTGTATCAGCTCTGAAGCAAGGGGTAGAAGATGACCATATCATCAGGCGAGCGCGTTCCACAGACGACCTTCTATGTCATGACTGCTGACGGCCCGGCGGAAATGTCTTCGGACGAGGTGTTCTCGGGCAAGAAAGTCGTGCTGTTCGCGGTCCCCGGCGCGTTCACGCCCACCTGCCATATGAGCCATCTACCGGGTTTCATCCAGCAAGCCGAAGCCTTGAAGGCCAAGGGCGTGGACACCGTCGCGTGCACCGCCGTGAATGACCCGTTCGTGCTCGACAACTGGGCAAAATCAACGGGCGCAGACGGCAAGATCCTGTTCCTGTCGGATGGCAACGCCGAATTTGCCCGCGCAATCGGTGCGGATTTTGACGGTAGCGGCGTGGGTCTTGGCACCCGCTCACAGCGTTATGCGATGCTGATCGAGGACGGCGTGGTAAAGTCGGTTCATGTGGAAGTCTCCCCGAAGGACGTGACCGCAAGCAGCGCTGAGTCCATGCTGGAGGAGTTGTGAGCGCGCGCGTTCACGAGGCTGGTGGCGGGGCAGGCATGTAAGGGGCCATCCCCTTCTGGGCCAGTTCATGGGCGGCTTCGTTCTCCGGGTCGCCGGCATGCCCGCGTACCCAGTGGAACGTGACATCGTGGCGTTCGCGGGCCGTATCGAGCCGCTGCCAGAGATCGACGTTCTTTACCGGTTTTTTCTGCGCAGTGCGCCAGCCATTGGCCTTCCACTTGTCGATCCAACTCGTAATGCCGTCGCGGACATAATTGGAATCCGTGTAGAGATCGACCGTCATCGGGCGTTTGAGCGCCTCCAGTGCGGCAATCGCCGCCATCAGTTCCATGCGGTTGTTCGTGGTCTGCGGCTCGCCGCCGCTCAGTTGCTTGCGCGCCTCGCCGAACATCAGCACCGCGCCCCATCCCCCCGGTCCGGGGTTGCCGGAGCACCCGCCATCGGTATAAATGCGCACGCGATTTTGCTCTTGCCGGGACATGCTCGGCCTCTTTCCCGTCGAGACGGTCCTCGCGAGCGCTTCAGACCGTCAGTCCGTACTCGCTCAGTGACCCGACACGCTGGTGAAAACGCAGTTTGCGCAGATACTCCTCGGGATTCTTCGGCCGCACAAGAGCATCCGGCGACGTATTGAACCAGTCATATGTGCGCGTCAGCAGGAAGCGCAGCGCAGCGCCGCGGGCCAGAACAGGCAGCGCTTCGGTTTCCTCAAGCGACATGGGCCGCACGCCGCGATACCCTTCCAGAAGCGCGCGGGCCTTGGTGATGTTGAAGCTGTGATCGGTCTCGAAACACCACGCATTCAGACAGATTGCGATATCATAGGCAAGAAGGTCGTTACACGCGAAGTAGAAGTCGATCATGCCGGATACCTTGCCGTCGAGGAACAGCACGTTGTCCGGGAACAGATCAGCGTGGATCACGTCTTCAGGCAGCCCGGCGGGCCAGGCTGAGTTGAGGAACGCCAACTCGCGGTCGAGCAGGTCGCTCAGTCCGGGAGCAAAATCGTCGGCCTGCGCGCCGATCATCGCGCGGAGTTTGGGCCATCCAGCCAGCGACAGGCTGTTCTCCCGGCGCATGGGAAAGCCGCGGCCGGCGAGGTGCAGCCGTGCAAGCGCGGCGCCAACCTCGGCGCAGTGAGACACTGTGGGCCGGCGCACCGAAATGCCCTTGAGAAAGGTGAACACGGCGGCGGCACGTCCACAAACGGTCTGCAGGGCCTCGCCGCGCTGATCGCGGATGGGGACAGGGCAGGGGACAGATCGCGCGGCCAGATGCTCCAACAGAGCGATAAAGAACGGGAGATCGCTGCTCGCTACGCGCTTCTCGTAAAGAGTAAGGATAAATTCGCCCTGCTCGGTGGTGAGCAGGTAGTTCGTGTTTTCAACGCCCTCGGCGATTCCCTTCATCGCCACCGCGCGGCCGATGGCATAACCCGCCAGCAGGTCGGACAGCGCCTCGTCGGTGACTTCTGTGTAGACCGCCATGCCGCTGGGGCCCGCGCTCAGGCGGCCGAGTTCTGCAGGACGCGGGGAATCTTGAAGGTAACGTCCTCGGTGGCGGTCGTAACGCTTTCGATGGTGATCTCGTACCGTTGGCCGAGCGCATCGATGATTTCCTCCACCAAGGCCTCGGGCGCGCTTGCTCCGGCGGTGATCCCAACCGAAGCGACGCCTTCGAGCGCATCCCACGGAATATCGCTCGCGCGCTGGACCAGACGCGCAACGCGGCAGCCCGCCGCCCGGCCGACCTCAACAAGGCGCTGAGAATTGGAGCTGTTAGGTGCGCCGATTACGAGCAGCGCATCGGCATTGGGCGCGATCGCCTTCACCGCAGCCTGCCGGTTGGTCGTCGCGTAGCAGATATCTTCCTTGTGCGGTCCGACGATGTTCGGGAAACGCTGTTTCAGCGCAGCTACGATTTCGGCGGTATCGTCGACGGAGAGGGTCGTCTGCGTGACGAACGCCAGTTTCCCCGGGTCGCGTGCTGAATATCGATCGGCGTCATCGACCGTTTCGATCAGGCTCACCGCACCGTCGGGAAGCTGGCCAAGCGTGCCCGTCACTTCAGGGTGGCCGGCATGACCGATCAGCAGAATATCGTAGCCGCGCGCGTGCAGCCGCTCGGCCTCGATATGCACCTTGGAGACCAGCGGGCAGGTGGCGTCGATGTAGAACATATTGCGCGCGCTCGCCGCCGCTGGCACCGACTTCGGCACGCCGTGGGCGGAGAAAATTACCGGTTGATCCGTTTCGGGGATCTCGTCGAGTTCCTCCACGAAGATTGCCCCCTTCGCCTTGAGGCTCTCGACCACGTACCGGTTGTGGACGATCTCGTGACGGACATAAACCGGCGCGCCATATTTCTGCAAAGCCAGTTCGACAATGTCGATTGCCCGGTCGACCCCGGCGCAGAAGCCGCGCGGCGCGGCCAACAGAATTTTCAGTGCGGGCTTGCTCACGGCGTCCCTTTCGTGAATTCGAGTAACATTTCTACGCCCGATTGCCGGCCTCGGATTGATCGTTGCGCGCCAGATCAGATAGTCCGCTGGAGGACACAATTTTGTTAGCGGGATCCAGGATACCCGTAGCAAGATCACTTTTAACAACAGCAACTGTAGCTGAACAAGGATAACGTCACGATCTGTCCAAATTGAGCGCGTACCTCAGAACGGGACAGGCGCTCGAAACGGGAGGCACAGAGATTCGGTGAGCGATTATCGCAACAACAATAACAGGGGCTGTTCGCCGCGTGTCTCTGCCAACCCCATCTGCCGCGGCCGGCATCGTGGGACCAGGCCGTTCGCTCATTCCCTTCAAGTTCTGTTTGTCGCTGCCGGCACGCTTGCCCTAGCCGGCTGCGGAATCTCGCAGATTACATCCGGGCTCGGTTCAGGCGTGTTCGGTTCGGATGACGACGAGCCGGCCGAAACCGCCTGGCAAACCGAGATTACCGAAGAAAGCATGCTCGAAGCCGCCCGCTCCGACACCAGCGGGCGGGTGGAAGTCTCCGGGCCGGCATCGGGATGCCCACGGTTCAAGGTTTGGCCCGCAGACCGTCACATCACCGTCTACGAGCCGGGGCGCACGGGTGAGCGACTTGCCATGAAGTATCGCGGCAGCATCACCAAGACCGCACGCGAATGCGAGATCGACGGGAGACGGGTTCGGATCAAGTATGGCGTTTCCGGGCGCGTGCTGATGGGGCCGAAGGGAACTGACGGGCAGATCAATCTGCCGGCGAATCTTTACATCACGCGAGCTGACGGCACCAAGATCGAGACGCAGCCTTTGACGGTCGCCGTCGAACTCCAGCGAGAGAATCCGGTGGATTATTTTTCCGTGGTGCGCGCCATCAGCTTCGAGGCGGAGCCGGGCACGTCGCCTTCATCCTACAAGCTCTTCATCGCGTTCGATCGCAATACGCCCGGCGCAAGCTGATTCAGGCCCGTACGCGGCATAACGGGATTCAACGGCGGGGGCTTTGAAACTTTTCCTGGCGTTGTGTCGTTTCCTCATCAGCAGCGACATGACGACACGTCAACAGGAGGAGCTACAGATGAGCCAGGCTGGACTGGAATCCTTCGAGAGAACTCTCCATGAAACCAATATCTGGCTGAAGGAAGTCGGCGATACATGCGGCGGCGGCGACCGTCAACGATCGTATCGCGTCCTGAAGGGCGTGCTGCAGGCCTTGCGAGACCGGCTCACGATAAACGAAGCCGTGCAGTTCGGGGCACAACTCCCCATGCTGATGCGCGGCTTCTATTATGAAGGCTGGCGGCCGTCCGAGGTGCCGCTGAAGATCCGGACGAAAGAGGAGTTCCTCGATCGCGTTGAACGTAACCTTCACGACATGCTCAACGAACTTGATGGCGTGGATATCGAGAACGCGACGCGCGCCGTATTCGCCGTCGTCAACCGGCATGTTTCGGGCGGAGAGATTTCCGATGTTCGCCAGCAACTGCCGGAGCATGTGCGCAGCCTGTGGCCGGAGCCTGCAGCCGCCTGAGGGCAGCATAGTTCTACTCGCAATTTCTCAGTTCAGCGCCTCCACGCGACGCTTGGTGCAAGCCGCTTTCTGCGCGTCCGTTTGACACGAGGCCGCAATTCGCTATTCTGAGCTCACCATATGCTGACATTCGTCTGCGGGAGAGACTGGCTTTGACGCCGGCGCCGAAGGAGCAACCGCCCCGGAAACTCTCAGGCCAAAGGACCGCGGTCGAACAGCACTCTGGAAAGCAGCATGGCGCTCCATCCTGGCGTGCCGGCTCACCGAAGGGGTAAACCGGCGCATCCCATGCCGCCGGCATAATCTCTCAGGTACCGTGACAGAGGGGGCGAAGCCGGTTTGCCGAAAGGCGGCCGCCGCTCTGGACGGGACCTGAGGCATGAACGAGCAAAACTTCGACTCGGCTGGCACTTCTCTCAAAGCGACACCGTTGCGCGCGCTCCATGTCGAACTGGGCGCGAAGATGGTGCCGTTCAGCGGCTACGAGATGCCGCTCAATTATCCATCTGGCATCATCGCCGAGCACAAGCATACCCGCGCGCGGGCGTCGCTGTTCGACGTTTCGCACATGGGGCAGGCGCTGCTGTCCGATACAGATGACGCTGCTGCGGTCATCGAGCGGTTGGCGCCGGGCGATATCTCCGGGCTGAAGCCGGGACGCATGCGCTATACTCAGTTCACCAACGCTGCCGGCGGCATCCTGGATGACCTGATGGTGTCGAAGGTAGGCTCGATGGAGGGGCGCGATTGGCTCTATCTGGTGGTCAATGCCGGGCGCAAGGACGCCGATTACGCGCATATCAACGCGCATCTACCAGATGGTGCGCGTTTGGATCTGCTTGACGAGCAGGCGCTGTTGGCTTTGCAGGGACCGGCGGCGGCATCAGCGCTGGCACGCCATTTGCCTGAAGTTGAAGCCATGAAGTTCATGTCGTTCGCCGCCTTCGACGAGACTCCATTCGGCAAGCTCTGGGTATCGCGCTCGGGCTACACCGGCGAAGACGGCTTCGAGGTGTCGCTGGCGGCCGATCAGGCAGAGGGTTTCGCCCATAAGCTTCTGGAAGATGAGACAGTCCAGCCCGCAGGGCTGGGCGCGCGCGATACGCTGCGCCTGGAGGCAGGCCTATGCTTGTACGGTCACGATATTGACGAGGAGACCTCGCCCGTGGAAGCCGGGCTAGCATGGTCGATCGGCAAGCGCCGGCGGGTCGAGGGCGGCTTTCCTGGCGCGGCTCGCATCCTGGGCGAGTTGCGCGATGGCCCGGCGCGCCTGCGCGTTGGTCTGACGCCGGAAGGCCGCGCGACCCCGCGCGAGGGCGCGGAAATCTTCGATGTCGGGGGCGTGCGGATTGGCGCCGTTACAAGCGGTGCGTTCAGCCCCACGCTAGGGCACCCGATCGCAATGGGCTATGTCGCCAGCGACTACGCCGCGCCGGGAACGCCCGTCACCTTCCAGATCCGCGGCAAGCCGCAGCCCGGCCAGACCGCGAGCCTGCCATTCGTGCCGCACCGCTACGCCACCAAGTCAAAAGCGGCTTCCTGAATTTCCAACGCGTTGCGCGCCCCGCGCACGCCCATTGCCGAGGGACGATGACCATGAGCGATATCAGATACACGAAAGATCACGAATATATCCGCATCGATGGCGACATCGGCACCATCGGCATCTCGAACCACGCACAGGACCAGCTTGGCGAGGTGGTGTTCGTGGAGTTGCCCGAGATCGGCAAGCAGGTGACCCAAGGCGACGAACTGGCCGTGGTCGAGTCGGTGAAGGCCGCCAGCGAGGTGTATGCGCCTGTCTCCGGCAAGGTCGCGGAAGTCAATGCCGCGCTGCCCGACAGCCCGGAGAAAGTCAATGCCGATCCGGAGGGCGCCGCGTGGTTCGTCAAGCTGAAGATCGCGGACAAGGGCGAGTTGGACAAGCTCATGTCCGTGGATGATTACAAGAGCTATGTGGAGAGCCTCGACTGATGCGACTTTTACCCCATACCGATGCCGAGCGCGCCGCGATGCTGGCCGCGATCGGCGTGCGCGAAATTGATGACCTGTTCGCCGATGTGCCTGATGGCGCACTGCTGAAAGAGCTGCCTGATCTGCCGCGCCATGCCAGCGAGATCGAGCTGGAGCGCGCGATGTCGCGCATGGCGGACAAGAACGTGGCGGCCGGGTCGGTGCCGTTCTTCGTCGGCTGCGGCGCATACAAGCACCATGTGCCCGCGACAGTGGATCACCTGATTCAGCGCTCGGAATTCATGACGGCCTACACGCCATATCAGCCCGAGATCGCTCAAGGGACGCTGCAATATCTGTTCGAGTTCCAGACGCAAGTGGCGATGCTGACCGGCATGGATGTGGCCAACGCGTCCATGTATGACGGCTCGACGGCGGCGTCCGAAGCCGTGCTGATGGCGCAGCGCGTGACCAAGCGCCCGAAGGCGGTGATCAGCGCCGGGCTGCACCCGCATTACCGCGCAGTGATCGAAACCTTCGGCCATTTCTCCGGGCATGAAAGCGTCGCTGTGGAAGACGAGCAGATCGCCGATGCGCTTGATGACAAGACCGCTTGCGTCATCGTCCAGACGCCGGACGTCTTCGGGCGCGTGCATGACCTGCGCAAGCTGGCCGATACGGTGCATGAGGGCGGCGCGCTGCTGATCGTGGCCGTGACGGAAGTGCTGTCGCTCGGCGCGCTGACCCCTCCCGGCGAGATGGGCGCGGACATCGTCGTCGCCGAAGGGCAGTCGATCGGCAATGGGCTGAATTTTGGCGGCCCTTATCTTGGCCTGTTCGCCACGCGCCAGAAGTTCGTGCGCCAGATGCCCGGCCGGCTGGCGGGCGAGACGACGGACGAGGATGGCAAGCGCGGCTTCGTCCTGACGCTCAACACGCGCGAGCAGCACATTCGCCGCGACCGTGCAACCAGCAATATCTGCACCAACTCCGGCCTGTGCGCGCTCGCCTTTACGATCCACCTGACGCTGATGGGCGAAAAGGGCCTCCGCGATCTGGCGATGGCCAATCACCGCGCTGCCGTGGCGCTGGCCGATGATCTGGCGGGTGTGCCGGGCGTCGAGGTGCTGACCGACCAGTTCTTTAACGAATTCACTATCAAGGTGCCGGGCGACGGCGCGCACGTGATCGACAAGCTGGCGGATAAGGGCGTGCTTGGCGGCGTTCCCGCCGCGCGCTTGTGGCCGGACCGGCCCGATCTGGGCGACCGCATCATTGTCGCCGCGACCGAAATGACCACACCTGAAGACCGCGCGGCCTATGCCGCCGCGCTCAAGGAGCTGCTCGCATGACCAAGATGCCTGCGAATGACACGACCCCTGCGACCTTCACCGGCAACCGCGCGCTACGCATCGAGGAGCCGCTGATCTTCGAGATCGGCACGCCGGATCGCTCCGGCGTGGATGTCACCGTGCCGGAGGGCGAAAACCGCCTCGGCGGGCTGGAGCGGCGCGGCGAGATGGGCCTGCCCGGCCTAAGCGAACCAGAGACGGTGCGCCATTACGTGCGCCTCAGCCGTAACAACTACGCTATCGACACCGGCATCTTCCCGCTCGGCTCGTGCACCATGAAGCATAACCCGCGCGCCAACGAAAAGGCCGCGCGGTTGCCCGGCTTTGCCGATATTCACC
>CAZYYQ010000011.1:0-25900 GCA_964651275.1 uncultured Hyphomicrobiaceae bacterium | reverse complement strand
GAGCAGCGGAATCATAATCCGCGTGTCGGGGGTTCAAGTCCCTCCTCCGCTACCATAGCCCATTGATATCATTAGGTTTCTGTGTTGCGCGATTTGGCGCGGTCCGGTGATGGCAGATTGTGTTAGGCGCGTTCCGTGTGGCCGGGACACGACTTGGGCCACTCTCTTCGGTGAAAGTGGCTGTCCCCCATCGGATGACGCGAAACGCCAGGTGCCTACAACCCGCTCACAGTGTCTGAATTTTGTTTCGTCTGCTACCTTCCACAGAGTAGAGGAAGGCGAGATCGTGGAGTGCCTACGGAAAACCAACGGTCGATACACGCAGCACGGATTGACGCTCTCGAATGACTTGCAAGCAACTGCTTTGTTGGCGAGGGAGGCGATCTGGTACTCGCCCTCGGCCATCGCTTCACTGAACGTCCAATGAGGCACGCCGGCATCGAGAACATCGTTGGTTACGAGGATAAGGCCGATCGGCTAATCCAAAGCCTGCGTGAATCCCACATGCCGAGAGTAGCCGCTGCCGAATATGACACCGTCTAAGGTCTCAACGCGTTGCTGAAGCGGAAGTTTGGTCGCTTAGACGAGCGCCGCGATCTGTCGAACTGCGCTCTCCGGCGTTGGCGCCAGACACTATCTTGTCGCCAGCATCCGGTCTGGCCTGCGCTGCGCTTCGTCCAGCCCAAATGCTGGCAAGCGATCGCCGGATTCTCACTTAGCGACTGATATCGCCGTACGGCACAGAATACCAGCGGTCGCGGATCGGCGATTGACGCGCGCACCATGCGCAATCCCGGTTATCGCAGAAGCCAGCGCCGGCGTGGGAAGGATCGAAGAGGCGTTCCGCTGGATCAAGTCCGCGAGCTCGCTGCGGCCAATGCTGCGCGGGCGTGACCGCATCGGCTGGGCCTTCACCTTTGCCGCCGCGGCCTACAACTTGGTGCGGCCGCCGAAGCCGCTCATGGTACCGGTATGAGAAAGCGGCGGGGTTTGTACGATCCGACAGCGGCCTGCGCGATTGGTCCGCGGATCCCGTTATGGGCGCGGCTGTCGCGAACAACGCCGGGCCGCGATCCCTTTTTCAACAGAAGCCTGCTAGAGGTCCTTCAAGTCCGTGGGCGCGACGCTGGCATGCACCGGACCGGCGCAGATCGCATCCCAACTCTGCAGCGCTCCCGCCCAGGCTGCCGGTTGCAGGGTCATGTGGACGATATGGTTTTCGTCGGCGGCTATACAGCGGATCGTGTGGTGGCCGGTTCCGCTGAGGAAGCTGAGGCTTGGCGCGTTCGCCATCCCTGCACGGGCGAGCCAGGTACTGCCGTCGAGGGCGGTTTCTGAAGTCCGGGCAATGAGTTGCAGGGCATTCCGGCTCTCACCAGCATCGGGCCAGTCTAGCACCCAGCCGCTGCGCGTGGCGCGCCATGCCGAGAGTGCGCGGGGCTTCATTGCCTCGGCAAAAGCGCTCGCGGGGCCGGCAGCCCTGGCGGCGGCTTGCACTGCCGCTGCGCGGTACAGCTCCAGCGCCGAAAAAGGCAGGCCTGCGGCAATATCCTCGCGCCGTACGACGCTGACGCTTGCACGCGCCCGTCCCGTGCCGGCCAATGCCCACAATAGCCGACCAGCGCAGCGCAACAGCGCTACTCGGGCCGGTTGAAGCCGTTCGGTGGCCCTTTGCACGCCCTGCGCACGCTTGCCGAGCAGACGATAAATCTTGGGAGCTTCTGCCGCGAGTTGCTGGTCGGTGGCGTATGCATTCTGACGGCGCGGCATCAGCGCCAGGTTCCGACCGACGACATCCAGAGTAAAGATGGAGCTTTCGGTCTCCACGGTCAGGGTTCGCGGCAGCACCGAGCGATCAATCAGTGCCAGAAGGGCGACGAAGCGCGCCATCTGCGTGTTCGCACGTGACAGAGCGTGCGCCGCGAAAGGGTCTTGCTGGGGCAAAGCAGGCGACTGGATACCACGCGCAAATTTAGGCGAGAGGACTTCACTCATCTTATCTTGGTCCGCGTTTGGTTTGGCGTCGCGCGCAATGGTCTGCGCTGCTGGCGGCGCGGTGCGTTCACAGAGCCCCCTCGATTTCCGCGATGGTCAGGCGAGAGGTCGCGAGTGCGAGCCCCAGATCGGTGGAGCGGTCGAGGCTGTAGGCGATTGCAATGTCGGGGCGCTCCCGGCTGCGAAGAAAAATCAGCGCCTGATCGGAGCCGGCGACGAGGGCTTCGGTCGCCGCACCCCCCTGCGTCACTGGATCCTCGACAAGGGGACCGGAGCGAAAGAAATCGGCGGCCGCGTTGCCAAGCTGCTGCAGGTCGGGGTCTTCTGGGCCGTCCGAAAGGTGGAAGGAACCGAGCACGCGAGCATCGGCGAGACTGACGCACAGGACCGCGCGGGCCCCGGGCAGGCGGGCGAGACAATTCTCCAAGATGGTTTCCATGGGTGCCATTCGCCTTTTGGCAGAAATACTGATCCGGAGTTTGCTTCTGGTGCAGTTTACGACACAGCCACCTGAATGCGAGCTTGCTGCAAGCGTGGATCAGGTGTCTGTATCACTGCCACAGGATAAACACCGGGCATATAACGCTGCGCCACGCCGCAAAGAAAAGCAAAAATTGGCTGTTTTCCGCTTGACGCTCTGAAGTCGCGGGATTAGCTTACGCGCGATTATCGTCAGGCGGTAGCAATCCGGCCGGTCTGGTCGCGGGCGTGGCCCTGCTAGACGCTGACGGCAACAAGCTGAGTAGAATCAAGCCAAGATCGCAAACCCCCGAGGGGTTGTGGTCCTCTGTTATCTGGCGCTTGGAAGGCCGGTGCAGTTGCGTCGGCTCGATCGTGCGCCACAGGATCGATTCAGCGAAATTTGAATGGTTTGACACGAATGCCCACGGTTCAACAACTCATTCGCAAGCCGCGTCAGTCGCCGGTGAAGCGCAACAAGGTGCCCGCTCTGGAATCGTGCCCGCAGAAGCGTGGCGTGTGCACTCGCGTTTACACGACGACGCCGAAGAAGCCGAACTCGGCTTTGAGGAAAGTTGCGCGGATTCGACTGACGAACGGCTATGAGGTGACAAGTTATATTCCGGGTGAAGGCCATAACTTGCAGGAGCATTCCGTCGTGATGATTCGTGGCGGACGCGTGAAGGACCTGCCGGGGGTGCGCTATCACACAATCCGCGGCGTTCTCGACACGCAGGGCATCGCCAAGCGCCGGCAACGCCGCTCCAAATATGGAGCAAAGAGGCCGAAATGATCGGAAAAGTTAGAAGTTTGTTCATTTTTGCCGGGGTGTTTGTGGCAGGTGCTCTGTTTCTGGGCGAAACGCCAGGGGTCCAGAGCGCTTCCGCCGGTTATGGCGCCATCGCCTATTCGCCGTCGAGCGGCGCGTGGGGTTACTCCTATAATTATGGCTCGCGCGGAGCCGCGGAGGGGCGGGCATTGCGAGAGTGCCGCGTGCGCGGCGGCGGATGCCGCTCGATCGTCTGGTTCCGCAATGCGTGTGGTGCGCTCGCGTCGGGTAATGGAAATGCCTATGGCTGGGCGTGGAACACCAGCCGGGCAACGGCGCGCCGCCGGGCGCTGCGGGAGTGCCGCGCCCGCACGAGTGGTTGCCGCATCCGCGTCGATGTGTGCAGCTGAGCGCTTAAGGCATGTAACAGGCGCGACCGGTGGCACGTTGTCGCCAGTCGCGCGCACGCAAGCATCTTTGATCGGGAGGAAGGTCCGCAGGCGCTAGCATCCGTTGGCGCGCGCACTGCACTTCTTGGTGAGTTGAACAAAGCGAGAGAGCTGGAGCTTTTGGCACATGTCGCGCCGTCACAGAGCTGAAAAGCGCGAGATCATCCCGGACGCCCGTTACGGCGACGTGGTGCTCGCGAAGCTGATGAACATCCTGATGTACGACGGCAAGAAGTCTGTCGCCGAGCGCATTGTGTATGGCGCGCTGGACCGCATGGCCGATCGGACCAAGCGTGATCCGGTGCCCATGTTTCATGAGGCGCTGGACAACGTGAAACCCTCGGTTGAGGTGCGTTCGCGCCGCGTGGGCGGTGCCACATATCAGGTGCCGGTCGAGGTGCGGCCGGAGCGCAGGCAGGCGTTGGCGATCCGTTGGCTGATCTCTGCGGCGCGCGGGCGCAGCGAGAATACGATGCAGGAGCGGCTCGCCGGGGAACTTCTGGATGCCGCCAACAACCGCGGCGCTGCGGTCAAGAAGCGCGAAGACACACACCGCATGGCGGAGGCCAACCGGGCCTTCTCGCATTATCGCTGGTAAGCACATTCAAGGAATACGGGGCCGCGACGACGATGGCACGCGAAACACAACTTCAACATTACCGAAATATCGGCATCATGGCGCATATCGATGCCGGTAAGACGACGACGACCGAGCGCGTTCTCTACTACACCGGCAAGAGCCACAAGATCGGTGAAGTGCATGATGGCGCGGCCACAATGGACTGGATGGAGCAGGAGCAGGAGCGCGGCATTACGATCACCTCGGCCGCGACCACGACCTTCTGGATCCTCCGCGACGTGGAAGGCAACGAGATCGGCCCGCGCCACCGCGTGAACATCATCGATACGCCCGGCCACGTGGATTTCACCATCGAGGTTGAGCGGTCTTTGCGCGTTCTGGACGGCGCCATCGCGCTTCTCGATGCCAATGCGGGCGTTGAGCCGCAGACCGAGACCGTGTGGCGCCAGGCGGACAAGTACCAGGTGCCGCGCATGATCTTCGTCAACAAGATGGACAAGCTCGGAGCGGACTTCTATCGCTGCGTGGAGATGATAAAGGATCGGCTCGGCGCGACCCCTGTTGTCGTACAGCTTCCGATTGGCGCGGAGAACGACTTCGAGGGCGTGATAGACCTTATCACCATGAAGTCGATCATCTGGGAGGCCGAGACGCTCGGTGCGAAGTTCCGTCAGGAAGATATCCCTGCGGACATGCTCGACAAGGCGATGGAGTTCCGCGAAAAGCTGATCGAGGCGGCGGTCGAGGCCGACGAGGCCGCGATGGAAGCGTATCTCGAGGGCGAGGAGCCTGACGAGGAGAAGCTTAGAGAATTGATCCGCAAGGGCACCTGCGACGTGACCTTCTTCCCCGTCCTGTGCGGCTCAGCTTTCAAGAACAAGGGCGTGCAGCCGCTGCTCGATGCGGTGATTCATTACCTTCCCTCGCCGATGGACGTGAAGCCCATCAAGGGCATCGACGTGAAGACAGGCGAGGAGATCGTGCGCAAGGCCGATGACAGCGAGCCGCTGTCGATGCTGGCGTTCAAGATTATGAACGATCCGTTTGTCGGTTCACTGACCTTCTGCCGCATCTACTCCGGCACGCTTGATACCGGGTCGCAGGTGCTCAACACGGTTAAGGAGAAGCGTGAGCGCGTCGGCCGCATGCTGCTCATGCACTCCAACAGCCGTGAAGACATCAAGCAGGCCTGCGCCGGCGATATCGTTGCGATTGCCAGCCTTAAGGATGTCACCACGGGCGACACGCTTTGCGACCCGGCATCGCCAGTCATCCTCGAACGGATGGAGTTTCCCGAACCGGTGATCGAAGTCGCGGTCGAGCCGAAGACCAAGGGCGACCAGGAAAAGCTCGGCGTGGCCCTGAACCGGCTGGCACAGGAGGACCCGTCGTTCCGCGTCATGACAGACCACGAGTCCGGCCAGACCATCATCAAGGGCATGGGCGAGTTGCATCTCGACATTATCGTTGACCGGCTACGGCGTGAGTTCAAGGTGGACGCGAATGTCGGCGCGCCGCAGGTCGCCTACCGCGAGACGATCACGCAGCCGGCAGATGTGGACTACACCCACAAGAAACAGACCGGCGGTTCGGGGCAGTTCGCGCGTGTCAAGATGACCGTCGAACCGGGCGAGTCGGGTTCGGGTTTCGAGTTCGAGAGTAAGGTGGTCGGCGGCAACGTTCCCAAGGAATACATCCCCGGCGTCGAGAAGGGCGTGGAGAGCGTGCTGAGCACCGGCATCATCGCCGGCTTCCCCATGCTCGATGTCAAGGTCACGCTGACCGACGGTGCTTATCACGAGGTCGACTCCAGCGTGATGGCATTCGAGATTGCCGGGCGCGCCGCGTTCCGCGAAGCGGCCCGCAAGGCCAAGCCGAAATTGCTGGAGCCGATCATGAAGGTGGAAGTCGTGACGCCGGAGGAGTATGTCGGCGGCATCATCGGCGACCTGACGAGCCGCCGCGGCCAAGTGCTGGGGCAGGAAATGCGCGGCAACGCGACGGTCGTGAATGCCACGGTGCCGCTGGCGAACATGTTTGGCTATGTGAACACCCTGCGTTCCATGAGCCAGGGCCGCGCTCAATACACCATGCAGTTCGATCACTACGCTCAGGTCCCGCAGGCGGTGGCCGACGAGGTCCAGGCGAAGTTCGGTTAGTCGCAATTGACGTCAAGCTAAAAGGAAGAGACGGAGAGCCAGATGGCCAAAGCAAAGTTCGAGCGCTCCAAGCCCCATGTGAACATCGGGACAGTTGGACATGTCGACCACGGCAAGACGACGCTGACGGCGGCGATTACCAAGTATTTTGGTGATTTCCAGGCCTACGACAAGATCGACGGAGCGCCGGAAGAAAAAGCCCGCGGTATCACGATTTCGACTGCCCATGTCGAATACGAGACCGACAACCGCCACTATGCGCATGTCGACTGCCCCGGCCATGCCGACTATGTGAAAAACATGATCACGGGTGCGGCGCAGATGGACGGCGCGATCCTGGTGGTGAGTGCCGCCGATGGCCCTATGCCGCAGACCCGCGAGCACATCTTGCTGGCGCGCCAGGTCGGTGTGCCTCAGTTGGTCGTGTTTCTGAACAAGGTCGACCAGGTGGATGATCCCGAGCTTCTTGATCTCGTCGAAATGGAAGTTCGCGAGCTTCTGTCGAAATATGATTTCGATGGCGACAACATTCCGATCGTCGCGGGCAGCGCGCTGGCGGCAATGGAAGGCCGTGATCCGGAAATCGGCGAGAACAAGGTCAGGGAGCTGATGGCGGCGGTTGACGACTTTATTCCGACGCCAGAGCGACCGCGTGACCAGCCGTTCCTGATGCCGATCGAAGACGTATTCTCGATCTCCGGGCGTGGCACGGTCGTCACGGGCCGCGTCGAGCGCGGTGTCATCAAGGTGGGCGAAGAAGTCGAAATCGTCGGCATCAAGGAAACCCGCAAGACCACGGTCACCGGTGTGGAGATGTTCCGCAAGC
This sequence comes from uncultured Hyphomicrobiaceae bacterium, assembly GCA_964651275.1. Classification (GTDB taxonomy): domain Bacteria; phylum Pseudomonadota; class Alphaproteobacteria; order Rhizobiales; family Rhodomicrobiaceae; genus Dichotomicrobium. Next base: position 18,663 of record CAZYYQ010000011.1, on the reverse strand, counting down.
TGCTCGATCAGGGCGAGGCCGGCGACAATATCGGTGCGCTCATCCGCGGTATTGCCCGCGAGGACGTGGAGCGTGGCCAGGTGCTGTGCAAGCCGGGTTCGGTGACCCCGCACACCAAGTTCAAGGCCGAAGCCTATATCCTGACCAAGGAAGAAGGTGGTCGCCATACGCCGTTTTTCACGAACTACCGTCCGCAGTTCTATTTCCGGACGACGGACGTGACGGGTGTGGTGACGCTTCCGGCTGACAAGGAAATGGTGATGCCGGGCGACAACGTGGAAATGGAAGTTCAGCTCATCGTGCCGATCGCGATGGAAGAGAAGCTGCGTTTCGCCATCCGCGAAGGCGGCCGCACCGTCGGTGCCGGTGTTGTGTCGGACATCATCGAGTAAGGCGGCAGAGTTGGAAAAAGAGAGCGCCCCGGCCTATCGGGGGCGCTCTTGTTTTTGAGGTAAAGCGATATGCAGGGCCAGAACATCCGGATCCGCCTCAAGGCGTTCGATCATCGGATTCTCGATACATCGACGCGAGAAATCGTGAATACGGCGCGCCGTACGGGAGCGGATGTTCGCGGTCCGATCCCGCTGCCTACGCGGATCGAAAAGTTCACCGTGAACCGTTCGCCGCATATCGACAAGAAGAGCCGCGAGCAGTTCGAGATGCGCACGCACAAGCGGCTTATCGATATTGTTGACCCGACCCCGCAGACGGTCGATGCGCTGATGAAGCTCGACCTCGCCGCCGGTGTCGACGTGGAGATCAAGCTCTAGTGAGCCACGGCGCGCACGCGCCGTGCGGCTGGTTGGGGCGGATAGAAGGACAGGATCGATGCGCTCAGGTGTTATCGCGCAGAAGCTGGGAATGACACGGATCTTCACCGACGCCGGCGCCCATGTTCCCGTCACGGTGCTGCGCGTGGAGAACTGCCAGGTCGTTGCACAGCGCGTTGCAGAGAAGAACGGTTATTGCGCGCTGCAACTCGGCGCGGGCCGTGCCAAAGTCAAGAATGTGCCGCGTGCCGAGCGCGGACATTTTGCCGTGGCCAGCGTCGAGCCGAAGCGCCAGGTGGCAGAGTTTCGCGTGAGCCCGGATAACATGATCGACGTGGGCGCCGAGATCACGGCGGATCACTTCGTCGAAGGCCAATATGTTGATGCGACCGGAATAAGCATCGGCAAAGGCTTTGCCGGCGCGATGAAGCGGCACAATTTCGGCGGCCTTCGCGCGTCCCACGGCGTGTCGACCTCGCATCGCGCGCACGGCTCGACCGGCCAGTGTCAGGACCCCGGCAAGGTGTTCAAGGGCAAGAAAATGGCCGGCCACATGGGCAATGAGCGTGTCACAACCCAGAACCTCCGGGTCGTCAAGATCGACAAGGAGCGGGGGCTGATCATGGTGTGCGGCGCGGTTCCCGGCTCCAAGGGCGGCTGGATCATGCTGCGCGATGCGGTGAAGAAAACGCTGCCGGACGGCGTGCCGACGCCCGGCGCGTTCCGCATGCCTGACGAACAGGCTGGTGCTGAAGCGCAGCAGGCCGAGGCGAGCGAGGGCTAGGCGATGAAGTTTGACGTCAGGACTTTGGATGCGAAGAAGGCCGGTTCGGTGGATCTCGACGATGAGATTTTCGGGCTGGAGCCGCGCGCCGACATCCTTCAGCGAATGGTGCGCTACCAGCTGCTCAAGCGCCAGCGCGGCACGCATCTGGCGCGCAACCGCAGCATGGTGAGCGGCACAGGCGCGAAGATGTACAAGCAGAAGGGGACCGGCCGCGCCCGTCACGGCGACAAGAAGGCACCGCAGTTCCGCGGTGGCGGCAAGGCCTTCGGGCCGCAGCCACGCAGCCATGCGATCGACCTGCCGAAAAAGGTGCGGGCGCTTGCCATGCGCCATGCGCTGTCATCCAAGGCGCGCGGCGACGCACTGATCGTGCTGGATCGTGCCGAGATGGACGCGCCGAAGACGAGGGATTTGCACGCCAAGCTTGGCAAGCTGGGTTTGGCGAATGCTTTGATCGTGGCGGGTGGCGACGTTCAGGATGCCTTCGCCAAGGCGGCGCGCAACATCCCGAATGTGGATGTGCTGCCGGTGCAGGGGCTCAACGTCTACGATATTCTGCGCCGGGACAACCTGGTGCTGACGAAAGATGCGATCGCTGCGCTGGAGGCGCGGTTCAAATGAAACAGGCCGATCTTTACGACATCATCGTCTCGCCGGTGATTACCGAAAAGGCGACGCTCGCCTCGGAGAATAACCAGGTCATCTTCAAGGTCGCGCCATATGCGACAAAGCCTCAGATCAAGGAGGCGGTGGAGCGTCTGTTCAGTGTGAAGGTGAAGGCGGTCAACACGATCAACCGCAAGGGCAAGGTGAAGCGTTTTCGCGGCGTCCGCGGCAAGCAGAATGATATCAAGAAGGCTGTGGTGACGTTGCACGAAGGCAGCAGCATCGACATCACCACGGGCCTGTGATGGGCGCACAAGGGCAATAGACGATGGCATTGAAAACATACAATCCGACCTCGCCCGGCCGCCGCGAGTTGATTCTGGTGGACCGCAGCCAGCTCTGGCGCGGTAAGCCGGTCAAACAGCTCACCGAGGGTCTGAGCGAGAAGGCGGGGCGCAACAACAAGGGCCGGATCACGGCCCGTCGTCGCGGCGGCGGACACAAGCGCGCCTATCGTATCGTCGACTTCAAGCGCCGCAAGCTGGACGTGCCTGCCACGGTTGAGCGCATCGAGTACGACCCAAACCGTACGGCCTTCATCGCGCTCATCCGCTACGAGGACGGCGAGCAATCCTACATCCTCGCGCCGCAGCGCCTGGGCGTTGGCGATAATGTGGTTTCTTCCGACAAGGCTGACATCAAGCCCGGCAATGCGATGCCGCTTGCGAACATGCCGATCGGGACGATCGTGCACAATGTCGAGATGAAGGCGGAGAAGGGCGGCCAACTGGCCCGCGCCGCGGGTTCTTATGTTCAACTCGTCGGACGCGATGCAGGGTATGCGATCCTCCGGCTCAAGTCGGGCGAGACGCGCATGGTGCGCGGCGAATGCCGTGCGACGGTCGGGGCCGTCTCCAACCCGGACAACGCGAACGTGCAGCTTGGCAAGGCTGGGCGCAAGCGCTGGCTGGGCAAGCGCCCGTCGGTGCGCGGCGTGGCAATGAACCCGGTTGACCACCCTCTTGGCGGTGGTGAAGGGCGCACCTCCGGCGGCCGCCATCCGGTAACGCCATGGGGCAAGCCGACCAAGGGCAAGCGCACCCGGTCCAACAAGGCGACCGACAAGTACATCTTGCGCAGCCGCCACGTGAAGAAGAAGCGCTAGGACAAAGACATGGCACGATCAGTCTGGAAAGGCCCGTTCGTCGACAGCTTCATTCTGAAGAAGGCCGAGGGGGCGCGCGAAAAAGGCGGCGGCGTGATCAAGATATGGAGCCGACGCTCGACGATCCTGCCGCAGTTCGTCGGCCTGACCTTTGGCGTCTACAACGGCCAGAAGCACATTCCGGTTTTGGTCACCGAGGACATGGTTGGCCACAAGTTCGGGGAGTTCGCCCCCACGCGTACCTATCACGGGCACAACGTGGACAAGAAGGCGAAGAGGAGATAAGTCCATGGGCAAGCCCAAGACACAGCGCCAGCTTGCGGAAAACGAGGCGCGTGCGGTTACGCGCAACCTTCGTATCAGCCCGCAGAAGCTGAATCTCGTGGCGGCTTCCATCCGGGGCAAGCCGGTCGAAATGGCGCTGGCCGACCTTACATTCTCGCGCAAGCGCATTGCCTCAGACGTCAAGAAGACGCTGGAATCGGCTGTTGCGAACGCAGAGAACAACCATGACCTCGACGTCGATCAACTCGTCGTCAAGGAAGCCTATGTCGGTAAGGGCCTGGTCATGAAGCGCTGGCGTCCGCGCGCGCGCGGCCGGATCGGACGGATCATGAAGCCATTCTCGCGCCTGACGATCGTCGTGAGAGAAGCCGAGGAGCAAGCATAATGGGCCAGAAGATCAACCCGATCGGCTTTCGCGTCGGCGTCAACCGCACGTGGGATTCGCGCTGGTTCGCGGACAAGGGCGAATACGCCAAGCTGCTTCTGGAAGATATGAAGCTGCGCAAACACATCATGAAGAACCAGCGGCAGGCCGGTATCTCGAAGGTTGTCATCGAACGGCCGCACAAGAAATGCCGGGTCACGGTTCATGCGGCGCGCCCGGGCATCCTGATCGGTAAGAAGGGCGCGGATATCGAGAAGCTGCGCAAGCAGCTCGCTGACCAGACGGCTTCGGAGGTGTTTCTCAACATCGTCGAGATCCGCAAGCCCGAAATTGATGCGACGCTGGTTGCGGAAGGTATTGCGCAGCAGCTTGAGCGCCGCGTTGCGTTCCGCCGTGCGATGAAGCGGGCTGTGCAGTCGGCGATGCGCCTCGGCGCGGAAGGTATCCGCATCAACTGCGCCGGCCGCCTCGGTGGTGCGGAAATCGCGCGTACGGAATGGTATCGCGAAGGCCGCGTGCCGCTGCACACGCTGCGCGCCAATATCGACTATGGCACGGCGGAAGCGCGAACCGCCTACGGGATCATCGGCATCAAGGTGTGGATCTTCAAGGGCGAGATCATGGAGCACGACCCGATGGCGCAGGAGCGCCTCGCCACTGCCGCGCAGGAAGGCGGCGGCGGGCGAGATCGCCGACGCGACGGGCCGCGAGCATAATAAGCAGGCGCGCCGGCGCCTGCTGTTCAGACGCATTGAGGCATTGAGATGTTACAACCAAAGCGGACCAAGTTTCGCAAGGCGCACAAGGGGCGGCTGAAGGGCAACGCGAAGGGCGGCTTTACGCTCACCTTTGGCTCTTATGGCCTGAAGGCTCTGGAGCCGGAGCGCGTGACGGCACGCCAGATCGAGGCTGCGCGCCGCGCCATGACGCGCAACATGAAGCGTGCGGGTCGCGTGTGGATTCGCATCTTTCCGGACCTGCCGGTTTCGAAGAAGCCGACGGAAGTCCGCATGGGCAAGGGCAAGGGCGCGCCGGAATACTGGGCCGCGCGGGTTTTGCCGGGGCGGATCATGTTCGAGATCGACGGCGTTCCGGACGCAATCGCACGCGAGTCGCTCCAGCTTGCCGCGGCGAAACTGCCAATCAAGACGCGGATCGTCTCGCGGCTTGGCGGCGACGTAACCTAGAGCGCGCGCAGGCGGAAGGACGATTGACATGAAGGCAGAACAGGTGCGCGATCTGACGCTCGACCAGCTCGAGGACGAGTTGATCAAGCTGAAGAAGGAACAGTTCAACCTGCGGTTCCAGGCGGCGACCGGCCAGCTGGAGAACACCGCGCGGATGCGCGAAGTGCGGCGCGGGATTGCCCGCATCAAGACCATCGAACGCGAAAAGCGCGCCATTGATAAGCAAGGCGCGGCGTCGCAGACCGGCTGATTGAGGACATACGGCTCATGCCCAAACGAATTATGCAAGGCGTGGTGGTGTCGGCGAAGAATGACAAGACCGTGGTGGTCCGGGTCGAGCGCCGTTTCACGCATCCGCTTCTTAAGAAGACCGTGCGGCGGACGAAGAAGTTCCATGCCCACGACGAGACCAACCAGTTCAAGGAAGGCGAACTGGTGCGCATTCAGGAATGCGCGCCGATATCACGCCTGAAGCGCTGGACGGTCCTGGACAAGGAGCAGGCCGCTTCTTAAAGCGGCGCGCCCGTTAGACGAACTGCGGCTTGAGGAAGTTCGACAATGATACAAATGCAGACCAATCTCGATGTCGCGGATAACTCTGGCGCACGCCGGGTGCAGTGCATCAAGGTGCTGGGGGGATCAAAGCGCAAATACGCCCGGCTCGGCGACGTGATCGTCGTCAGCGTCAAGGACGCGCTACCGCGCGGCCGTGTGAAAAAAGGCCAGGTGGCAAAGGCGGTGATCGTGCGCACCTCGTTCCCGGTCAAGCGCCCCGATGGCAGCGTCATCCGCTTCGACCGTAACGCCGCCGTGCTGGTTAACAACAATCGCGAACCGATCGGGACCCGCATCTTCGGTCCGGTGCCGCGGGAGTTGCGCGCACGCCAGCACATGAAGATCATCTCGCTCGCGCCGGAGGTGCTGTAATGCGCAAGCTGCGAAAGGGCGACCGCGTCATCGTGCTGAGCGGGCGCGACAAGGGCAAGCGCGGCGAAATTTTGAAGATGATGCCTAAGGATGACAAGGCCATCGTACAGGGCGTCAACCAGGTAAAGCGCCATCAGCGTCAGACCCAGGCGCAGGAAGGCGGCATCATCGTCAAGGAGGCGGCGATCCAGCTCTCCAATCTGGCGCTGGAAGATCCGAAGGACGGCTCGCCGACTCGCGTGGGTTTCCGAATTCTGGATGATGGCCGGAAGGTACGCTTCGCCAAACGTTCGGGAGAAATCATCGATGACTGAAGCAGCCGAAGCCGCTTATCAGCCGCGGTTGAAGCGTCAGTACAATGACGCGATCCGTCAGGCGATGATCGAGGAGTTCAAGTATCCCAACGTCATGCAGGTGCCGATGCTGGAAAAGATCGTCATCAACGTGGGTGTGGGGGACGCGGTCAACGATCGCAAGAAGGTGGATATGGCGGCGCGCGATCTCACGCTGATCGCCGGGCAGAAGCCGGTCATGACTCGCGCTCGCAAGTCGATCGCCGGCTTCAAGCTGCGCGAAGGCATGCCGATCGGGGTGAAGGTGACGCTGCGCAGCCGCCGCATGTACGAGTTTCTGGACCGGCTGATCACCATCGCGCTGCCGCGCCAGAAGGACTTTCGCGGGTTGAACCCCAAGAGCTTCGATGGAAGAGGCAACTATTCGCTCGGGATCAAGGAGCACATCGTGTTTCCGGAAATCGACTATGACAAGGTCGAGCAGATCCTCGGCATGGACATCATCGTCTGCACCACCGCGCAGAACGACGACGAGGCGCGCGCGCTGCTCAAGAAATTTAATTTTCCGTTCCGCGCCTGAGAGACGAGGCCGGCGCGGTCGAGAGGAGGAGAGAATGGCGAAGAAGGCAATGGTCGAGCGCGATCTGAAGCGCCGCCGCATGGCCGGTAAATACGCTGCGAAACGCGCTGAGTTGAAGGCGGTTGCGGACGACACCAGCCGCCCGCCGGAAGAGCGTTTCCAGGCCCGGCTGAAGCTGGCAAAGCTGCCGCGCAACTCATCGAAGGTTCGCATTCACAATCGCTGCGAACTCACCGGGCGTCCGCGTGGCTATTACCGCAAGCTGCGCCTGTCCCGCGTGATGCTGCGCGAACTGGGATCGCAGGGCATGATCCCGGGCATGACGAAGTCGAGCTGGTAAAGGACATTACGGCAATGGCGATGAATGATCCGCTTGGCGATATGCTGACCCGCATCCGTAACGCCCAGATGCGCAACCGTCCGAAGGTTTCGACGCCGGCGTCCAAGCTGCGCGAGCGGGTGCTCGAAGTGCTGCAGGAAGAGGGCTTTATCCGCGGCTATACGCGCGTGGATTTCGATGGCGGCAAGTCGGAGATCGAGATTGAACTGAAGTACTTCGACGGGCAGCCGGTGATCCGGGAAATCAAGCGGGTCTCCAAGCCGGGCCGGCGGGTTTATTCCTCGGTGAAGGATCTGGCGACCGTGGCCAACGGGCTCGGCGTTTCGATCCTCTCGACGCCGAAAGGCGTGATGTCGGACAGCCGCGCACGCACCGAGAATGTCGGCGGCGAAGTGCTGTGCAATATCTTCTAAGGGCGTACGCAGTGATGTGCGCCAGCAAGGGAGCGGGACAATGTCGCGCATAGGAAAACGGCCGATCCCGGTACCGGACAAGGTCACCGCCACGATCGACGGCCAGCATATTGCGGTCAAGGGGCCGAAAGGTGAGTTGTCGGCCACCCTGGTGGAAGAAGTTCTCGTCAAGGTGCAAGACGGCGCTATCGAGGTCAGCCCGCGTGACGAGAGCAAGCGTGCTCGCTCGATGTGGGGCATGTCCCGCACGATCGTGAACAACCTGGTAACGGGTGTGACTGAAGGCTTCACCCAGAAGCTGGAAATCAATGGCGTCGGCTACCGCGCTCAGTTGAGTGGCAAGAATATCCAGCTGCAGCTGGGCCTGAGCCACGACGTGGTTTACCAGGTGCCCGACGGGATCGAAGTGAAGTGCCCGAAGCCGACGGAGATCGAGGTCTCCGGAATAGAGAAGCAGCGCGTCGGCCAGGTCGCCGCGGAACTGCGAGCCTTCCGGCCGCCCGAGCCCTACAAGGGCAAGGGCGTCAAATACGCCGGAGAGCGCATCGTCCGCAAGGAAGGCAAGAAGAAGTAAGGAAGGGTTACGCTCATGGCGGGTCCTATGTCGAGGTTCAACCGGCGCAAGATGCGCGTCCGCCGTACGCTGAAGAAGCGTGCGCAGGGACGCCCGCGTCTGTCGGTGTTCCGGTCCTCAAAGCATATCTATGCGCAGGTCATCGACGATGGCAGGGGCCACACGCTGGCGGCTGCCTCCAGCCTCGATCCCGCCTTGCGCGCGGACCATCCCAAGGGTGGCGATGTCAGGGCGGCTGCCGCGGTTGGCAAGCTGCTTGCCGAGCGGGCCAGCGCCGCCGGTGTAAAGCACGTGTTCTTTGATCGTGCCGGGTATCTGTTCCACGGGCGCGTCAAGGCGCTGGCAGACGCCGCGCGCGAAGGCGGGTTGAGTTTTTAGGAGACGCACGGCTCGCAAACCGGGCCAGCGGGAGCGCAGAAGGGAAGAGAGTTTTGGCACGAGAACGGCGTGACAGGGATCGCGACGATCGCGACAGCGAATTTGTCGACAAGCTGGTTGGCATCAATCGCGTCGCGAAGGTGGTCAAGGGCGGACGCCGGTTCGGCTTTGCCGCATTGGTGGTGGTTGGTGACCAGAAGGGTCGTGTCGGCTTTGGTCACGGCAAGGCCAAGGAAGTGCCCGAGGCCATCCGCAAGGCGACCGAGGCTGCCAAGCGCGGTCTGATCAAGGTGCCGCTGCGCGAAGGCCGGACGCTCCATCACGATGTCGCCGGCCGGCACGGCGCGGGCCGCGTGGTGCTGCGCGCAGCGCCTCCAGGCACCGGCATCATCGCGGGCGGGCCAATGCGCGCGGTATTCGAGACGCTGGGCATTCAGGATGTGGTGGCGAAGTCGCTGGGGACGTCAAACCCCTACAACATGATCCGCGCAACGTTCGACGCCCTTCAGAATGAGGATAGCCCCAGGATGGTGGCGGCGCGGCGCGGCAAGAAGGTCAGTGAGATCGTCTCGCGCCGGCGCGAGACTTCGGATGCGGCCGCGCCTGCCCGCGAGGTGTAATACCCTGGCCTGTTTGCGGTGGTGGCGGCCATCGGCATCAATAACGGAGAAGCGCTGATGGCGGAAAAGCAGACGAAGACTAAGAGCGCGGCGCCCGCCACGGGCACGGTGACGGTGGAGCAAATCCGCAGCGCCAACCGCCGGCCGGAGATCCAGCGGCAGACGCTGATTGGCCTCGGACTGAACAAGTTGCATCGCCGCAAGACACTGAAGGATACTCCTGAAGTGCGCGGCATGATTGCCAAGATTCCTCACCTCGTACGCGTCATCGACGAGGCGTGATGGACTGGCTTCGGGAAAGGTAAGCAGAAATGCGGCTGAATGAACTCAAGGACAAGCCCGGCGCCACGAAGAACCGGATACGCGTCGGCCGCGGTATCGGGTCGGGCAAGGGCAAGACTGCCGGGCGCGGCGTGAAGGGCCAGAAATCTCGCTCGGGCGTCGCCATCAAGGGCTTCGAGGGTGGGCAAAACCCGATTCACATGCGCCTGCCGAAGCGCGGCTTCAACAAGCCGAACAGGCTGCGCTTTGCGGAGGTGAATCTCGGCGCGGTGCAGACCGCGATCGACGCGGGCAAGCTCGACGCAGGCGCCAAGGTTGATGCGGCGGCGCTCAAGGCCGCCGGCGTCATCCGCCGCCCGCTTGACGGCGTGCGCCTGCTGGGCGAAGGCGAGATCAAAGCGAAGGTTCAGTTCGAAGTGGCTGGCGCCTCCGCTCCGGCGGTCAAGGCTGCCGAGGCCGCAGGCGGCTCGGTGAGTGTCACCGCTCCGCGTCCGACCAAAAAAGCAGACGCAGACGCTTCCTGAAGGGTAGCGGCGCGGCTCCCGGCCACGCATATGACATGACGAATGGAAAACCGCGGCCTGCGCACATGGCGCTCCCGCGTTTTCAGTGGAGCAAGTCGACATGGTCTCAGCGGCCGAGCAACTGGCCTCGAACATCAACTTCGCTGCCTTCGCCAAGGCCAGCGAACTCAAGAAGCGCATCTGGTTCACGCTGGGCGCGCTGCTGATCTACCGGCTCGGCACCTACATTCCGTTGCCCGGAATCGACCCCGCAGCGCTCGCGCAGCTCATTCAGCAGAACCAGTCTGGCATCCTGGGCATGTTCAACATGTTCGCCGGTGGTGCGGTCGGGCGCATGGCGATCTTCGCGCTCAACATCATGCCGTACATCTCCGCGGCCATCATAATGCAACTCCTGACGGCAGTGTCGCCGCATCTGGAGCAGCTCAAGAAGGAGGGCGAGCAGGGGCGCAAGCAGATCAACCAGTATACGCGCTATGGCACGGTCGTGCTCGCGGCTTTGCAAGGCTACGGCATTGCCGTGGGCCTCGAATCGGCGGGCAATGTGGTCATCGACCCCGGCGTCTTCTTCCGCGCCACGACCGTGATCACGCTGGTCGGCGGCACCGTGTTCCTGATGTGGCTGGGCGAGCAGATCACCGCGCGCGGCGTTGGCAACGGCATTTCTCTGATCATCTTTGCTGGCATCGTCGCGGAGTTGCCCGGAGCACTTGCCGGCACGCTGGAACTCAGCCGCCAGGGCGCGCTGTCGTCATTCATCATCGTCGGCCTGTTCGCCATGGCGCTGGCCACGATTGCTTTCATCGTGTTCATGGAACGCGCCCAGCGCCGCCTGCTGATCCAGTATCCAAAGCGCCAGGTCGGCAACAGGATGTTCCAGGGCGAAAGCTCGCATCTGCCGCTGAAACTGAACACGGCCGGCGTGATTCCGCCGATCTTTGCATCCTCGCTGTTGCTGCTGCCGATCACGGTTGCGAACTTTTCCGCAGGGCAGGGGCCAGACTGGCTTAACCAGATTACCGCGCTATTGGGGCGCGGTCAGCCGCTGTATCTGCTTCTTTATATCGGCGGCATCGTCTTCTTCGCGTTCTTCTACACCGCGCTGGTCTTCAATCCGAAGGAGACCGCCGACAACCTCAAGAAGTATGGCGGCTTCATCCCGGGCATCCGGCCCGGCGAGCGCACGGCCGAATACATCGACTATGTGCTTACCCGCATCACTGTGGTCGGCGCGGGATATCTGGCGCTTGTATGCTTGCTGCCGGAACTGCTGATCTCCGAACTCGCGGTGCCATTTTATTTCGGCGGTACCTCGCTGCTGATCGTCGTCAGCGTCACAATGGATACCGTCGCGCAGGTTCAGAGCCATCTGCTCGCACACCAATACGAGGGGCTCATAAAGAAGTCCAAGCTCCGGGGAGCGAAGCGTAAATGAACATTATCCTGATCGGCCCGCCGGGCTCGGGCAAGGGGACGCAGGCCAAGCTGCTGGAAGACAAGTATGACCTGAAGCAACTCTCGTCGGGAGACATGTTGCGCGCTGCGGTGGCCGAGGGCAGCGAAATCGGGAAGAAAGCGAAATCCTACATGGAGGCCGGCGAACTGGTGCCGGACGAGTTGGTGGTGGAGATCGTGACCGACCAGATCGAAAAGACCGACGGCAAGGGATTCATACTTGACGGGTTCCCCCGCAATGTCCATCAGGCCGAAGTTCTTGACAGGATGCTGAAGGCAAACGGGCATGAAATCGACCGTGTGCCAGTGATCGAGGTCAGCGACGACCGGCTTGTCGAGCGGGTCGCGGGGCGCTTCACTTGCGCGAGTTGCGGGGAAGGCTACCACGACAAGTTCAAGCAGCCGAAAGTCGAGGGCGTGTGCGACAAGTGCGGGGCGACTGAATTCATCCGCCGTCCGGATGACAATCCGGACACCGTACGCAACCGGCTCGATGTGTATCACGAGCAGACCAAGCCTTTGATTGACTATTACGAGCAGCAGGGCAAGGTCCGCATGATCGACGGCGAACAGGCGATCGAGCGGGTGACGAAAGATCTCGAGGAGGCGATGAATTAGGCCTGTCCTGTGCGCGAGGTGAGGCAAGCGCCCTTGACGGGGCTGCCAGAAGTCCGGTAGATACCCAATCTGGGATATTGACCGTTGCGCTTGCGCACATTCCGGCGAGGCCTTTGACGCCGGAATTGTCGCGGCCGTTCGTCGCTTCCGTTCCATTAACAACAGCTTGCCGGGCCACAAGAAGGCGCCCGGCGTGATTCGATCTACAGGAGACTGAATCGTGGCCCGTATTGCCGGCGTGAACATTCCGACCAACAAGCGCGTCGATATCGCGCTACGCTACATACATGGCATTGGCCCGCATTTCGCGCGCGAAATCTGCGAAAAGGCCAGTGTCCCGCCCGAACGGCGCGTGAATGAACTGGCGGATGCAGAAGTCATCACGATCCGCGAGATCATCGACCGCGACTACACCGTCGAGGGCGACTTGCGGCGCGATGTAGCGATGAACGTCAAGCGGCTCATGGACCTGGGCTGCTATCGGGGCTTGAGGCATCGCCGCGGTCTGCCGGTGCGCGGTCAGCGGACCCACACCAATGCGCGAACCCGCAAGGGCCCGGCGAAGCCGATCGCGGGCAAAAAGAAGTAATGCAGCAGGCGATAGCCGCCGGGAGTCGCAGCCTGCGGGCAAGCGAAGCGCGGCGGATGGGATCTCTCGGAATCAGAAGGACATCTCTGAGATATGGCTAAGGAGCGGGCGCGGGTTCGGCGCAAGGAAAAGAAAAACATTACCTCGGGCGTGGCGCATGTGAATGCCACGTTCAACAACACCATGATCACCATCACCGATGCGCAGGGCAACACGGTGTCGTGGGCTTCTGCCGGCGGCATGGGCTTCAAAGGCTCGCGCAAGTCGACCCCGTTCGCGGCGCAGATGGCAGCCGAGGAGGCCGGCAAGAAGGCGCTTGAGCACGGGATGAAGACGATCGACGTGCAGGTCCGTGGGCCCGGTTCCGGCCGGGAATCGGCATTGCGCGCGCTGCAGAGCGTCGGTTTTCAGGTGACATCGATCCGCGACGTTACGCCGATCCCGCATAACGGCTGTCGTCCGCCAAAGCGCCGCCGCGTCTGATCCGGCACAGGCGCCTTACCGCTTTATTCACGGCGGGCAGGCCGGGGAATGTCGCGCCTCCCCGGCAATTCTGCCGACGCCCGAGCCGAAACAGGAGCGTTTACCAATGCAAGTCATGCACAAGAACTGGCAAGACCTGATCAAGCCGAAGAAACTCGAAGTCAAACTCGGACGGGACTCGCGTCGGACAGGCACGATCGTGGCCGAGCCGCTGGAACGGGGTTTTGGCCTGACGCTGGGCAATGCCCTGCGGCGTGTGCTGCTGTCGTCCTTGCAGGGCGCCGCGATCACCAGCGTGCACATCGACGGCGTACTCCACGAGTTCTCCTCGATGCCCGGCGTGCGCGAGGACGTCACCGATATTGTCCTCAATATCAAGGAAATTGCCCTGCGCGTGCATTCCGAGGGCACCAAGCGGATGGTGCTGCGCAAGGAAGGGCCGGGCGTGGCGACGGCTGCGGATATCGAGGCCGGCTCGGACATCGAAATCCTGAACCCCGACCAGGTGATCTGCACGCTGGATGAAGGCGCCTCGATTCGGATGGAGTTTACGGCAGGGCTTGGCAAGGGGTATGAGCCGGCGGAACGTAATCGCCCGGAAGATGCGCCGATCGGAATGATCCCGGTTGATAGTCTGTATAGCCCTGTCAAGAAGGTGTCCTACCGCGTCGAGAATACCCGCGAAGGGCAGATCCTCAATTACGACAAACTGACCATGGAGGTCGAGACGGATGGCTCGGTGTCTCCGGATGATGCCGTGGCCTATGCTGCCCGCATCCTGCAGGATCAGCTCAATGTTTTCGTTAATTTCGAGGAGCCGGAGCGCGCATCCGCCGAGGAGCAGGTTCCCGACCTCGAATTCAACGCCGCGCTGCTCAAGAAAGTCGACGAGTTGGAGCTGTCGGTCCGTTCCGCGAACTGTCTGAAGAACGACAACATCGTCTACATCGGCGATCTGATCCAGAAGAGCGAGGCGGAGATGCTGCGCACGCCGAACTTCGGGCGCAAGTCGCTCAACGAGATCAAGGAAGTGCTGGCGTCGATGGGGCTGCATCTCGGCATGGACGTGCCGAACTGGCCGCCGGACAACATCGAGGAACTGGCCAAGCGCTACGAGGACCAATTTTAGGCCGGGGCGCTCCGCGCGCCGTTCGGGCCAAACGATCAAGGGAGGGGCGAGATGCGCCACCACAATTCAGGCCGCAAGCTCAACCGGACGGCGAGTCACCGGCGTGCGCTGTTCCGCAACATGGCCGACGCGCTCATCAAGCATGAGCAGATCGTCACCACGCTGCCGAAGGCCAAGGAACTGCGCGTGGTTGCCGACAAACTCATCACACTGGGCAAGCGCGGAGATCTGCATGCTCGCCGGCTGGCCGCAGCACGGCTGAACGACGAGGCGATGGTAAAGAAGCTGTTCGACGTTCTTGGCCCGCGTTACGCCGAGCGCAATGGCGGCTACACGCGCGTTCTGAAAGCGGGGTTCCGCTATGGCGACAGCGCTCCCATGGCCGTGATCGAATTTGTCGATCGTGACCCCGAGGCGCGCGGCCAGGATTCCGGCCCGACGCAGGAGCAGGCGGAAGAGGCCGAACGCGAAGAGGCGATGGCCTGAACCCGCTCGTGGTGGCCCGCTTCCGGCCGCGGGCACTGCGATCGGGCAGCGTGAGGGGGCAGTGAATGACACGGGCGGCGCGCATCGTGCTCATCGCTTCGGCTATCGCGCTCACATCTGTTGCCGTTGTCTACCTGCTTGAGGCAGGCGATGCGAGCAGCCAGCGAGAGGCGCGGCCTGAAACCCTTCTCGAGCGCGAGACGCCGCTCGACCGTCAGCAGGTCCGGCTGTCCTTCGCGCCTGCGGTGAAGAAAGCGCAGCCTGCCGTCGTCAACATCTACGTTCGCCAGCGCACGCGCGGCCGGCGCTCGCCGCTTCTCAACGACCCCTTCTTCGAGCGGTTTTTCGGCCGCAATTTCGGCACTCCGCGCGGGCGCGCGCAACAGTCGCTTGGCTCGGGTGTCATCGTGAGCGGCGACGGGCTCGTGGTGACCAACTATCACGTCATTCGTGGACGCCGCGGCGCGCGCCCCGAGGACATCGATATCAAGGTGGCGCTGTCGGACGGGCGGGAATATGCCGCAGAAGTGATCCTTGAGGACAAGCGCACCGATCTCGCGGTACTGCGTTTGCAGGATGCTCAGGACGAGAGCTTCGTGCATATCCGCTTCGCCAACTCCGACCTCGTCGAGGTCGGCGATCTGGTGCTCGCGATCGGGAACCCGTTCGGCGTCGGCCAGACAGTCACGAGCGGCATCGTCTCGGCGCAGGCGCGCACACGCGTGGGCATCACGGACTACCAGTTTTTCATCCAGACCGACGCGGCCATCAACCCCGGCAATTCTGGCGGGGCGCTGGTCGACATGGACGGGCGCCTGGTGGGGATCAACACCGCGATCTTCTCGCGCAGTGGCGGCTCACAAGGCATTGGCTTTGCGATCCCGTCGAACATGGTGCGGGTTGTGGTCGATTCCGCGCTGCAGGGCGGACGGGTGCGCCGTCCCTGGCTCGGCGTATCGACGCAGGCGCTGAGCGCCGATCTGGCGGAGGCGCTCGGCTTGCCGGCGCCGCGCGGCGCCCTTCTGGCCGAAGTCGTGTCGGGCGGACCCGCCGACGAAGCGGGACTGCGCGAGGGCGATGTCATTCTCAGCATCGACGGCGCTGCCGTGAGCGATGCCGACGCCATGCGGTACCGGATCGCAACACGCGGCGCGGACGGGGCGGCAAAGTTCGAGATCTGGCGTGACGGTGAGCGCAAGACCCTAGAGGTGGCGCTGCGCCCGCCCCCGGAAGAGCCGCCGCGCAACACGACGAAGCTGACAGGCGACCATCCGTTCGCCGGGGCGACGGTGGAGAACCTGTCGCCCGCGGTGGCAGAAGAATTGCGCACACGCGAGACCTCCGGCGTCGTCATCCGCGAAACCGAGGGGTATTCGCCGGCGCGCCGGATAGGCCTGCGGCCGGGCGACATCATTGTCGAGGTCAATGACCGGCGCATCGCGCGCGTGCGCGATCTGGAGCGGTCAGTTCGCGCAGGGAGCCGCATGTGGCGGCTTGCGGTCAAGCGTGGCGGCGAGATTTTGCGCACCGCCATTCGGTGGTAAGCTCGTCCGCGCGCATTATGGTCACATGGAGACAACATGCCCTCGTTGTTCGAGGCGGCCGGGCTGGACGAGCGCGCGCCGCGCCCGCTGGCTGACCGGCTGCGTCCGCAGACTCTGGCGGAGGTGACGGGGCAGCCGCACCTGCTGAAGCCCGGCGCGCCGATCGCGCGCATGGTTGAAAGCGGGTCCTTGCGCTCGGTTATCTTCTGGGGGCCGCCCGGTACCGGAAAGACGACCGTGGCGCGCCTGCTTGCTTCACTGCCCGGATACGAGTTCGAGCAGCTATCCGCCATCACCTCCGGCGTTCAGGCGCTGCGCGAGACATTCGAGCGCGCGCGCCAGCGTCGCCGCGATGGTATCGCTACGGTGTTGTTCGTCGATGAAATCCACCGCTTCAACCGCGCACAGCAGGACGCCTTCCTCCCCGTGATGGAGGACGGCACGATCATCCTGATCGGAGCGACGACGGAGAACCCGTCCTTCGAGTTGAACGGCGCGCTGCTGTCGCGCGCCAGCGTTCTGCGTTTCCATCGTCTGGACGAGGACGCCCTGGAGACGTTGCTCGGGCGCGCGGAGGCTGCCCACGGCGCGCGTGCCCCGCTCACTACGGAGGCGCGCGCGCAACTTATCAGCATGGCGGACGGCGACGGGCGCGCGATTATCAACCTGTTCGAGGAGCTGATGGCCGCGCATGACCTGGCGTCCGGGAACCTCGACATCGCCGCGCTTGCCGATCTCGTGCAGCGCCGTGCGCCGCTCTATGACAAGAGCCGCGACGCGCATTTCGACCTGATCAGCGCCCTGCACAAGTCGGTGCGGGGGTCTGATCCGGATGCCGCGCTCTACTGGCTGGCGCGGATGCTCACCGGGGGCGAGGACCCTATCTATATTGCCCGCCGGCTTGTGCGCATGGCTGTGGAGGACATCGCGCTGGCCGACCCGCGCGCGCTGGCTCTGACGATCGCCGCGCGTGATGCCTACGAGTTTCTCGGCAGTCCCGAGGGCGAACTTGCCTTGGCGCAAGCCACGGTTCACCTCGCACTCGCGCCCAAGTCCAATGCTGTCTATACCGCCTTCAAGGCCGCAATGGCCAGCGCGCGCGACACCGGCTCAGCACCGCCGCCGCGGCACATCCTGAACGCTCCGACCAGTCTGATGAAGGACGAGGGATACGGCGAGGGCTACGCCTATGACCACGACGCGCCGGAAGGCTTCTCGGGGCAGGACTACTTTCCCGAAGGCATGGCGCGCAGAGCCTTCTACCGCCCGACGGCGCGCGGCGCCGAGGCCGAACTCGCAGAGCGCCTGACACGCTTCAGCGCCTTGCGTGAGGCCAAGCGCAGATGATGTCCGTGAAGCGCACCACGGAGTGTTTGGCGCGGCTGCGTCTTGTGCTATAGCCACGAGCAACACTCTGCGAGTTCAAAGGGTCGGCGATGGTCAATTTCAGCGATCTGTGGGACAAACACCCGACCAATCTCGGCATTCAGGCGCCGTGCCGAACGAACGGTGTGTCCAACTTCGCGAACCAGTGCGCGATCCGCATGGGCGTGTGCCTGCGCGACGCCGGCGTCGGGCCCGGCCAGATCAAGGGCGCGAAGACCTGCAACTGGGCGCGCAACACTGGCCACTCGAGCGAGGATATGCACTACATTCGCGCGCGCGAGGTGGCGGTTGCGCTGCGGCGCGCGAATATCGACGGCGTGTCATCGACGACCATTGAGGTGACCAACCCGGCCGACTTTGCCAGTGAACTGGACGGGCGCACCGGCATCATCTTCTTCAACGGCTACTGGTGGCGCAACACCGATACGGTGCGCGCGACCGGAGATCATATAGACTTGTGGAACGGCTGGCGCACGACCGCGAAAATGCTGTTGCCGTGGTTCGGCTGGCTCGGGGGCTACGAGAAGTCTGGCGAAATCTGGTTTTGGGAGGTCTCGTGAGAACGATTTTCGGCATCCTGTTCTTCGTGATCTTCGCGGTGCCCGGAGCGCGCCTTGGCGGCTTTGCGGCCACCGAACTGATCGCGACACAGCGCTTCGACAATCCCGATCAGGTCGCGCAGTTCACCACGGCAATCGAACTCGGTGTGACGCTTGTTATCGCTCTCATCGGCGCGCTGATCGGCATTTGGCTCGCCGGGCGGCTGAAGCCGGTCTTTTTCCGCAAATCGTGAGGCGAGGCGGCGTTCGGGAGGCCGCAGAGATGCAAGGCGCTCCATGAGACTTGGCTGCCCATGA
>CAZYYQ010000010.1:0-27957 GCA_964651275.1 uncultured Hyphomicrobiaceae bacterium | reverse complement strand
GATCTGGACGTTTATCGCGGCGAGATCCTCGGCATCGTCGGAGGTTCCGGCACGGGCAAGTCGGTTCTGCTGCGCTGCATCACCGGTCTGCTGAAGCCTGATGCCGGGCAGATCAGCATCATGGATGCCGGAGTGCGTGGCCTCAGCGCGAAGGAACGCATGGACGCCGCCTACTGCTGGGGTGTGCTGTTTCAGGACGGTGCGCTGTTTTCGTCGCTTACCGTCCGCGAGAACATCGAGGTGCCGATGCGCGAGCAGCTTGGCCTGCCGCGCCGGGTGCGCAAGGAGCTGGCGCTGCTCAAGCTCGCGCTGGTCGGGCTGGGGCCGGATGCGGCGGATAAATACCCATCGCAGCTTTCCGGCGGTATGCGCAAACGCGCCGGTTTGGCGCGTGCGCTGGCGCTCGATCCGCAGATCGTATTTCTTGACGAGCCAACGTCAGGCCTTGATCCGATCGGTGCCGAGGCATTCGATCAGCTCATTCTGAGCCTTCAGCAGACCCTCGGCCTGACGGTTTACATGATCACCCACGACCTTGACAGCATCTTCACCGCCTGCGACCGGGTCGCCGTGCTGGCCGATCATCTCATTGTGCGCGAAGGTGCGCCGGGCGACCTTGTCGACGATCCGCGCCATCCGTGGGTCGCGGAATATTTCTGCGGTGAGCGCGCGCGCGTCCACCGCAGCCAGGAAAGAGACGACTGATGGAAACACGCGCCAGCCATTTTCTGATCGGGGTATTCGTTCTTGGACTGCTGGGGCTGGGCTTCGCCTTCGTCTACTGGGTGAACAACTCGTCGGGTGGCGCGGACGCACAGCGCTATCATGTGATTTTCTCCGGCTCGGTGCAGGGGCTGGGTCCGGGGAGTGCGGTACTGTTCAACGGAATCCGCGTGGGTGAAGTCGATGGCCTGCAGATTATGCCGGAGGACACAAGCAAGGTGCGCGGGCTGATCTCCGTGCGTCAGGCGACGCCCGTGCGGGAAACCTCGCGGGCCAAGGTGGTGCAGCAGGGCCTTGCGGGCGTGGTGGCGCTGGAGATTACGCCGGGCGCGCCGGACTCGCCGCCGCTGCGCGCCAAGGCAGGCGAAGACTTTCCGACCATCTACGCCGATCTCGCGTCGTCAAAATCACTGCTCAGTGCAGCACCTGAGGCGCTGGGCGAGGCGCGCGCCATGCTGCGCCGGCTTAACGACCTGATCGCCGCCAACGAGGCCGCCGTCAGCCAGACCGTGCAGAACGTTGAGGCGTTTACATCCACGCTCAGCGATCACCGCGAGGACATCAGCGCGATCATCAAGGACACGCGGGGTCTGTCCGGGCGGTTCGCCGGCATGGCGACGAAGCTGGAGAGCACGATCGACAAGTTTTCCAAGTATGTCGCGGATGACGAAGACTCTGTTGTGGCCGAGGCGCAACAGGCGGCGCAATCCTTCCGGCGGCTTGCGGAGAAGCTCGAAGGATCACTGGGCGAACGGGCCGACGACCTGACCATGTCGGCACAGCGCGGCGTGCGTCAATTCGAGCTTTTCATGAGAGATGGCAGGCGGTTAGCCGAAAGCCTCGACCGCGTGGTCCGCAAGCTGGAGCAAAATCCGCAGCAGTTGCTGCTGGGAGGCTCGCAGGTGCCCGAATACAACCCATCGGAATAAGCCTGCCAGCCCCAATTGACATTGGCGGGCGGAAAAGTAATTGCTGGACTCTGGGATAATCAGGGCCAGAGGGTGCCAGTCGCAATGTCGCGTGCTGCGCGCAACATCGTCGGATTGCTCATGGCGATCGCCTTGGGCGGATGCGCGTTTGCGGGCAGCAGCGCGCCGCCGCAAACCTATGACCTGCTTGCGCCTGAGGTGAATCGCACCCGCACCGCTGCGCTGCCCGTGCAGATCGCGGTGGTCACGCCGACCGCCGTGCGCGCGCTGGACACCGATCGTATCCTCGTGCGGCCCCGCAGCGAGCAGATCAGCTATTTTCCGGGAGCCGCCTGGAGCGATCGCCTGCCCCGGCTGGTACGCGCCCGGCTGGCGGAGGCGCTGGAGAATAGCGGTCATTTCCGGGCGGTCGTGACCGAGGATGACGGCGTTACCAGCCCCTATTCGCTGCAAATTTCGTTGCGCTCCTTCGAGATGTCGGTGAACGGCAAGCCGCCTGAGGGGCATGTTGCGATGTCAGCGCGGATCGTCGATGAGCGCGCGGGCAAGGTCGTTGCCAGCCAGTTGTTCGAGGCGCGTGCGCGGGCCGCGTCTGATAGCGCCGCCGCGGGTGTCGCGGCGATAACCGATGCCTTTCAGGAGGCGAGCCGCGCGCTGATCGGCTGGATGACGGCGGGCAGCCGCCGCTCGCGGCTGGGCGCGGGCTCATAGCGGTATCGAACTGCGCATTCGTTGCGAGAAAGCCATGAATATCGGTGAAGTGGCGCGCCTGAGCGGCGTGTCAAAAAAGACCATCCGCTATTACGAGGATATCGGCCTGATCGGCGCGGCAAACCGCAGCACGAACGGCTACCGCGATTACAGCGAGGTAGATGCGGAGCTATTGCGCTTCATCCGCCATGCGCGCGGGGTGGGCTTCGGCATCGAGGAATGCCGCAAGCTTGTGACGCTCTACCGTGATCCGAACCGCCACAGCCGCGACGTCAAGGCGCTGGCCGAGGCGAAGATCTCCGAGATCGACCGCCGCATCGCGGAGTTCCAGCACATGCGTGCGGAGCTTGCAGCGCTGGCGGCGGCGTGCCCAGGCGATGATGATCCGGAATGCGCGATCCTGGAGGAACTGGCCAGCGCGGAGGATTGAAGCGGCCCTCGACCGGATAGGGGCTCAGTCGATCCGTCCCGTTCGCGCCCCTTTGGATGGCTGCGCCGCCGAGGATTTGTCCCGAGGCTCGTCCTCACCGTCGCGGGTCCACCGCTCTTCGAAAGCGAGATATTTCTGCCATAACGGCACACCGAGAAACACCGTCATCCACGCAGCGAACAGCATGAGGATCGCTACCGGCCACGGTATGTGATCGACCGTTTCGAGCGCTACCCAGAAATCGGTCCAGGCGAACTGCCAACCGATCAGGCTGGCAATCAGCAATATCATTTTCACCGCTACGCCCGCTGTGATTACGAACGCCGCAACGAGCGGGCCGCGCCGCACGACCCAGCGTTGCGCGCGATACTGGTTGGGAATTTGCGTTGGCGGCATCGTAACCCAAGCCTTTGAAGGCCAGCTTCTTGCTGCGCATCAATGGGCGCTCAACGCTAGGTTAAATCAAGAATGGGCGGAGAGAGTCCATAGCGCTGAGAACATGGAGGCCAAGTAGCTCTTTCGCAGCGGTGCCTCCGGCGATGACGATCCGTTTTGTGCGATCCTTGAGGATTCGGCTGGCGGGGAGAATCGATATTCTCTATGCGGCCAAATCACGCCGCTCCGGGCCAGACTGCACGATCGCCATCTCCTCCGCCGGAAACGGCCGGATCAGCCCCCGCGCCTCCTCCGCCGTGCCATTCAACCAGCAATCCCATTCGTCCGCCTCGCTCAGCATCACCGGCATCCGGCTCGGATGCACGGTCGCCACCAGCGGATTCGGTCTGGTCGTCATGAAGGCATAGACATCGGCCTCGACTGTCTCCCCGCCCGCGCTCAGCGGCCCGCGCCAGCGCCGCCACACCCCGGCAAAGGCGAATAACGGCCGGTCTTCGCCCAGCGCAAACCAGTGCCACGTCGCGGGCCGGCGGCCCTTCGGCTCGGCAAAGGACGTGACCGGCACGAGACAGCGCCGGCCCTGAAACGACTCCGACCAGAACGGCGAGCCGAGCTTGTCGTCGCGCATGTTGGTGACGCGCTTCGGCGCCTTGCCCTTCAGCAGCAGCGGGAAACCCCAGCTCAGCACCGCAATCTCACGCTCGCCATCCGCCGCAACGCGCACCACCGGCGCATCGCCGGCGGGAAAGATCGCCGGGAGCGGATCGAAGGCGTCCGCGCGGTTGTCCGAAACGCCGAACACCTCGCGCATCGCCTGCCGGGGCTTCAACTCGCTGTAGAGATTGCACATGGCCGCATGTTATCGCACCGGCGCGCGCGGTCAGCCGGCCTTCTGGATCTCCACCGAATGCGGGTACGGGATCGAGATGCCGCCCTTGTCGAAGGATTCCTTGACCTGCTTGGTCATGTCGAACTTGACGTCCCAATAATCCGCTGCATCGGTCCAGAGGCGGGCCGTGAGATCCACCGAGCTTTCCCCGAGGTTCGTGACCCGCACCCACGGTTCGGGATCGTCGTGAATGCGCGAGTCAGCGGCGGCCAGATCCTTGATGATCTTGATGGCCTTGTCCGCGTCGTCTTCATAGTCGATGCCGAAGGTGAGATCGACGCGACGGTTCTTGTGGGCCGAGAAATTGGTGATGATCGACCCCCACGCCTTGCCATTGGGCATGACGATCTGGACATTGTCCGGGGTGATGAGTTCGGTGACGAACAGGTTCAAGTCCTTCACCGTGCCCGCCGTGCCGCCGATATCGACATATTGGCCGACCTTGTAGGGGCGGAACAGCACCAGCATGAAGCCGGCCGCCAGGTCAGCGAGCGTGCCCTGAAGCGCCAGGCCGATAGCCAGCGTCGCCGCGCCAAGGACGGCCACCAAGCTGGTCGCGGAGATGCCGAACAGGCCGAGCACTGCGATCAGCACCACCAGCAGGATCACCCATCTGACGATGCTGGCGACGAAATTGCCGATGGTCACATCGAGGTTCGGATGAGCTGCCACACGGCGGCTGATCATGCTGCTAAGCGTTCCCGCCACGATCCACCCGACGACCAGCACGATCAGCGCCTTGCCGACGGTTATGACGAGCGGGCCGAACGTGCCCAACTGTTCCGAAATGGCTTCCATCAATAAATCCCCTTCAATCCCGTGAGTTTGGCGCGAACTTGCCCAAGCGGGATCCTTTTCGCAAGTAGATGTTTGGGGAATAGGGGATTTGCCGGGAGCGGGCCGGAAAATCCGGCGGATTCACCGCGCGGGATATCTGGCCTTATGCATATCCGAGGCGCTCGGCCATGCGGCACACCACGCGCAGCGCCTCGGTGACACCATGCGCTTCGCCCTTCTCGAAATCGCCCTCGATCTGGCCCATCTGGTTGGTGACATGCGCGAAGCATATCACGGCGCGCTCTCGCGCTTGCGCAAAGGCGTAGAGCGCCGCGGCTTCCATCTCCACAGCCAGCACGCCGCGCGCCTCTGCCGCTGCAATTGCCTCGGCGGTTTCGCGGAAAGGCGCATCTGTGGTCCAGGTCGCGCCGCGCAGCACCTCTACCCCCGCACCCTCGAACGCGCCGTCGAGACGCGCGATCAATTCGCCAGGCGCATCCGACCAGTCGGCGGGCGGCAGATAGTGATAGCTCGTGCCTTCGTCGCGCAATGCGCGGTCGATCAGCACGAAATAAGGCGGCTCGCCGACGGGCACGATCCGCCCCGATGAGGTCACGCTGATGAGCAGCTCGCAGCCCGAAGCGAACATCTCCTCGGCGACCAGTACCGCAAAGGATGCGCCCACCGCGCAGCCCACCACACCAATATGCAGCCCGTCTTCCTCGAACACGAACATATCGGTGTGATAGCAGACCCAGCCGGGGTGCCGCTGCGCCCGGCCGCCCGCTTTGAGCGCACGCACGATGTCGCCATCAGGGTCGAGAAGACAGACCTGCGGGACGGTCTCGAGCGCGGCACCTTTTTGCCGCCGCGCTTCGCGCAACAGGCTCTCCGGCGTGAAGGCGGACGGCGCGTCATGATGTTTGTGCGAGAGTATTGGCGGTATGTCTTTCGGCACGTTGTTGCGCCTCCGTTGTTATCCGGTTGCCTGGCGCGGCTTTTCCGCCGAGAGCGCCAGAAACGCTGCGCCCAGCGTGGTAACCGCGCCGAGTGTGCGATCCGCCGGGGCGAGCAGGCGCGCCGCCACGCCTGTTGGGGGATAGAAGATCGCGCCACGCACCGCAACCTCGCTCAAGCCTGCTGCGCGCGTCATTGCCTTGAGTTTGCCGGGGCTGCGAAACCGCGCCGCGCGCCAGACGGGTGAACCAAGCCAGCCCTTGATGCGCCGTACCACCGCCCATGTGCTCCGGCTGCCGAGTTCACCAAGGATCAGCCGGCCGCCGGGCTTCAGGACTCGGGTCATCTCGGCCATCGCTGCGGCTGGGTCCGGAATGAAGCACAGCACGGTGATGGCGACGACTGTGTCAAAGTTTTCCGAGGCGAAAGGCAGCCGCTCGGCCTGCGCCACGGCGAAGTGCGCATCAGCCCGTTGCGTCTGAGCGCGACGGCGCGCTGCGGCTATCATGCCTTGCGAGGAGTCGACGCCGAAAACCTCCGCGCCCCGGCCAGCGAGCGCCGCCGCAAGCGCGCCGTCGCCACAGCCGGTATCAAGTACGCGGCATCCGCCCGCCGGCGCGGCAAGTTCGAGGATGAGATCCTGCTCCAGTGCATCGGTGATCCGGCCCAGCGTGCTCGCGCGCCACTGTGCATAGGCGGCGGGGAGGCTGTCGAGATTATCGCCCAAGCGCCATCTCCTGCCTCGCGGGCTTCAGAAGATCAGCACGCGGTCCGCGGTTGCGGTGATCTCGGCCAGTTCGTCCATTGTGCTCCGGCTCGCGCCGTCGAGCACCTCGTCCGCGCCGATGCCGCGCGCATCCATGCAGGTACCGCAGAGCAGCACGCGGCCTTTAGCGGCCACTCGCTTCAGCATCCGTTCGATGTTGTAATAACCGTCCGGCGTCTGCTGGCCCTTGCGCGCACCGGCCACCGCGTCGGCCATCAGGAACACGGCCACGCTGGCGTCCGCATCGCGCTTGATGAGAGCATGCGCGAGCCGTAGCGCGTTGTAGGCGCGTTCGGTGCCATAAGGCGGGTCATTGATAATGATAAGTGTGGTCATAAGGTTCCTCCATTCGTTTGCGGCCCGCAGCGCGGCAGTCTACCCTCGACCAGCGCGGTACGCAGCGCCAGGCCGCATCTCGTAAACAGGCCGCATCTCGTAAAGTTGGAAGCACCTTCCGCGCCTGTGTCCATGAACTGTGTCAGCTTCGCTCTTCCTCGTGCGCGCCGCAACCGAAGCTGGGGCAAGGAGCCGTCGCCGACTAAAATGACAAGCTGGCTGCATGAACAACGGCTGGAGGCAGTCCAGCAGGCAATCCGCAAAAGCGGCGCGCGGACGGTGCTGGATCTGGGCTGCGGCGATGGCGATCTGCTGGTGCGGTTGTCGCAGGAGGCGGGGATCGCGCGGCTCGTCGGGGTGGACCTCTCTCGCGAGGCGCTCGCGCGCCTTCGCACGCGCATCGACGCGCTGACGCCACCGGCAATCGCCGGGATCGACCTCCTGCACGGGTCGCTCCTGCAGGCTGGGACGGCGCTTGCCGGGTTTGACTGCGCCGTGCTCGTCGAAACTATGGAGCATATCGCGCCGGGCGAGATTGCCGGGTTGGAACGCGCCGTATTCATGCAGATGCACCCGGGCACGGTAATCGTGACGACGCCGAACAGCGAATTCAACCCTCTGCTCGGCGTGCCGCCCCACCGTTTCCGTCATCCGGACCACCGCTTCGAGTGGGATCGCGCCCGTTTCCGCCGCTGGGCCGCGCACGTCGCAGCTCGATATGGTTATGAGTATCGTTGCGAAGACATTGCCGGGCGGCATCCGTCGCTGGGCGGTGCGAGCCAGATGGCGGTGTTTACACGGACCGTTGCTGCTGACTGAACGGAACGCGGGATGGAACGATCAGGCTTCGGCGCGCGTCCAGCGTTACCCTGGCTCCGCGATCGCCGCCATCATGCCAGCGTGCCGCCGTCCGGTTCGCCGGCAAGATATCCGGGCAGCCGCGCTTCGAACTCGGGAAAATAGCGGGAGATCATGCTGATATCGAAATGCGGCAGGATCGCTTCCTTCGGCTCCCGGTCGAGCAGGAAGCGGAACGCCGCCGCGATGCACTCATCCGGCGGCTCCGCGCCGTTCGTCAGCCGCTCCATGTCGGAGTGCGAGATGGTCACCTGATGCTGCGTCTGGCTGCCACCTTCGCTTATCGTAACGTCGAAGGTCAGCGGATCGGGCCCGCCGGTCTGTTTCACTTCGATCATCGCAATGCTCCTGAACCCCAGCCCTCGTCCCCTTGATAGCAGAACACGCGCACAGCGTACCGATCAAGCGGGGCAGCGGCCGATCTGCCTAAAGCGCGGCGACAGAGCCGTCGCTACGCGGGTCGTTCGCGCCTTCGAGGGTACCGTCGGCATGACGGACGACTGCGCCTGCATGTCCCATCATCTGCGCGAAACTCTCCGTCACCTCGACATCGTGCCCGGCGCGCTTCAGTGCTTCGATGACCTCCCCGCCAAACCTGCCCTCAATCTTCAGGCTGGTGCTTGCCGCGCCCCAGGTGCGGCCCAAAAGCCAGCGCGGCGCGGTCACGGCAGCTTGCAGCGGCTGGCCATGCATTGCGTAACGCGAGAACAGCGCCGCCAGCGTCTGCGGCTGGCCCTCGCCGCCCCGCGTTCCAAAGCTCATCAGCCGCCCATCGTGGAAGCGTGCCAACGCCGGGTTCAGGGTGTGGAAGGGTTTGCGGCCCGGTTGGAGCGGATTCACCGCCGCAGGGTCGAGCGAGAAGCTGACGCCGCGGTTTTGCCAGGTGATGCCGGTTTGTGGCAGCACGACGCCGGAACCGAATTCCCAGTAAAGCGACTGGATGAAACTGACCGTGCGACCCTCGGCATCGATTGCGCCCATCCAGATGGTATCGCCGTCGCCGGGCGCGCTTGGCGGCCAGGGCGCGGCGCGTGCGGGGTCAATTGCCGCAACCTCGCTGGCGATGCGCTCCGAAGTGAGCAAGGCGGCAGGCGGCGTGCGCACGAAGCGTGGGTCAGTGACATACGCGTCGCGAATTGTGAAGGCGCGCTTGGTAGCCTCGACGATGCGGTGAACATGGTCGAAGCCATCCGCAGCGTCGGTCATTATCCGCTCATACATGGCGAGGATCAGCAGTGAGGCCAGGCCTTGCGTGGGCGGTGGCATATTGTACAACGTGCCGCATTTGAGCTGCACCAAGACCGGTGCGACTTGCTGTGCTGAGAACCCCTCCAGGTCGTCCAGCCGTACCGGACTTCCCACAGCTTCGAGATCGTTGCTGATCGCGCGCGCCACATCTCCCGTGTAGTAGTCGCGCAAGCCCACTGTCGCCAGATGCGCCAGCGTATCTGCCAGCCGGGGCTGGCGCAGCACGGTCCCGGCGGCTGGTGGCGCGCCGTTCTCGTCGAGGAACGCCGCGGCAAAACCCGGCACATCGCGCAGCTCCGACAACTTCGCGCGGGCAAGCGCGGCGATGGAATCGGTGACGACCGTGCCGTCATGCGCATGGCCGATCGCGTCTTCGAGAAGCCGCTGCAACGGCAGACGCCCGCCCGCTCGACGCGCGGCGCTATGGGCCAGTTCCCAGCCCGCGACTGTCCCGGCTACGGTCAATGCGGCGAGACCGCCGCGCGTCGGGATCTCTTCGGCCGCTCCGTGATGCGCGTAGTACACCGGATGCGCGAGCCGTCCGGCCGGCCCGCACGCGTCTATGCCCCAAGGCGCCTGTCCCGGTTCGGCAATCAGCCAGAAGCCATCGCCGCCGATCGAATTCATGTGGGGATAGACAACGGCAATGGTCGCGGCTGCGGCAATCATGGCCTCGATGGCGTTGCCGCCCTCGCGCAGGACCGCTGCGCCGGACTGCGCTGCCAGATGATGCGGAGCGGTGATCATCGCAGTGCGGGCACGGAGGGCGTGGAGCATGTCTTGCTTCTCTTGCGTAGCGGGCGCGCTGCGATGGCGTGGACGGAGCCGGTTGCCGTATTTCAGCCGACAATCGGCCAATAGATGACAGTGCGCGTGCGAAGTTCGCATGCCAGTATATAGCGCCCGGCCGCTCGCGCCATCAGCGGCATTGATCCGTGTCAGGAGTACGCGTGTCATGAGCGAAGCACCCGACAATCTTTCCAGATCCCCGCAAATCGGACCGGGCCTGATCCGTGCCGCCGCGTTTGTGCTGGCCGCGACAGCCGTGATGAGTTGTGTGAGCTTTGCGCTCGTCTACCTCTTGGTCATGTAGTCCTGTCCGCACGGGTGATCCCGAACCGCCACTCGCAGACTTGTTCGCCTTTCGGCTGAGTTGCAGGTTTTTCTCCGAACCGGGGCTTGCGGTATGCACTTGACATGCCGCATGATCTCCCCAGCGCAACAAAATATTGCGCGTGGCCCGCATAATCTCTTTCCCGGCATCGCACATGCCGCATTGAGGCTCCCACCTTCCAAGAGGAGAATCCCGTTATGAAACTATTCTCAACGCTTCTCGCCGCGCTCGGCTTCGCGCTGACCTTTGCCAGCGGCAGCCCAGCGAGCGCGCAGGAACTCTACGGCACGCTCAAGAAGATCAGCGACTCCGGCACGATCGTCATCGGCCATCGCGAATCCTCGATCCCGTTCGCCTATCTGGACGAGAACCAGAATCCGATCGGCTACTCGATGGATTTGTGCATGAAGATTGTCGAACGCATCGAGAAGGAACTCGGCAAGGACATCGAGGTCCGCTACGTGCCGGTGAACCCGAAGACGCGCATCCCGCTGCTCGCCAACGGAACGATCAACATCGAGTGCGGTTCGACCACCAACAACCTCACGCGTCAGCAACAGGTGGACTACGCGCCGGTCACGTTCATCACCGGCACCAAGCTGCTCGTGAAGAAAGCCAGCGGCATCAAGGATGTGAACGATCTTGCCGGCAAGTCGATCGCGCTGGCGCAGGGCACCACCAACGAGCGCGCCATCAAGGCGGTCATGGAGAAGCGCGGCCTGGACATCAAAATCTTGCCCGTAAGCGACCACGCCGAAGGCTTCCTGGCTCTGGAGACCGACCGCGTTGATGCTTACTCCACCGATCACATTCTGCTATATGGCCTGATCTCCAAGGCGAAGTCGCCGGATGAGTATGACGTCGTCGGCGAGTTTCTGTCCTACGACCCCTATGCGATCATGGTGCCGCGCGATGACTCCGCGTTCCGTCTCGTTGCGACCGAGGCGCTGGCCGATCTGTTCCGCTCCGGCGAGATCAACGACATCTATGCCAAGTGGTTCGATCCGATGGGTGTGCCGCAGACCGATCTGCTGCAGGCTGCCTTCGAGATGCAGGCCCTGCCTTACTGACGGCAAAGCCGTTCCACCATTTCGGAGCCGGGCGCATCTGTCCGGCTCCGTTAACGGAGCGGCGGCGGATCGGTAGTCCGGGGGGACGATGCGATATAACTGGAACTGGTCCGTCCTGTTCGACAGCCCTTACTTCGAATGGCTGATCATGGGCGTGCAGTGGACCTTCGCGGTCGCGCTTTGCGCCTGGGTGATCGCGTTCTCGGTGGGCTCGGTAATCGGCGTAATGCGCACGCTGCCCTCACCGCTCGCGCGCGCCATCGGCACGGCCTACGTCGAGTTCTTCCGCAATATCCCGCTGCTGGTCCAGCTTTTCATCTGGTATTTCGTTGTGCCGGAGTTGCTGCCAGACGACGCCGGGCGCTGGGTCAAGCGCGACATGCCGCAGCCCGAATTCGTCACAGCCTTCGTCGCGCTGGGCTTCTATACGGCCTCACGCGTCGCCGAGCAGGTGCGCGCCGGCATCGAGTCACTGTCGAAGGGCATGAAGCAGGCGGCCTATGCCGGCGGCTTGAGCACCGGGCAGGTCTATCGCTATGTGCTGCTGCCGATCTCCTACCGCATAATTATCCCGCCGCTCACGTCAGAATTCCTGACGATCTTCAAGAACTCGTCGCTCGCGCTCACGATCGGTCTGCTGGAACTCACCGCGCGCAGCCAGCAGATCTCGGAATACACCTTCCAGAGCTTCGAGGCCTACACCGCAGCGACCGTCATATACGTGCTGATCGCGCTGATGGCGACCGGGCTGATGTATCTCATCGAAGCGCGCGTCGGCATACCGGGATATGTCGGAAAGGGACGGCGCTAGATGCTGGGCGATTTCGACTTTCAGGTCATCATCGACAATCTGCCGTTCCTCTGGCAGGGGCTTCAGCTTTCGTTCCTGCTGACATTCCTGGCCATCATCGGCGGGCTGGCTTTCGGCACGCTGCTCGCGTTGATGCGGCTGTCCTCTATCCCGGGCGTGTCGCTATTCGCGGCGACTTATGTCAACCTGCTGCGCTCGATCCCGCTGATCCTGGTGATCTTCTGGTTCTACTTCCTCGTGCCGCTCGCCATCGGGCGCCCTGTCGGCAGCTTCTATTCCGCGCTGATCGCCTTCGTCATCTTCGAGGCCGCCTATTACAGCGAGATCATGCGCGCCGGCATCCAGAGCGTCAGCCGGGGGCAGGTCGATGCGGCAAAAGCCACGGGTCTCGGCTACTGGCAAATGCAGCGCTATGTCGTGCTGCCGCAGGCGTTCCGCAACATGGTGCCGATCCTCATCACGCAAGGCATCATCCTGTTTCAGGACACCTCGCTGGTGTTCGTCGTGAGCTTGCGCGACTTCATGACGACGTCGTCCATCATCGCCCGGCAGGAGGGCCGCCTCGTCGAGATGTACATCTTCGCGGCGCTGGTTTATTTCGTCATCTGCCTCGCTGGTTCGCTGCTCGTCAAACGCCTGCAAAAAAGGATGGCCGTGTGATCCGCCTGGAAAACGTCAGCAAGTGGTACGACGATTTTCGCGTGCTGCATGACTGCTCGCTCGGCGTGGAACGGGGCGAGGTCGTGGTGGTCTGCGGGCCGTCCGGATCCGGCAAGTCCACGCTGATCAAGTGCATCAACGGGCTTGAGCCGGTGCAAGAGGGGCGCATCTTCGTCGACAACCTAGAGGTCACAGCGCGCAAGACCAACCTCAACGCGGTGCGCACCAAGATCGGCATGGTGTTCCAGCATTTCGAGCTGTACCCCCACCTGACGGCGGAGCAGAATATCCGGCTGGCGCAGGAGAAGGTGCTGCGCCGCAGCCAGGCCGAGGCGAAAGAGAAGGCGCACGCGCTGCTGGAGCGGGTGGGCTTGAGCGAGCACGCCGACAAATACCCGGCCAACCTCTCCGGCGGGCAGCAGCAGCGCGTGGCGATCGCGCGCGCGCTGGCGATGGACCCGATCGCGATGCTGTTCGACGAGCCGACCTCCGCGCTCGACCCGGAAATGATCTCCGAGGTGCTGGAGGTGATGGTCGAACTCGCCCATGAGGGCATGACCATGATCGTCGTCACCCACGAGATGGGCTTTGCCAGCAAGGTGGCGAACCGTGTCGTGTTCATGGACGAGGGCGAGATCATGGAGGATGCGCAGACCGAAACTTTCTTCAACGATCCGAAGAGCGACCGCGCCAAGCTGTTCCTGTCGAAAATCCTGCATCACGTGTGAAAGCGCGTCCCGAAAAGTGGGGAGCGGTTTTCGGACGAGACGCGCTTCCAGCAAGAAGAGCCGCTCCCGGTCAAGGTTGAACGGAGCCGAATTTGAGATGAGCGCGCCCGCCCCTTCCTCATTGCCCTTCGTCGGTATCCTCGGCGGCATGGGGCCGCTGGCGGGGATCGACTTTGCGGCGAAGCTGACAGACGCCGCGACGAAGATGTTCGGCGCTGAGCACGATCAGGATCAGGTGCAGTTCTTGCTCTGGTCGGTGCCGCAGATACCGGACCGCGTCGGGCCGCTCATGACGGGCGAGGGCGAGTCGCCGCTGCCGGAGATGGCGCGAGGAGTGGCGGCGCTCA
This sequence comes from uncultured Hyphomicrobiaceae bacterium, assembly GCA_964651275.1. Classification (GTDB taxonomy): domain Bacteria; phylum Pseudomonadota; class Alphaproteobacteria; order Rhizobiales; family Rhodomicrobiaceae; genus Dichotomicrobium. The sequence goes on along the minus strand of CAZYYQ010000010.1, from coordinate 14,207 downwards.
ACGGCCTCGGCGTCAATGTAATCGCGATCGCGTGCAACACCGCCCATGCGTGGCACGCGGAGCTGGCTGCGGCCAGCCGCGCGCCGATCCCGCATATCGCCGAGGTGGCCGTGGAAGCCGTCCGCGCGATGCCGGATGTCGCCCGCGTCGGGATCATCGGGACGACCGCAACATTGAAGATCGGGCTATATCAGCGGCCGCTGGAGCGCGCCGGGCTGGCGTGGATTGCACCCACGCCCGAGGAAATCGAGATGTATGTGAAGCCGGCAATCGCTCGCGTCAAGCAGGGCCGTAGCCAGGAAGCCGTCGCGCCTGCGATCAAGACGTGCGAGAAGCTTAGGGCGCGCGGGGCCGATGCAATCATTCTCGCCTGCACCGAGCTGCCGATCGCGCTCGAAGCGGGCGGGGAGCCGCTCGCGGCAACGATCATCGACCCCGCCGAGGCATTGGCTCGCGCCTGTCTCGTCCGCGCTCCCACCGCTCGCTAATCGCAGACGGTTACCGAAGCGCGAACAGGATCACGCCCGCCAGCATGAGCGCGGTCATCGACCAGCAGATCGCCTGAATGCTCTCGCGCCGGGTCATCGGCTACCTCAATCGTAATAAAATTGCTCGGAAACGACATTGTCGCCGGGAACGCCGAGGGATAGCAGCGTCTTCTCGACAGCTTCGATCATCGCTTGCGGGCCGCATATGACATAGAGCCACGATGTCCCGCCCGGCCGCTCCACGACCGTTCTCAGCAGGCTCTCGTCGATCGTGCCCGTGCGCCCTTCCCAGCCCGGCGGCGGCTCCGCGAGCACGAATTCGACATCGAGGTCGATATCCGCCTGCATCGCCCGCAACTCGTCTTCGCCTACGATCTGCTCTTTAATGCGGTTGCCATACAGCAGCACGGCGGAGCGCGGGTCGCGCTTGGCGTGCAGTTCGCGGGCGATACTCAGGATTGGTGCGATGCCGACGCCGCCAGCAATCAGGCAGATGCCACGCGCGCGGCTGCCCGCGATGCCGAGATGTCCGTGCGGCCCGTCGATGTAGCAGCGCGTGCCGGGCATGACCTCACCAATCCGACCGGTGAAATCGCCCATTTCCTTGATGACGAAGGACAAGCGGTCTCGCTGCGATGGCGCAGAGGCGATGGAAAACGGGTTCTCGCTTAGCGAAAACGGGCTGTCCCCGACATTGAGCCAGACGAATTGTCCTGCATCGAAGTGGATCGCTTCGCCCTTTATCGGAGAGATCTCCAACTCCCATGTCTTGAGAGCAGCCGTGCGCACTGCTCGCACGGTGTAGGGGTGACGGATCTGCATCAGCGGCTTGATGACGTAGACCCAGATCAAGGTGAACGCCGCCAGCGCCAGCAGCGCCACCCAGAACCAGAATAGCCCCGGATGCTCGCTATAGCGGCCCGCCTCAAGCGTGTGGTGCACGCCGAGGCCCGCCACCAGAACCGCCGCGAATCCGTGCGCCGCGCGCCAGCCCTCGTAGCTGCCGCTGCGCTGCTCGCGGAAGATGGCGAAGGCCACCATGACGAAAAGGATTATCCACGCACCAAGCCCGGTCGCGAGGGTCGGCAGGCTCAGCCCAAGCGTCTGTTGCCCCGTGGCGTCCCAGGGCCGGGGAGTGCCGGTTAGCGCAGAGGCATATATGAACGGGTGGACCAGCAGGAACACGCAGAAGGCACGCGCCATGAGCTGATGCACGCGCATGGTCGCGTCGATGCCGATGCGCCCCGAGATCGTGCGAAACCGGCCCGAGAGCAGAAATTCCAACAGCACCCCCGAGAACGCGACGAGCGCCAGCGCCGACGATAGCTCATCCCGCCAATGTCTGGGTGGCAGCCCCTGCGCCCAGGCGAGCGCGAGCGGCGCCACGAGAACGGCTGCATATAGTGCGATCAATAACCCGGCCGGAAGCGCCGGAGCGAAGCGGCGGAACCCGCTTCGGGCCGGACGTTCGGTCATGTCACTGGAAGACCGGAGCATTATGAGGCTGTTCCCGCCGTACCGTTACTTCTACCGTGAGGCTCAGGAACTCGTCCGCCCGGCCTTGATAGCTGCCGGAAATCGGCACCGCTTGCTGCGGCTCGCGCGCGACCGCCACCCGCACCAGATTGTGCCCTCCATAAGAGCCATTGGTCGGGTCAAACTCCACCCAGCCGGCGCCGGGCAGATATATCTCGACCCAGGCATGGGTCGCGCCCGCGCCCACGATGTCGCTCTGCTCGCCATCTAGCGCCGGATCGTAGAGATAGCCGCTGATGAACCGCGCAGCGAGGCCGACGCTGCGCGCCGCCTCCATCATGAACAGTGCGAAATCGCGGCACGAGCCCTTGCCCCGGTTGAGCGTCTCTGCTGGCGTCTGCACGCCCTCGTCCTCACGCACCTCGTAGGCGAACTCGTTCCTGATTGCCGCCGTCATGTTGAGGAGGAAATCCTCGGTGTCCGTTGCACCGATACCCTGGTTGAGAAAACGCCGGGTCCACTCGGTAACGGCACGCTGCGGGTCGGGGTAGTGCCGCTCGATGGTACGGCCCAGATCGGGCACCTCGCGCGCGGGATAGCTGAACGGCAGTGTGCGGGCGAATGGCTCGATGAAGAAGCCGTTCGTGGGCGTCGGGTAACGGTCGATCAGGATCATCGACTCGATGAGTAGCTCGTTGCTGGGCTGGGGGAACTCCCCGACCGCGACCGAGTTGCCGAACACGTCGTGAATCCAGCGCAGCCGCGCCTCCGGCTGGATGACCAGCGACGCCTCGATCAGACGTAAATCATGGCTGTCACGCGGGCGCAGCATAAGGCGATGCTCGCCGAATTTCACCGGGCGCGCATAGCGGTAGGTGGTTTTATGGTCGACTCGAAGCCTTTGCAATGCGTCACCCGACAGAATCTTGCACTCTCAACCCTCGGCATCGAGAGGTTCTTGTCAATGGAAATATGTCTCCGCCAAGGCATTTGAAACATCTGACAGCGCAACCTGCAACTGATCCAGAAACCTGTGCAGTCGTGCCGATGTCAGAGTCACTTCCAATCCCGTCTCTAGGACAAATTCCAACTCCCGTCTCGTCTGTTCGACCGGCTGCCGGCGGCGCGCGCTGTGGCGGCGTTCCAGTTCGTGGATACGATCCGTGATCTGGTCGACGCACAGCGCCACGGCCCGCGGAAACTCGCGATCATACAAAAGGAAGCGGGCGATGTCGTCGGGCGAGGAGTCGACCGGGTGGCGGTGGCGATAGGCGTGATAACCCGACACCGAGCGCAAGAGCGCGTTCCAGTACACCGAGCCGACCGCGTCCCCCTTGGCGAGCGTCAGGCGGTCGTAGCCGATATCCAGGATGCGTGTTGTCTGGTCGGCGCGCTCGATATGTTTGCCGAGCTGATAGAAGGTCCAGGCCTCGCCGCGCAGGAAGGTGCCTTCCGCGATCCCCTCGAACGCCTGGCAATTCAGCGTGACGGTCTGACACAGCCGCCAAACGTTGTAGAGGTCGATATCGCGGCGGGTCCATGCCCTGCATTTGTTATGGAAGATGTTCAGGTGCGTCCACATCTCCGTGCTGATCAAATGCCGGATGGCGCGCGCGTTTTCCCTTGCCGATGTTATCGCCGAGCGGATCGAGGTCGGATTGTCGCGGTCGAGTGCGTAGAAATCGAGCACGGTTTGCTCGTTAACCTCGTCGTGCGTCTCGCGGAAGCGCGGCAGGTCGGCGTAGAGATCGGGAATGCGCTGCCAGTCAAGCACGCCGCTCTGGTCCCGCGTGTAGGTCTTGTTGATCTCGATGATGCGCGCGAGATTCTCCGCCCGCTCGACATAGCGCGCGAGCCAGAAGGCATTTTCCGCAAATCGTGAGACGAGCTTAGACAAGGACCCAGGTATCCTTTGAGCCGCCGCCCTGCGACGAGTTGACGACCAGCGAGCCGCGCTTCAGCGCCACCCGCGTCAGGCCACCGGGCAACACCCACGTCTCTGCGCCGGTGATGGCGAACGGGCGGAAATCGACGTGACGCGGAGCGACGCCCGTGCTTGTGAGCGTGGGGCAGACGGACAGGTTGATCATCGGCTGGCTGACGAAATTGGCCGGATCGGCCTTCAATTTGGCACGCACCTCCGCAAGCGCCTTCTTGCTCGCCTTCGGACCGATCACAATGCCGTAGCCGCCCGATTCGGCGACCGGCTTGATGACGAGCGAGTCGAGATTTTCCAGCGTGTAGGAAAGCCCTCGCGGCTCGCGGCAGATATGCGTCTCGACATTTTCAAGGATCGGATCCTCATCGAGGTAATAGCGGATGATGCGCGGCATGTAGGCATAAAGCGCCTTGTCGTCCGCGACCCCGGTGCCCAGCGCATTCGCGAGCGTGACGTTCCCGCGGCGCATGACCTCGAACAGGCCCGGTACACCGAGCGCGCTGTCCTTGCGAAACACCTTGGGATCGAGAAAGGCATCATCAACGCGCCGGTAGATGACATGCACCGGCTCCGGTCCGCCCGTCGTGCGCGCGTAAACCTTTCCCTTTTCGACGAACAGATCGCGCCCCTCCACGAGGATCGCGCCCATTTCGCGGGCGAGGAAAACGTGCTCGAAATAGGCCGAGTTATAGGCGCCGGGAGAGAGCAGCGCGACAGTGGGGTCAGATACGCCGTCCGGCGCGACATCGCGCAGTGCGCTCATCAGCCGCGCGCCATAGGTGTCGACGTCCGCGATCGGAATGCCGCTGGCGAGGTCGGGGAAGGCCCGCATCATCAGATGGCGGTTCTCGATCACGTAGGAAACGCCGGACGGGGTTCGCGCGTTATCCTCCAGTACGCGAAACGCGCCTTCGCCGTCACGTACAAGGTCGATACCGGCGACATGCACATAAGTGTTTTTCGGCACGTCGACGCCGCACATTTCGGGCCGGTAGTGCTTGTTGCTCTTGACGAGATCGACCGGCACCACGTCATCCTTGAGGATGCGCTCAACGTGGTAGATATCATGCAGGAACGCGTTGAGCGCGGCGACCCTTTGTTTGACGCCGCTTTCGATCGTGCGCCAATCCGGTCGGGACAGCACCCGTGGGATCACGTCGAACGGCAGCACACGGTCGATCGTGTCGCGGTCGGAATAGACCGTGAAGGTGATGCCCAGATTGAACAACTCGCGGTCGGCTTCCTTCGCGCGGCGGCGCAGGTCGCGCAAGTCGAACGTGTTCAGGCGTCGGCAGATTTCGCGGGTGTCTTCACGCCCGTTGCGTCCGCAAAGCTCGCAATAGAAGCCGTCGGGATCGTACTCATCAAGGAGAGCATGGGGCTGTGGAAGCGGTTTCGCGTGTCTATTCATTGTTATAAGTGTAAGGCATGATCCGGCGATCTGGCAAATGCACGGCTGGCTTGCAGGTCTGCATCCGATGACGGCATGAGAGTCTTTCGCGCTAGCTTTGCACAAGCAAGATCGGTGCCGCCGCCATAGATTAACCCGAACAGGAAGGGCCCGATGGCGCAAAACGACAAGGATGAGCCGCAAGCCCACGAGGACAGCCAGAAGGGCGAGGCCAAAAAGATCTCCGAGGCCCGTCGGCTGCGCGCGGCAATCGTTTATGAGGTAATTCGCGTCGAGGGCGAGGGAGAACTGGCCCGAAGCGCCAGCGCGCTGTGGTGGTCTGGCCTGGCGGCGGGGCTGTCGATCGGGCTTTCCGTGCTGTCACAGGCCCTGCTCGCAACCCATCTGCCTGATGCAGACTGGAAGCTGATCATCGAGCGGATGGGTTATGCCGTCGGTTTTATCGTCGTCATCATGGCGCGGCAGCAGCTATTTACCGAGAACACGCTGACGGCCGTGCTGCCGGTCATCTCGGCGTGGCAGTTGCACTGGCTATGGGTCATGCTGCGGCTGTGGGTTATCGTGCTGGCGGCCAACCTCTTGGGGGCGTTCATCTTCGCCATTGCGATAGCGCATATGGGCATGTTGCCGGCGGACGTCGCCGCGCAGGTGACGGTGATCTCGCAGCACATGATGGAGAACTCGGCGACAGAGATGTTCGTCAAGGGGATCGCCGCGGGCTGGCTGATCGCCGCGCTGGTGTGGATGCTGCCCTCTGCGGAGCATGCGGAATTCTTCCTGATCGGGCTGATGACCTACCTCATTGCGCTGGGCGGCTTTACCCACGTGATCGCCGGATCGGTCGAGGCGTTCTACCTGTGGGTCAACCAGGGCGCAACGACCTTCGACGTGTTCCTGAAGTTTCTGCTGCCGACGCTCGCCGGCAATGTGGTCGGGGGGACGGTGCTGTTCGCGCTGCTGAGCTACGCGCAGGTCCGCGACGAGATCAGTTGACTCGTAGGCTACCAATGCCAAGGCGCGCGGCGAGCTTGCGGGCCGCGCTCAGCTTCGTCAGTTGCCCGACGATGAGCGGCACCACGCTCCCGATCCCGATGAGAACCCATCCGTCCAGCCCCGGATCGACAGTCTGGAGAGCGTCCGAGACGTAAGGCACGTACAGCGCGACGAGCAGCAGCACAATGCCGATCGCGATCGCGCCCCACACGTAGCGGTTGGTGACCACCGGGTCCTCGCGCAGCGGCGTCTCCGGCTCGCGCATGTTGAAGGTGTGCAGCAGCCGCGCCATCGAGAAGGTGGCGAACGAGATGGCGACCGCGCGCGTCTCGCTCATGTCGAGCGCCAGCAGCGCGTAGGCGAACACGGCCAGCACCGAGCCGCCGATCACCAGCCCATATCCCGCGATAGTGAGCCAGTGGCGGCGCGTCAGAACCGGCTCGTCGGTGCGGCGCGGCGCTTCATCCATCGTGTGGCCGCCCGGCGTCACGCCGAGCGCGAGCGCGGGAAACACGTCCGAGATGATGTTGATGTAGAGGATCTGCAGCGGCAGCAGCGGCAGCGGCGCGGCGATGACCGCGACGGCCGAGACCGCGAAGACCTCGCCAGCGTTGCCGGAGAGCATGTAGATGATGAACCGCCGGATGTTGCGGAAGATCGCCCGGCCCTGCGCCACGGCGGTCACGATGGTGGCGAAGCTGTCGTCGTTCAGCACCATGTCGGCGGCCTCGCGGGCGACCTGCGTGCCGCGCTGGCCCATGGCGATGCCGATGTCCGCCTTCTTGAGCGCGGGTGCATCGTTGACGCCGTCGCCGGTCATCGCAGCGATCGCTCCTGCGCCCTGGTGAATATCGATGAGGTCCAGCTTCTGAGCAGGTTCGACGCGCGCGAAGATACGTGTTTCCAGCACCCGCTTGCGCGCGGCCTCGTCCATCTCGGCGACCGGCTGGAGGTCCGCGCCACGCATCACGCGCGGTTCAGCATCGGTGCCGATGAGCCCGACCGCGCGCGCGATCGCTATCGCCGTTGCAGGCTGATCCCCCGTTATCATTACGACATTGATGCCGGCGTTGCGGCAGGCTTCGATCGCCTCGCGGATGCCTTCGCGCGGCGGGTCGATCAGCCCGACGAGGCCGAGCAATGTCAGGTCAGTGTAAGGTTCGGCGTCCTTGTCATCGGCAGTTTTCTCGGCCAGCGCCAGCGCGCGCAGCCCTTCGGCGGCCATCTCTTCGTTGCGCTGCGACCAGTCTTCCCGGTCCTCATCGCTGAAAGGGCGTTCTCCCTCCGGCGTCCGCACGGCTGTGACGGCAGACAGAACCGCCTCCGGTGCGCCCTTCACCGCGAAACGATAGCCGTCTCCGGCCTCGTGGACGGTGGCCATCATCAGCGTTTCGGAGTCAAACTCCTCGCGCCTCGCTTCAGGCATTTCCTTCAGCAGGTCGCGCCGTGCTATGCCCGCTGCCGCGGTTCCGGTCACAAGCGCGCGCTCCATCGGGTCGCCGGTGCTGTTGTAGTCCTCCACGCCCGCGCTGTTGCACAGCGCCGCGACTTCCAGGGCAGCGCGCAACAGGCTCGCGTCGCCGGCTTCGACGGGCTGGCCGTCCCGCCTCAGTTGAGCGGTTCGATGTCCTGTGCCCGCGTGCTCGACCTGCACCGACCCGTCCGCCAACTCAAATGCGGCCAGCGTCATCCGGTTTTCGGTGAGCGTTCCGGTCTTGTCCGTGCAGATGACGTTGACCGAGCCGAGCGTCTCCACCGCCTCAAGCCGCTCGATCAGCGCGTTGCGACGGGCCAGCCGCCACATACCGCGCGCGAGCGCTATGCTTGCAACAACGGGTAGCCCCTCAGGGATCGCTGCGACCACGAGCGCGATGCCTGTCTCAACCATCAAGTAGAGATCGCGACCGACGAAGATGCCGATCACGCTGATCGTGGCGGAAACGAACAGGATCACGATGATGAGCCAGAGAGCGAGGTCGTCCAGCCGCTGTTCCAGCGGGGTGCGCGCCTCGACCGTTTCCTCCGCGAGTTCAGAGATGCGGCCAAGCTCGGTACCCTTTCCTGTGGCGACCACCACGCCGGTACCGCTACCGCTGGCCACCGCGGTGCCCTTGAACATCATGCTCGCACGCTCGGCCAGGGGCGTGTTTTCGGCCACCGGGTCACTTGTCTTCGTGACGGGCACGGACTCGCCGGTCAGGCTCGATTCGTCGCTGGTGAGATTGCCCGCGTCCAGCACCCGCAGGTCCGCCGGGACGATGTCGCCCGCATTCATTACAACGATGTCGCCGGGAACGATGTTCGCCGCCTCGATGCGCTCCGTCTTGCCGTCACGCCGCACGGTGGCCTCGCTGCGCTCCATACGCTTGAGCGCCTCCATCGAGCGCGATGCGCGCAACTCGGTGAAGAAACCGATGGCGACATTCAGCAGCAGCGCCACGAGGATCGCGAATCCCTGCACAACCTCGCTGAAGCCGAACGAGATCAGCGCAGCCAGCAGCAGCAGCGCGAACACCAGGCTCTTCACCTGATCAACGAGGATTCTCCAGACGCTCCGCGCCTTGTGCTCAGCCAGCTTGTTGCGGCCATGTTTGCGCAGCCGCCGACGGACCTCCGAGGCGTCGAGGCCGAACTCGGGGTCGACGGCGAGGTCGGCGATCACCTCGTCTCGGGATTTCGCAAACGGACCGCGCAAGCCGCACCTCCCTCAGATCTGCGTGCCAAGCCGATACGGCAGGCCAAGCTCACGAAACCCTCGAAACGCAACGGCGTCCATGTCTCAGTCTTATCGCGCTCAGGCGAAATATGCGAGGGCCAGTCCGAGAGCGACGACGGCGCCCGCGAGGCTCGTCAGCAGCACGTAAAGAACCGGCCGGCCCCTGGGGCTTGCTTGGCCTTTTTCGGTGAGGCTTCGACATGCTCCTGACCGTCATTATCCTTGATATGTTTACTCATTCGGTTTGCTTGATCTCCAATCTATTGCAAGTCTCAGCGCTGATGCACGTATGTGCCCGGCGCGTCGGCGATCGGGGCGTAGCCGTTGTCCAGCGCACCCATGGCTGGCGGCTCGCGCATCGGGCCGGAGCGTTCTGCCAGCCAGTCGACCAGCTCGGGCCACCACGAGCCGTCCTTGACGGGAGTCGTCTCGCGCCACTCTTGCGGTGGAACGTATTTACTGCCTTCAATCTGCCGCCGAATCTGGAATTTCCGTCCGTCGTGGCCCGGCTCGCTGACAATACCGGCATTGTGGCCCCGATTGGCCAGCACGAACGTCACATTGGTGTCTACGAGCAGGTGCAGCTTGTACACCGAGCGCCATGGTGCGACATGGTCACGTGTCGTGGAAACGCAGAAAATCGGCGCGCGGATATCCGTGAGGCTCACGGGTTCGTTGCCCACCTCGAAGCGGCCCTGCACAAGTTCGTTGTAGAGGAACAGCTTGCGCAGATATTCTGAATGCATCTTGTAGGGCATCCGGGTCGCGTCGGCGTTCCACGCCATCAGGTCGAACATGTCCTGCCGGCGGCCAAGCAGGTACTCCCGCACGTAGCGCGACCAGATCAGGTCGTTGGAGCGCAGCATCTGGAATGCGCCTGCCATCTGGTGGCTGTCGAGATAGCCCTGATCCCACATCAGGCCTTCCAGATAGGCGACCTGGCTTTCGCTGACGAACAGCATGATCTCGCCAGCCTCGGTAAAGTCAGTCTGAGCAGCCAGCAGGGTGAGGGTCTTGAGCCGCTGGTCGTCGTCGCGCGCCATAGCCGCAGCAGCCATCGTCAGGAGCGTGCCACCGAGGCAGTAGCCCATCGCATGGACCTTCTCGTTCGGCACGATCGTGTTCACCGCGCGCAATGCCTCGAAGAAACCCATGTCGATGTAATCGTTCATCCCGAGGTCGCGGTCCTCGAAACCCGGGTTGCGCCAGGAAATCATGAAGACCGTGAAGCCTTGCTCGACAAGGAATTTCACCAGCGAGTTATGGGGCGACAGATCGAGGATGTAATATTTCATGATCCAGGCCGGCACGATCAGGATCGGTTCGGGCCGGACCTGCGAGGTCTTCGGTGTGTATTGGATCAGCTCGATAAGGTGGTTGCGGTAGACCACCTTGCCCTCGGTGGCCGCAAGGTCCTGACCGACTCGGAACTTCTCTGCGCCCACCGGCGGACGTCCGCTGGCGAAACGCTCCCAGTCCTCAAGCGCGTTCTGCGCGCCCCGCATGAGGTTCGTTCCCGCTTCCTCGATCGTTGTACGCAGGACTTCAGGATTGGTCAGGATGAAGTTTGTAGGCGAAAAATGGTCGAGCACCTGCCGGGCCACGAAGGATAGCCCCCTCTCCGTTTCTGGCGCGACGCCGTCCACGTCAGTGGTGGCGTCCTGCCAGAACTCCTGATTGAGCAGAAACCACTGGTGCAACACATTGAACGGCCATGTCTGCCAGTCCTTGCCGTCGAATCGGTCGTCACCCGACAGCGGGCGGAAGCAGGGCGCAGCTCCGCCCGACTGGAGGGCCCGGGGCAGATAGGCGAGGAAGCGCATGTAGCGCAGCGAGGCATTCTCCTGCAATTCCAGCGCCTTGCCGGGCGCAAGCGCGAAATGCGTGAACCACGTAAAGGTGTCCGACGCCAGTGCGGCAGGCGAGACACTGGCAGTCAGCCGCGCCAGATGCGCCTTCAAGCCGCGATCCAGAGCATGCGCGGTCCGCCGCGGAAGCGGAAACTGCGGTTCGGGGCTGCCCTCCGGGGGCGCGGCGGCAAGCGTGTCGTCGCGCTGGCGTTCTACAGGGACAAGCGGCTGGTCTGGCCGCGGTCGCGTGGCGAGAGCGCGACTGGTGTCGGTGGTGTTAGTGGCCATCAATGAGGCTCCCGAGGCTGCATTAGCACGCGCCGCGAATGCGGCAGCATTTGCCCTATCAACGAATCTCGGGCGGCATGGTTCCTATCGCAAGAGGGCGGAGGGAGGGATCTCCCGTGTCAGTGGGCGATCCCGGCTGCGCTGAGCAGCGCCGGAATCTTGGCCTTGACCTTGAAAAAGCCGCGGGTCGCATGGGGCCAGGCCGCCGTGTCCCAGTCGCGTCGCAACTCCATGAGCGTTACGCCTGCTGCGCCAAGCGCATCGCGCGCAGCCGCGATCCGTTCTGCCACAGGGCCGACCGGTGCGTAGGCGGTCATGATCGCGTCGAGGTCGTTGGCGTGCGCCCAATCCAGAAGGATTGCGCTCCAGTCCGCGCCGCTCGCTTGCTCCGCCCCCACGCCTTTGACCTCATTCGCCATCGCCAGCCCGTCAGCCACCGCGCCACGCGTGAAATTTTTTACAGCCTCCGCCACTGGCAGCGGCGAGCGCCCTTCGCTCGCCGTCAACCCGAGCAGCGCGGCAGGCGGTTCGGGCAGGTCCAGCGTTTCCGGCGTGCAGTCCTCTTCGGTGATCAGCAGCCCGGCACAACGCGGCGACGAAATGTCGGGCGCGCTCAGCGGCACCGGCGGATGATCCTCGTCCTCGGCGAGTGACGGCGCTCTGGCGGCAAGCTGACCCGCCGGATTGAAACGCCCATCGGTGTATTTTGCAATGTTGTCGGCGCGGGCCAGATAGCTTTTTCCGCGCGTGTGCAGCCCGCCCACCCAGCGCCAGCCAAGCGTATTCGATGCCGGATCGCCGTCCAGCAAGTGCCGCAGGAAGAAATCCGCGCCGAGCTGCCAGGGCAGGCCCAGCGTGAAGATCCAGATGCTGGCGAACCACATGCGCGCATGATTGTGCAGATAGCCGGTCTCGACCAGTTCGCGGCTCCAAGTGTCGAAACAGTCGATCCCTGTACGCCCCTCGACAGCTTCCATGTAGCCCGCGCGCAGACCGGACTCCGACTCCAGCCGACATGCCAGCGAGGCGACATCACGGCGATAGGCGTGCCAAATACTCGGGCGCTGCTCCAGAAAACCCTTGAAATACGTGCGCCAGACGACCTCCTGCACGAACTTCTCCGCCGCCGACAAGCTGTGTCGCGCCAGCGTCCGCGCGAGCACCTCTTCCTCCAGCACCAGCCGGTGCCGCAGCCACGGGGACAGCATCGAGACGTTATCGCGCCGCGCCGGTCCGAAGTCGAAGTTGCGGGTGCGCGCATAGTCGCGCCCGGCGTGCGGCATGAACGCGTCGAGACGTGCAAGCGCGGCGTCGCGGGTGGGTTGGGGGTGTGGGGGCATGTCCACGATCCATTTGTGATTTAATGCGTAAGCTGTTTACGTCGCCAGCATGTCACGGATTGGACCTGCGCGGTTTCACCCATCGGAATTGCGAGAGATAGTTGGAAAGTTTCCAGTTCCCCGACATCGCCGCTCTGTTCGCCGCCGCCATTCTCGGCGCGATGCTGTTTTTCGCAGCCGTGGTCGCGCCGCTCGTGTTCGCGCATTTCCCCGAGGCTGAGGCAGGCGCATTTATCCGCCGTTTGTTTCCGCGCTATTATGATGTGCTGGCGGTTGCAGCCGCACTCGGCTCGCTGTTCGCAACGGGTACGCTTATCGGCTCGCTGCTGACCGCGGTCATGGTGCTCTTCGTGTTCTCGCGGTTCTGGCTGATGCCGCGGATCAACGCCGCCCGAGACGCCGGGCGCGACGCGCGGTTCGCCCGGCTGCACCGAAGCAGCGTGGTGATCCATCTGGTGCAGATGTTGGCTCTATCCACGGTAGTGGCTTTGGCAGTGTAACGAGGGGATTTGGCATGACTGTCGTGATATTTGGCGCGAGCAAGGGGATCGGCCTGGCCACAGTGGGCCGGGCTCTGGAGGCGGGCCATCAAGTGCGGGCGGTCGCGCGCAGTGCCTCTTCTATTGCAGAGGAAAATCCCAAACTCGAAAAAGTGGACGCCGACGCGCGCGATGCGGCTGCGGTGCGCGGCGCGCTCCAACCAGGCGATGTGGTCATCCAGACGCTGGGCATTTCGATCACGCCGGCCAACGTCCTCCGCCCGGTCAAGCTGTTCTCCGAAGCAACCCGCGTGCTCGTCGATGCGATGAAGGAGGCGGGCGTCAAGCGGCTGATCTGCGTCACGGGTTTTGGCGCGGGCGACAGCGCGGATGCGGGGAGCCTGTTTTATCGCGCGCTCGGGCGGCAGGGTTTCCTGAAGCGCGCCTATGACGACAAGGACGTGCAGGAGTGGATCGTCCGCAAGAGCGGGCTGGACTGGGTTATCGCGCGGCCCGGCATCCTGACGGACGGCCCGGCGACGGGTCGCTACAAGGTGCTGGCGGATCGGGAGGACTGGCGGCTGGGCAAGATTTCTCGCGCCGATGTCGCGGATTTTCTCGTGAAGCAGGTCGACAGCAACGAATATCTCGGCAAGACGCCGGTGTTGATCGAGTAGATTCAGGCTGCGGCGCGCGCGCCCTCGGCTGCTGTGCGGATCGCGCGGATGTTTTCGCCGTAGACGCCTGGATTATCGACCGATCCGCCCTTGAACACCCCCGAGCCAGCCACCAGCACATCCGCTCCGGCTGCCGCCACAAGCGGCGCGGTCTCCGGCGTCACGCCGCCATCGACCTCGATGTGTATCGGCCGGTCGCCGATCATCGCGCGCAGGGCGCGGATCTTGTCGAGTTGCGAGGCGATGAATGTCTGCCCGCCAAAGCCGGGGTTGACGGTCATCACCAGCACCAGATCGCACAGGTCGAGCAGGTATTCCGCCGCCTCGACCGGCGTGCCGGGGTTGAGCGCGATGCCCGCCTTCGCGCCCGTCGCGCGGATCGCCTGGAGCGTCCGGTGGGTGTGCGGCCCGGCCTCGGGGTGCGCGGTGATGATGTCGGCGCCGGCCTCGGCAAACGCCTCGATATACGGGTCCACCGGCGCGATCATCAGATGCACGTCCATCACGGTGGTGACATGCGGGCGGATCGCCTTCACCAGCGGCGGGCCGA
>CAZYYQ010000009.1:4927-28075 GCA_964651275.1 uncultured Hyphomicrobiaceae bacterium | reverse complement strand
GACCGTCATAGCGCCCGCCGCCGCCGACCGAGCCGAAGCGCACGGGCTGGCCGTCATCGTCCTTGATCTGGAAGGTGAGTTCCGCCTCGAACACCAGCCCGGTGTAGTATTCCAGCCCCCGTACTACGGTATGATCCATTCTGATCTGATCATCGTCATATCCAGCCGCCCTTACCAGCTTTATAATCTCGATTAATTCGTCCATAGCGGCCGCGACGAGATCATTACGACCGTACTGCTCTCCAATATCTGTATCGACCTCGCTCGTATCCTTCTCGTTGGAAATAAAGGAAACGATTGTGTTGACTGCTACGTCATCAAGCCGTGCACCTGGGGTAAAGTCACCACTTTCATCTTTTCTTCCCCTCCCAAGCAGCAGCCTGACACCTTCGACACCCAATCGATCCAGCTTATCGACGGCTCGTAAGACTGTCAGGCGTCTTGCTACATTCTCCTCGCCACCAAGTCCGATATACTCCAAAACTCCGTCCAGCACCTTACGGTTGTTTACCTTGACTGCATAATCGCCGCGCTTGATCCCAAGCCCCTCAAGCGCGTCCGCCGCAAGCATGCACATCTCCGCATCCGCCGCGACATTATCCGTCCCGACCGTATCGGCATCAAACTGCATGAACTGGCGGAACCGGCCCGGCCCCGGCTTCTCGTTGCGCCACACCGGCCCGGCCTGGTAGCGACGGAACGGCTTGGGCAGCGCGTCGTAATTCTGTGCGACGTAGCGAGCGAGCGGCGCGGTCAGGTCATAGCGCAGCGAAAGCCACTGCTCATCCTCGTCTTGAAACGAGAACACGCCCTCGTTCGGCCGGTCCTGATCGGGGAGGAACTTGCCGAGCGCATCGGTGTATTCGAATGCGGGCGTGTCCAGCGGCTCAAATCCGTAGCGCTCATAGACGGCGCGAATTGTCTCCGTCATCCGCGTGATGGCGCGCAGTTCTTCCGCCTCGATGTCCCTCATGCCCTTGGGCAGGCGGGCCTTTGGGCGCGGCGCAACTTTGGGGCGCAGCGCCTTTTTGTCTTTCTTGCTCATGTTAGACGTTTTGGTGTGGCCTCTGGTTGCGCCACTTCTATCCGATCGTCCTCAGGGCAGCAACACGATGCCCATTGCGGCAAATAAAAAGCGCCGCGGAAGGCTTGTCAGCCTTCCCGGCGCCGGTTTGCGCGCTTCTTAATGGTCAGCGCAATCTTTGCCCTTTGGGTCTTCCCGCGCTTAAGCCGCGGTACTCTGGCTCATTCGTACGCGTTCCATCTGGTCCTTGATGCGTAGCTTCTCGCGCTTGAGTGAAGCGATTCTCAGATCGTCGCTCGAGGGATGCGCCAGCTCGGCCATGATCTGCTTCTCAAGCTCGCGATGCCGGTTCGCAAGACCTTCAAGACGCGCTTCTATAGCCATACCATCCTCCATGGTTGGGGTTGCGAAAAGTTTCGCACAACACCGATAATATGACAGATGAATGAAGCCCTGTCCAACGATCGCAACCCATCCAAACCTCAAATGCAACCCAGGATTGAAAAACTATTGCCGATCCGCGCACCATTCCTGCGCGCAACTTGCCAATCCATGCCCGACACGCGATACTCACAACTTCGCGCATGCGGCTGAAGATCCCTGGGTGGACGAGCGATGGATGGCGGCAAATACGAGCCGGATTTGCGGCAACGCCTGAGCGAACTCCAGCGCGAGCACCGCCAACTCGATGAACGCATCGCCGAATTGGAAGCCGCTGCGCACGCCAATCAGCTCGAAATCACGCGAATGAAGAAACGCAAGCTCTGCCTGAAGGACGAGATCGCGCGCATCGAGGACCAGATCTTTCCCGACATCATCGCCTGAATGCCATCCGGCTTTGTGGAAATCCGTCCGTAAGCTTGCGTGCATGCGCGCTGCACCTATAATCCTGCGCTTCATTTGCGCCGCACGCTCAGGCGGCCGACCAAGATCGCTTCTGGAGATCATCTCGTGAACCAGCCTGCCGTCGGGATCATCATGGGCAGCCAGTCCGACTGGGCAACGATGCGCGCGGCGGCGAACGTGCTGGACGAACTTGGCGTGGCTTACGAGACCCGGATCGTCTCGGCGCATCGCACGCCGCAACGGCTCTACGACTACGCGACCTCGGCGCGCGAGCGCGGCCTGAAGGTGATTGTCGCCGGGGCTGGCGGCGCCGCGCACCTGCCGGGCATGGCGGCGGCAATGACGCCGCTTCCGGTGCTGGGCGTGCCGGTGAAAAGCGCGGCGCTGTCGGGACAGGACAGCCTGCTGTCGATCGTGCAGATGCCGGCCGGAGTTGCCGTCGGCACGCTCGCCATCGGTGAGCCGGGCGCTGCAAATGCCGGCCTGCTTGCCGCGCAGATCCTCGCGATTGGCGACGCAGCGCTCGCCGCAAGGCTCGACGCTTGGCGTGCCGCACGCACTGCCGATGTCGCGCTCTCCCCGGTGGATGATGACTGAGCCGCTCGTTCCCGGCAGCGTTATCGGCATTCTCGGCGGCGGCCAGCTCGGCAAGATGCTTGCCCAAGCGGCGGCCAAGCTGGGCTTCCACGCCCATGTCCTCGCGCCTGATGACGATGCGCCCGCGGCCCGGGTGGCGGCGCATTACGTGAAAGCGGCATACTCTGACGCGGCTGCGCTCAAGGCGTTCGCCGACGGCGTGGACGTGCTGACATACGAATTCGAAAGCATCCCGTCGGAAAGTCTGACCGCAATCGAGCAGATCGTGCCGCTGCGCCCGAACCGCCAGACGCTTGCGGCCACGCAGGACCGTCTGGCGGAGCGCGAGCTTCTTTTGCAGGTTGGCGCGCCCTGCGCTCCCTGGCTGCAGGTTGACGACGCCGCCTCGCTGGAAGCCGGCTACCATGCGCTCTCCGCGAAGTCCGGCGCGCTCGGTCTTTTCCTGAAGACGCGCCGCGAGGGCTATGACGGCAAGGGCCAGGCGCGCATTGGCGCACAGGCAGACCTCGCCGGAGCCGCAGAATGGCTCGGCGGGCGCGGGGCGATCCTCGAATGCGGTATCGACTTCGACTTCGAGTTCTCGCTGATCGGCGCGCGCGGGCTCGACGGCTCCTGCATCTTCTACGACCCTCCGCGCAACCACCACCGCGAAGGCATACTTGCGCTGAGTCAGGTCCCGGGAGGGCTGAACCATGATGAAATCGAGCGCGCGCAGAACATAGCGCGGGCGATAATGGAAGAACTGGATGTCACCGGCGTCATGGCCATTGAGTTCTTCGCGGTGCGGGGGGCGCCCGAGCCTGTTCTCGTGAACGAAATCGCACCACGCGTCCATAACAGCGGCCACTGGACCATCGAAGCCTGCATGGTCAGCCAGTTCGAGAATCATATCCGCGCGATCGCAGGCTGGCCGCTGGGAAGCGCCGCTCGTCACGCCGATGCCGAGATGGTCAACATCATCGGTCCGTCCATTCACGACTGGCGCGCGATGCTTGCCGATAACCCACGGCGCTCGCTGCACATCTATGGCAAGCGCGAAGCCGCGCCGGGGCGTAAAATGGGGCATTACGTAGACCTCAGCCCCCTTTCGGAACGGCCTTAACGGCGCACATTTTTGCCCCATGCGTGCGCAGCGCATTGGTGCATGCCGATGGACTTCTCCGGATAGGCTTGCTATATAAACAGCCAGCGTGCCGATTTGTGTCGGCGCGACATATTTGTTGTTTTCTGTCGTGAAAGAAGAGGAGGACTCGTGCAAGTTCAAGTTCGTGACAACAATGTCGATCAGGCGCTACGCGCTCTCAAGAAGAAGATGCAGCGTGAAGGCATCTTCCGTGAAATGAAACTGCGCAACGCCTATGAAAAGCCGTCCGTGCGGCGCGCCCGGGAAAAGGCCGAGGCGATTCGCCGTGCCCGCAAGCTGGCGCGCAAGCGCGCGCAACGTGAAGGCCTGCTCCCCGGCAAGCGCCCCAAGGCGCGCCGCTAACTGCCGCCGATCTCAGCTTTCCTCATCCATCGGCGGCACCGCTCACACGCCATCCTCGACCTTACCGACATTCTGCCGGGCAGAAGCGATTGTGCAGCAAACGCATTTCGGCCCAAATCCTTGTCTAGCCAAGGATAAGATTTGTTGGCGCTGCCGGTATCGGTGGCGGCAGAATATCGCGACACGGGGTTGAGACCACATGCATCCGAGCGGCAGCAGGAGGAAACTGTGCCTCGTCAGCGTGGTAACCATCAGCGCAGCACTTGCAGGCTGCCAGACCGGTGATGTGGCATCCCAGCTTTCAGCCCCCGAGCGCCAGGCGCGCCAGGAGCAAAAGCAAAATATCGCGTCGCTGACGAAGGTCGTCGAGCAGAACCCGCGCGACCCGGAAGCCCTAAACATCCGCGGCACCGCATACGGCCAGATCGGGGCGCACGAAAAGGCGCTCGCCGACTTTTCTGCCGCCATACGGCTGGAGCCGAATTTCCATCAGGCATATGCGAATCGTGCGCTTGTCTATGACAAGCTGGGCAAGGTGCGTGAGGCGCTTGCAGATTATGACCGCGCCATCGAGATCGAGCCGGAATACGCCGTTGCTTACAGCGGCCGCGCTCAGCTTTTTCGCAAGGCTGAAAAGTATGAGGCAGCACTCGCCGATTACAGCCGGTCGATCGAACTGGCCCCCGATACCCCCTCAAGCTATTTCAACCGGGGTCTGGTCTACCAGAAGCTGGCCCAGCACCAGAACGCGATCGAGGATTTCAACCGCGCGATCAGCTTTCGCCCGGACGAAATCCCGCCTTATTACGCGCGCGGGGTGAGCGAGCTGGCACTGGCCAATTACGAGCAGGCCTACAGCGACCTCTACAAGGCGGCGGTAGCCCGGCGCGACTCAACCCGGGCGTGGACGCTCGCAGGTCAAGCCGCCGAGCAGGCCGGGGACCGCAAGCGCGCTGCATCTGCCTACCGGCGGGCATTGCGTCTCAAGTCCGATTACAAACCGGCGTATGACGGCCTGCGCCGCGTTGGTACAGACGAAGCGTGATTGGCAAGCCCGCCTCGGGCGTTCGGCACCGCCGGCAGAACGATCCTAAATCCCATTCAGCCAGATTTCGCCTGCGCGCTCTTGCGCCGGGTGCGAGGCTTGGCCGCCTGCGATGCTGGGGCCGTGTTCTGTTTTGGCCCCGCAGCAACCTCGCCCCCGCCAATCTTCTCAACCTTCTCAGCCTCAAAGCCGCTGTTGCTGATGACGACCTGCCGATGCGGGTACGGTATGGTTATACGCGCCGCGTCGAGGGCGTATTTGATCGCCCGGGTCATCTCGAAACGCACCGCCCAGTATTCCGCATTGCGCGTCCATGCGCGGATCTGCAGGTTGACGGCACTGTCGCCATAACTAGTCACGAGAACGGCGGGCGGGTCGGGCCGGCGCAGGATGCGCTTGTCGGCTTCCACCATCTCGCGCAGCACCTCACGCGCGCGGTCAATGTCGTCATCGTAGGAAATGCCGGCATCCAGAACCAGCCGCCGATGCGGGTTGCGCGTGTAGTTGACGATCGTGTCCGCCCAGATCTTCGAGTTTGGGACGGCAACATACATCCCCTCGAAGTCCTTGAGCTTGGTCATGAACAGACCGATCTCTTCGGCGGTGCCGCTCTTCCCAGCCGCTTCGATCCAGTCGCCGACCTGAAACGGACGCAGGATCAGCAACATCATGCCGGCGGCAACGTTCTGGAGCGTGCCCTGGAGCGCGAGACCAATCGCGAGACCGGCGGCGCCGATGACGGCGATCAGGCTTGCTGTCTGCACGCCGAACTGCGCGAGCACGAGCACAAGCGTGAAACCCAGGACCACATAGCGCAGAATCTGCGCGACCACCGGGATCAGCGTGGCATCGAAGCGCTCGGCTTCGCTCAGCCTCGCACGAACCGTTCGCGCGGCCCAGCCAGCCACGATGTAGCCGGCGATCAGGATGATCACCGCCGAAACCAGACTGATGGCGAAGGCGGTACCCTGCTGGATCAGTTCGCTTGCAAGCGCTGATAGCTGTTCTGCATCCGCAAGGGTTTCCAATGGCACGCCTCTTAAGTGGCCGCAGTCACCCGGACGTCGATCATGGCCGCCGTTGCTCCGGCTTTACATCGCCTTGACGATTTCTTCCGTCATCTTCTTGGCATCGCCCAGCACCATCAGCGTGTTGTCCCGGTAGAACAACGGGTTGTCGATGCCGGCATAACCCGAGGCCAGCGAGCGCTTGTTGAAAATGACCGTGTTCGCCTTCCACACCTGTAATACCGGCATCCCGTAAATCGGCGATGAAGGATCGTCCTCGGCCGAAGGGTTCGTGACGTCGTTCGCACCGATCACATAGACCACGTCGACCTGGGAGAACTCGTTGTTGATGTCTTCAAGCTCGAAGACCTCGTCGTAAGGCACCTGCGCTTCCGCGAGCAGCACGTTCATATGGCCCGGCATCCGCCCCGCGACCGGGTGGATCGCGTAAGCGACCTCGACCCCTTCCTCCTTGAGCGTATCGGCCAATTCGCGCAGAGCGTGCTGCGCCTGCGCCACCGCCATGCCGTAACCCGGTACGATGATGACCTTCGAGGCGTTCTTCATCAGGAACCCGGCATCCTCCGCCGAGCCGCGCTTGATGGTGCGCTCGATGCCGTCATCCGCGGCCGCGGCCTGCTCGCCGCCGAAGCCGCCGAGGATCACCGAGATGAAGGAGCGATTCATGCCCTTGCACATGATATAGGACAGGATCGCGCCCGATGAGCCGACCAACGCGCCGGTGATGATCAGGGCGACATTGCTGATCGTGAAGCCGATACCTGCCGCTGCCCAGCCGGAATAGGAGTTGAGCATCGACACAACCACCGGCATGTCCGCGCCGCCAATCGGGATGATCAGCAATACGCCAATCAGCAGCGCCAGCAGCGTCAGCGCCCAGAAAGCAGTGTGCGACTCGCTCGTGGAGAAGGCGATGATCAGCAGGATGATCGCCGCGCCGATGGCGAGATTGATCAAGTGTCGTGCGGGCAAGAGAATCGGCTTGCCGGACATGCGTCCGTCAAGTTTGAGGAAGGCAATGACCGAGCCGGTGAAGGTGATGGCGCCAATCGCCCCGCCGATCGACATTTCTACCAGCGACACGGTGTAAATCGAACCCGGCGATCCGATCCCGAACGAAGCAGGCGCGTTGAGCGCCGCCGCCGCAACGAACACCGCCGCCAGCCCGACGAGGCTGTGGAACGCCGCCACCAACTGCGGCATCGCCGTCATGGGGATGCGCCCGGCAATATATGCGCCGACGCCGCCGCCAACGGCGATGCCAGCGAGGATCAGCACGAATTTCAATGCGTCCGGCTCTGCGACGATCAGCGTGGTGAGCACGGCGATGGCCATGCCGGCCATGCCCATGTAGTTGCCGCGCCGAGATGTCTCCGGATGCGACAGCCCCCGCAGCGTCAAGATGAAGAGAACGCCGGCAACCAGATAAAGCAGCGCGACCAGATCAGCAGGCATGATGAATTCCCCCGCGCCCCCTTATTGTTTCTCTTTTTTCTTGTACATTGCCAGCATCCGCTGGGTGACGAGAAAGCCGCCGAAGATGTTGACCGAGGCCATCACCAGAGCCAAGAAGCCGAACACTACGGCAAGAACTGCGCCTTCCGCTCCCTCGACTGCTTCAACGCCGACCGAAAGCAGCGCACCGACCACGATCACCGAGGACACCGCGTTGGTGACCGACATGAGCGGCGTGTGCAAGGCAGGCGTCACGCTCCACACGACGTAATAGCCGACGAAAATACCCAGCACGAAGATTGCGAAGAGATAGACGAAAGGGTCGATCGCCGCGCCCGCACCTGCCGCCGCAAAGGCTGGGGTCGCAGTCGATGCCAGCCAGGCAGAGGCCGCGAGACCTGCATGACGGGCGAGCCTTGAGGTGAACTTTCTCATGCGTTTTCTCCGGTCAAAGCCGGATGGATGACCTCTCCATCCCGCGTCAGCGCCGTACCCTTGATGATGTCGTCATCCCAGTCGATGGCAATCGCGCCATTCTCCGGATCGATGATCAACTCGCTGAACGTCTGCAGATTGCGCGCATAAAGGCTGGACGCATTACCCGGCACCTTGCCGGCAATGTTCAACGGGCCCATGATCCGGATGCCCTCGTGCATGATGTCTTCGCCTGGCTGGGTCAGTTCGCAGTTGCCGCCGCGCTCCGCTGCCATGTCATAGACGATCGCCCCGGGCTTCATGCTTGCCACCATAGTTGCGCTCACCAGCTTTGGCGCGGGTCGCCCCGGTATCAACGCGGTGGTGACGACGATATCCTGCGCCTTGATGTGATCGGCGATCAATTCGTTCTGTTTGCGCTTGTATTCATCGGACATTTCCTTGGCATAGCCGCCCGCCGTCTCGGCTTCGCGAAATTCCTCGTCTTCGACAGCGATGAACTTCCCGCCAAGCGATTTCACCTGCTCTTTCACTGCCGGGCGAACATCGGTAGCGCTCACGACCGCCCCGAGCCGGCGGGCAGTTGCGATGGCCTGCAAGCCAGCCACACCGGCGCCCATGATGAACACCTTTGCCGGGGGCACGGTGCCTGCTGCCGTCATCATCATCGGCATCGCCCGCCCGAATGCCGAGGCCGCATCAACCACCGCCTTGTATCCGGCGAGATTGGCCTGTGAAGAGAGCACATCCATCGACTGCGCACGAGTGATACGCGGCATCAGTTCCATGGAGAAAACGATCACGCCTTGCGAAGCGAGCCGGTCGATCGTCTCGCGTGGGCCGAAGGGCTCAAGCATGCCGGCGATCACTGCGCCCGATTTCATGGTGGTGACTTGCGCGTCAGAGGGTGGACGTACTTTGAGCACCAGATCCGCGCCATCGATAGCAGCCTCGCCGGTCTGAGCCAGTTCCGCGCCGGCTTCCTCATAGTCGTGATCAGGAAAGTAAGAGCGCTCTCCCGCCCCTTTTTCGATGACGACCTTGCAACCGAGCTTCACATACTTCTTCGTCATCTCGGGCGTGAGAGCGACACGCGGCTCCGTTTCGTCTTCGGCCGGGACGGCAATCTTTATCATTGTCAGCTCCGGTTGCGTCTTGGTCGCACCGCGCTAAGGAGACCCTAGGCGCAGGTGTCTTTGCTGGCCAAGTTTCCTGAAGGCCTAGTTGGTTTGCAGGCCAAAGCGTAGAGATCAAGAGTTTCGAGAATACAGCCCCGCGTGACCGCCAGTGTTCTTTCCAGTCCTGCGCGTTGTCGCCGCTATCAAAGCAGGAACATCGCCATCAGGATCAGGATGATGGTTACGGTCACCGCCCCCCACTGGGTCAGAGTGATGAACAGCCTGTAGCTCTTTTCGTGTTCCTGGTAGTCCATGTCGTTCCGCCTTTCAGGCCTGCCGTTGTCCATAGCACCCACCCAGCGCATTGGAAACCTTCGATTTGTGCGGGACTATAGCAAAGCTGGCCCGGGGGGCAACCATCACGCCCCCATGTCCAGAGCTAACCCTGCGTCACCGGAACGCCCGTTTATCAGCGTCAGACGGCTGTTCGGAATTTGACATGGAAAGAGCCGCCCCGAGCGGGACGGCTCTCGCCATATGCTCTCGGTCGCGCCGATACAAAGCCCGGCGCGCGCGGCTTACATCATACCGCCCATACCGCCCATGCCGGACATGTCCGGCGCGCCGCCGCCTTTTTCTTCTTTCGGCGATTCCGCGATGCCGGCTTCGGTGGTGACCATCAAGCCAGCCACCGAGGCGGCGTCCTGCAGCGCGGTGAGCACGACCTTGGCCGGGTCGATGATGCCAGCCGCGACGAGATCGCAGTACTCGTCAAGCTGCGCATTGTAGCCCCAGTTCGGATCGTTCTTCTCGAGGATCTTGCCAACGACAATCGAGCCTTCCACACCAGCATTCTGCGCGATCTGGCGTACCGGCTCCTGAAGAGCACGGCGCACGATCTTGATGCCGGCATCCTGGTCGGCATTCTCGCCCTCGACGGTGATGGCATTCACCGCGCGCAGCAGCGACACGCCGCCACCGGCAACGATGCCTTCCTCGACTGCGGCCCGGGTCGCGTTCAGAGCGTCATCGACGCGATCCTTGCGCTCCTTCACCTCCATTTCGGAGGCGCCGCCGACGCGGATAACGGCCACGCCGCCTGCCAGCTTCGCCAGACGCTCCTGCAACTTCTCGCGGTCATAGTCCGAGGTGGTGTCCTCGATCTGCGCGCGGATCTGGGCAACACGCGCCTCGATGTCCTGCTTGTCACCCGCACCATCGACGACCGTGGTGTCATCCTTGGTGATCGAGATGCGCTTCGCCCGGCCAAGCATGTCGATGGACACATTCTCCAGCTTGATGCCGAGTTCTTCGGACACGACCTGCCCGCCAGTCAGCACCGCGATATCCTGCAGCATCGCCTTGCGGCGATCGCCGAAGCCCGGCGCCTTCACGGCCGCGACTTTCAGACCACCGCGCAGCTTGTTGACGACCAGAGTCGCAAGCGCCTCGCCCTCGACATCCTCGGCGATGATCAGCAGCGGCTTGCCGGACTGCACGACCGACTCCAGAACCGGCAACATCGCCTGCAGGTTGGACAGCTTCTTTTCGTGGATCAGTATGTAAGGCTCATCCAGCTCGCAGACCATCTTGTCGGCATTGGTGATGAAGTAAGGCGAGAGATAGCCACGGTCGAACTGCATGCCCTCGACGACTTCAAGTTCGGTCTCAAGGCTCTTGGCCTCCTCGACCGTGATCACGCCGTCATTTCCGACCTTTTCCATTGCCTGGGCGATCATGTCGCCGATTTCCTTCTCGCCGTTCGCGGAAATCGTACCAATCTGCGCTACCTCGCTGCTGGAGGAAACTTCGCGCGCCTCTGCCCGGATCGCCTCGACCACCTGATGCACCGCCTTGTCGATACCGCGCTTGAGGTCCATCGGGTTCATACCAGCAGCAACCGACTTCAGGCCTTCGCGCATGATCGCCTGGGCGAGTACGGTCGCCGTCGTCGTGCCGTCACCGGCAGCATCGTTCGTCTTGGACGCCACTTCGCGCACCATCTGCGCGCCCATGTTCTCGAACTTGTCCTCAAGCTCGATTTCCTTCGCGACCGTCACGCCATCCTTGGTCGTGCGCGGCGCGCCGAACGACTTCTCGATGATGACGTTGCGGCCTTTCGGGCCGAGCGTCACCCTCACGGCGTTGGCCAGCTTGTCGACGCCGTGCATCATGCGGTCACGCGCGTCCATAGAAAAGCGAATGTCTTTGGCACTCATGGTTTTCGTCCTCGTTTAATGGATTGATCTTTGAAGATGTCGCGTCAGCGGCTCAGGCTTCGAGCACGCCCAGCAGGTCGGACTCCTTCATGATCAGGATGTCTTCGCCGTCGACCTTGACCTCGGTGCCGGACCACTTGCCAAACAGCACCTTGTCTCCCACCTTGACGTCGAGCGGGACGATCTCGTTGTCGTCACCCCGGCCGCCCGGGCCGACTGCGACAACTTCGCCCTGCTGCGGCTTCTCAGCGGCCGTGTCGGGAATAATGATGCCGCCAGAGGTCTTCTGCTCTTCCTCGACGCGCTTGACGGCCACACGATCGTGGAGTGGGCGAAACTTCATCTCTTGGGTCTCCGTGGTTTGTCTTGGCTTCCAGCCGTTGCGCGGATGTCACGCTTGGCCATGTTCATAACGGGTTGTTAGCACTCTCAACACTCGAGTGCTAACACAAGTCATGGGATATTGTAGACCTGCGGTCTTGTCAATAGCCGCGGCGCGGTCTTCGCAGCCTGTCAAACGGCACATCCCAGAGCTTCGTAAATTCGCCTTGCCATCGGCTTCCGGCCTGCCTAGCCTGCCCATCGGGAACGCTTGCTGTACAAGCCATGCAGGCCAATTCCGAGCCGTTCATCGAAGGAGTTGAGACGATGGGCTTCCTGTCTGATTCGCTGGCGCGCGTGAAACCCTCTCCGACCATTGCGGTGACGCAGAGGGCGCGGGAGTTGAAGGCCGCTGGCCAGGATGTCATCGGCCTGGGCGCGGGCGAACCCGATTTCGATACGCCCGACAACATCAAGCGCGCGGCGATCGCAGCCATCGAGCGCGGCGAAACCAAATATACGGCGGTGGACGGCATCCAGGAGTTGAAGCAGGCGGTCTGCGATAAGCTCAAGCGCGAGAATGGGCTGAACTATGAGCCATCACAGGCTCTAGTGGCGCCTGGCGGCAAGGCGGTCATCTTCAATGCGCTGGTCGCGACCCTCAACCCGGGTGACGAGGTTATCATCCCCGCGCCCTACTGGGTTTCGTACCCTGACATGGTCATGCTGGCCGGCGGCAAGCCGGTCGTCGTGCCGGCCACACT
Source organism: uncultured Hyphomicrobiaceae bacterium (assembly GCA_964651275.1). Classification (GTDB taxonomy): domain Bacteria; phylum Pseudomonadota; class Alphaproteobacteria; order Rhizobiales; family Rhodomicrobiaceae; genus Dichotomicrobium. The sequence goes on along the minus strand of CAZYYQ010000009.1, from coordinate 15,737 downwards.
GGAGCACCGCTTCAAGCTGTCTCCGGCAGCGCTTGAGGGGGCAATCACACCCAACACCAAGTGGCTTATCTTCAACTCGCCGTCGAACCCGACCGGTGCGGGCTACACCTGGGATGACCTGAAGGCACTGACCGAGGTCCTGCTGCGCCACCCGCATGTCTGGGTGCTGAGCGACGACATGTATGAACATCTCGTCTATGACGACTTCAGGTTCGTGACCCCGGCGCAGGTCGAGCCAGGTCTTTATGACCGCACGCTCACCATGAACGGCGTATCGAAGGCCTACGCCATGACCGGCTGGCGGATCGGCTACTGCGCTGGCCCGGAGCAGCTCATCGGCGCGATGCGCAAGCTGCAGTCGCAATCAACCTCCAACCCCACGTCAATCAGCCAATGGGCCGCCGTCGAGGCGCTCAACGGCCCGCAGGATTTCATCGCCGAGCGCGCCGCGGTGTTCAAGGAGCGCCGCGATCTCGTCGTGTCGATGCTCAACCAGGCGCCGGGGATCGACTGCCCGACGCCCGAGGGTGCGTTTTATGTCTATCCGTCATGCGCCGGATGCATGACCAAGAAAACGCCAAAGGGCAAGACGCTGCACACGGATGAGGATTTCGTGACAGCGCTTTTGGAAGAAGAAGGCGTTGCGGTGGTGCACGGCGAGGCGTTCGGCCTGTCGCCATTCTTCCGCATCTCCTACGCCACCTCGACCGAAGCGCTCGAAGAAGCTTGCCGGCGCATCCAGCGGTTCTGCGCCAGCCTCTCCTGAGTGTGAACGCCTGGCACAACGCCAGCCCGTGCCGCTTGCCAGAAAGCCATCCGATCGTCTATCTGCATCGGTGACGGGTTCCAACGGGGAGATGCATCAATGTTTCTATCACCGCCGACAAAGCTGACATTCCGGCTATCAATCCTGATCGCGATCATGGCCCTGCTTGTGCAATATGTGCCGCAGGTCGGGGCCTATTTCCCCAACTCGGCAGGTTTCTTGCTGGCACTGATCGCATTCGTCCTGCTCGCGCTCGGGAACGTGCTCAAAGGCTTCTGAGCGGGTGCTGCCAGCCGGGACGCGGCCAATGTCCGAGCCGCCAACCCCAACGCCGCCGCCCAGATGGAGGTGAGGAATGAGGCTCTACCGGCCACGGCCCAGCGTGTTCATCATGTCGGCGATCCTCGCCGCACTCGGCGTGGCTGGCGTTATCCACTACATTCCCTTTGTCAGCGACGTTTCGTTCTGGCTGCTTCTGGCTGGCTACATCGTTCTGATGCTCGGCGTGCTAGCTGATGGAGCCTGAAGTCTTCCGCGACACCGAACGATTCGCACTGTTTCGCAGGCGCGATATCGCCCAAAGGTCGACATTTACGCGTTCCAACGCCTCAGGGTTGTGCATAACCTGTTGGTTAGGGCCCTTGGCACCCCCAAAATGCCGGGTTTCAGCGGCGCCGAAGCGCGCGAAATGGCCTGCGCACTGCACGGAATTGTTGCGAAAGCAACACAGCCTGCCGAAACTGACGCAAAATTCTCTTTCTTAACAGACACTTAAGACTTGCCGGAACAAACTTGCATCCGCCGCGGTGAGCAGCCATGTTTGGAGTATCGGCGGAGTGAAACCCATGCGGAAAATATTTCTCAGCTTGTTAACGGGTGTGTGCGGTCTTGTCGTCGCGGCAGGAAGCGCATCAGCGTTCAGCGAAGTCGACACGGCACCGTCCGTGCCGGGTATTGCCGTGACAGAAGCCCCGGCTGAATTGCGTTCGGGCGCCGGCACGCGCGTGGAAGATCGTCTTCCCGCGCTACGCATGATCGATCCGACCGCCGGCACCTCGGATGATGAGGGTACTGTGCTATCGATCCCTGGTATCGGCCGGATCGGCACGCTTCCAAAATTCGATTTCGGTCTGGAATTGCTATACAGCGCGCCCGAGGGCACCCGGCTCGACTTTGAGAACAAGGCCACCGGAACGGTCGAGCCCAGCGAAGACGACGTCATCATTCGCGGCACGATCAAGCATCGCTTCTAGAGCGCGTTCATTTTGAGCGGAGGCGCTGTTCGCGCTTTAGCTTCTAGATTTATCGCATTTTCGAACCGCAAAACTGCGCACTTTATGCTGAAAATGCTATAGGTCGTGGCCTTTGCGCACAGACAGTCTGACCGCGCCGCCATTCTTCAAGTTTGAATAAATGCTGGTTGGCGAATTCCGGCAGGAAATACGCGGACTTGCCAGACCGCCGGTCCAGCGCCTTCCCCCGCTTTTGGCGCCCGCACTCAGCCGACGATCTCGTTGTCTTCAAAACACTGCGCAATTTCGACTCGCGCGTTCTCCGCGCTATCAGAGCCGTGCACCGAATTGCGCTCGATGTTCTCCGCAAACTCAGCGCGAATCGTGCCGGGTGCAGAATCCGCGGGGTTGGTCGCACCCATGATCTCACGGTTCTTCGCTACGGCATTCTCACCTTCCAGAACCTGAAGTACGATCGGGCCGGAGGTCATGAACGCAACCAGATCGCCGTAGAACGGGCGCTCTTTATGCACTTCGTAGAACTTTTCCGCCTGCTCGCGTGACCAGCGTACGCGCTTTTGAGCCACCACGCGCAAGCCAACGTCTTCCAGCTTGGCGATGATCTTGCCTGTGATATTGCGCTCGGTCGCGTCGGGTTTGATGATCGAAAGCGTCCGCTCGATGGCCATGCCGAAAATCCCTCATGTTTCAGATGCTGAACTTGCGCTGCTTATAGCCGCCGTCCCGGTACCGGGCAAGGCCAGAACGGCACGCCTACCGGAAACAAAATCCTTGCAATTTGCCCCCGCCTCTCAAACCTTTCGGCCATGCTGCACATCAACAACCTGACCTATCGGATCGAGGGCAAGCCGCTGTTCGAGAGCGCGACCGCGGCGATTTCATCTGGCCACAAGGTTGGGCTGGTCGGGCGCAATGGCTCCGGCAAGTCCACGTTGCTGCGCCTCATCACAGGGGAAATCACACCGGATGGCGGCAGCATCTCGATCCCGAAGAATGCGCGCCTCGGCCAGGTCGCGCAGGAAGCGCCTGGCGGGCCGGATAGTTTGCTCGACACCGTGCTCGCCGCAGACATCGAGCGCGCAAGCCTGCTTGCCGAAGCGGAAACCGCGACCTGCCCCGAGCGCATTTCGGATATCCATCTGCGGCTGAACGACATCGAGGCCCACGCCGCGCCAGCGCGCGCCGCCAGCATCCTTGCCGGACTGGGCTTCGACGAGGCCGCGCAGGCGCAGCCTTGTTCGTCATTCTCCGGCGGTTGGCGGATGCGCGTGGCGCTTGCTTCGGTGCTGTTTGCCGCCCCCGACCTGCTGCTGCTCGACGAGCCGTCGAACTATCTCGACCTCGAAGGCGTCATGTGGCTGGAGAACTTCCTGCGCAGCTACCCGCACACGGTGATCCTCGTCAGCCACGACCGCGACATCCTTAACTCAAGTGTCGATGCGATCCTGCATCTGGAAAACCGGAAGCTGACGCTTTACGCCGGGGGCTATGACAGGTTCGAGGATACCCGCCGCGAACAGCAGCGGCTGCAACTCAAGCTGCGAAAAAAGCAGGACGAAATGCGCCGCCACATGGAGGCCTTTGTCGATCGATTCCGCGCACAAGCGAACAAGGCGCGCCAGGCCCAGAGCCGGCTGAAGGCGCTGTCGAAGATGCAGCCGATCGCCGCGGCAGTCGATGAACAGGTCGTGCCCTTCCGCTTCCCCTCGCCGGAGCGCGCGCTCGCAAACCCGCTGATCCGCATAGAGAACGGAGCAGTGGCCTACGATCCTGACAAACCGGTGCTTCGCAATCTCAACCTGCGGATCGACGCCGACGATCGGATCGCCCTGCTCGGCGCGAACGGCAACGGCAAGAGCACGCTTGCCAAGCTGCTCGCCGGGCGGCTCGCCACTTCTGCCGGGCAGCGCCGCGCCTCGAAGAAGATGGAAACCGGGTTTTTCGCCCAGCATCAGATGGACGATCTCGACCCGTCAAAATCGCCCTATGATCATGTCGCCGCGCTGATGGAAGACGCCACCGAGGCGCAGAAGCGCGCCCGTCTCGGAGCGCTTGGCTTCGGCGCGGACAAGGCCGACACCAAATGCGAGAAACTGTCGGGCGGCGAGAAGGCCCGGCTGCTGATGGCGCTGGCGGCGTTCGGCGCGCCGCATCTGCTTATTCTCGACGAGCCGACGAACCACCTCGACGTGGACAGCCGCGAGGCGCTCATTCAGGGGCTGAACGAATACGACGGCGCGGTGATTCTGATCAGCCATGACCGCCACCTCGTCGAAGCCTGCGCCGACCGGCTCTGGCTGGTGACGGGCGGGACCGCGGAGCCATATGACGGGGATATTGCCAGCTATCGCGCGCAGGTGACCGGCCCAAAACCCGCGAGCCGCACGGCCTCGCCAGAGCATTCGCGCCGCCAGAGCAAGGACGGCCATCGCCGCACGACCGCCGCCCGCCGCGCCGAACTCGCGCCGCTGAAAAAAGCGATCAAGCAGCACGAAAAACGCATGGAGGCGTTACAGGCCAAACTGACGAAGCTCGACGCGGCTCTGGGAGATCCGGCACTATACGACACAGCCCCCGACAAGGCGCGGGACTATGCCCGCAGGCGCGGCGAACTCGCCAAGCAACTGGAGCAGGCGGAGGAGGACTGGCTGGCGGCGTCTCAGACCTATGAGGATGCCGCGGAAACGGACGTGACTACGCCGTCGGTTTGATGGCGAAACCTTCAGGCGCCACGCCGCCATCCTGAATGATTTCGATGCCTTCGACGCGGGCATCTCGCGGACCGGCGCGACACAAGTCCAGCATCCGGCTCACCGCCTTCGCATCGCCGGCGAACAGCGCCTCGACCGCCCCGTCACGCCGGTTACGGATCCATCCTGACAGCCCGAGCAGATCTGCCTGTTCGCGCGCCCAGCCCCGGAAGTTCACGCCCTGCACGCGCCCTTCGATGCGGATGTGGACCGTACGCTTTTCTGCCATTCCACGCCATTGATTAACATGGGAAACGCACTGGCCGCCGACGCCCCGTATATTGCCGGGCCGGGCCCTGCGCGCCGAGCGGACGGCGCGGCAGCCAGCTTTCAAGATGTTCGATGTAATCGCCTGGCAGCCCGAACGCACGGGCACCCGGGATCACTGCGCTCAAAAAATAGTTCGGGCGCGCCAAGCCGGGCATGTGGCGGCTGCCGGTGTAGACGAATGCGCCCACTTCGGTCCCGGCCCCCGCGACGATCAGACGCCGGCGGAAATAATTGCGCCACGCAACGCCTTCAAAGGCATCGAGCGCATGAATGTGGCCGAGCTTGCACCACCACAGGACGCCGTGAACAGCGTGTTCCGGGTCCGGCCAGATCGAGGCCGAGCCACGCTTGTTGACGAAGAAGCGCCAGCCATCCAGCCGCGCTGCGCCGAGCGGACGCGCGCCCGGACAGCGCGCCGACATCACCCGCGGGTGCATGTTCGAGCCGTAAGCAAAATACAGAATCATCACGAGCCCGGGACGACGTTCGCAAACAACTGGGCGGTTCGCTGGAAACGCACCTGTGTAAAGATCGTAAGAGCCTAAAGCCCCTTCAATCAGTGCGCTCTGATTCGCTTAATCAAACTCCATGATCACGTCATCGACCGCCAGACTGTCGCCCGGCGCGACGTTAACCTTCGCGACAACCGTGTCGCGCTCGGCCCGCAGGATATTCTCCATCTTCATCGCCTCGACCGCGCACAGCCGCTCGCCCGCCTTCACCTCCTGGCCTTCGCTCACGTCGATCGAGACGACCAGGCCCGGCATCGGGCAAAGCAGCATCTTCGATGTGTCGGGCGGCTCGCGGACCGGCATCAGGCCAGCCAGTTCGGCCTCGCGCTCGGTAAAGACATGCGCGGGCAGACGAATACCGCGATGGGTGAGTTCAAAGCCATTCAGCAGCGGGCGCAGCTGGACCGCCACGGTCTGCCCATCAATCTGCCCGCGCCAGACCGGTCTGCCTGGCCACCAGTCCGACATCACTTCCACGGTCCGGCGCACCGCTCCGGAGGCCTCCAGAACATCAATGACAGCGCGCCCAGATTCATGTTCACGCACGGCCAGCTTCTCGCTGACGCCGTCGATATTCGCGACGCGCACAGTCACAAACTGCACCTCCTCGCCACTCATCTGCCCGGAAATCTGGCGGCGGCGGCGGTTGCCAAGGTCGTCGATGAATACCGCAACGAGGGCGAGGCGTTCCAACTCGTCGGCGTCCGGCGCGCGCGGCGCGAAGCCGTCGGGGTATTCCTCAGCGATGAAGCCGGTTGACAGGTTGCCGGAGCGCCACCGTGGATGACGCATGATCGCACTGAGGAATGGGACGTTATGCTCGATTCCGTCGATGAAGAAATTGTCGAGCGCCCAGGCCATGTGCTCGATCGCCGCAACCCGGTCGGGTCCATGTGTGCACAGCTTGGCGATCATCGGGTCGTAGAACATGGAGATTTCGCCGCCCTCCTCCACGCCGCTGTCGACCCGGATCGTGAGTCCGTCTCGCGTGGCGGCCTCCGGCTCGGCGTAGCGCACCAGCCGCCCGATGGAGGGGAGAAAGTTGCGGTTCGGGTCCTCGGCATAGATACGGCTTTCCACCGCCCAGCCGTTCAAGCGTATCTCTCCTTGCGTGAGCGTTAGAGGCTCACCTGCCGCTACGCGCATCATCTGCTCGACAATGTCGATGCCGGTAATCAGCTCGGTCACCGGATGCTCAACCTGAAGCCGCGTGTTCATTTCCAAAAAGTAGAAATTCCGCTCCGGATCGACGATGAACTCTACCGTCCCGGCACTGACGTAATCGACGGCCCGTGCCAGCGCGACGGCTTGCGATCCCATCCTTTCGCGCGTTTCAGGATCGAGGAACGGGCTGGGCGCCTCTTCGATCACTTTCTGGTTGCGCCGCTGGATCGAGCATTCACGCTCACCCAGATGGACCACATTGCCGTGGCCGTCGGCAAGAACCTGAATCTCGATATGACGCGGGCGTTCGACGAACTTCTCGATGAACACGCGGTCGTCGCCAAAGCTGGATTTCGCCTCGGACATGGAGGAAACGAAACCCTCGGCAACTTCGCCGGCGCTGTGGCACACGCGCATGCCCTTGCCGCCGCCGCCCGCCGATGCCTTGATGATGACCGGGAAGCCGATTTCCGCCGCGATCCGCCCCGCCTCGTCGGGGTCCTCGATGACCGCCATGACGCCCGGCACGGTGTTTACGCCCGCGTCGGCCGCAAACTTCTTCGATTCGATCTTGTCGCCCATCACCTCGATGGCCTTGATATTCGGGCCGATGAAGGTGATGCCCGCCTGCTGCAGAGCCCGCGCGAAGTTCGGATTCTCCGAAAGAAAGCCAAAGCCGGGATGGATGGCCTCGGCGCCAGTCTGCTTCGCCGCGGCAATGATCTTGTCGATGCTGAGGTAGGACTCCGATGCTGCAGCCGGCCCGATCAGCACCGCCTCATCCGCCATGTCGACGTGAACAGAATCGTTGTCCGCTTCGGAATAGACCGCCACGGTCTCGATCCCCATCCGGCGCGCAGTCCTGATAACGCGGCAAGCAATCTCGCCGCGATTGGCGATGAGGATTTTCCTGAACATAGAGGCGTTCTCCCGAAACAGGATGGGCTTGTTATTGGTGTATCGTTTTAGCCCGCGGTCCGTGTGCGGTAAACCTCTCAGCCGACGCTCACGACGCGGATCAGTCTTCGCGCAAACCCATGATATAAGCGGAAATGTCGGCCAGTTCATCGCGTGTGAACTGGATCTGGGGCATGGCGGGATGGGGCGAGAGCACGTAGGCCTGGATTGTCTCGCGCGTTGTGTCAGGCCGGTTGGCAACTTCTGCAAACCCCGGTACGTCGGCGAGCACCGCGCCAGCGCCGTCGGGCGCGACCCGATGGCAGTTCACGCAGAGCGCGCGCGCAAGGCGCTCGCCGTTGGCGGCGTCTACCCCGTCCAACGACTGCGCTGCCGCCGCATTCGCACCGCAGAGCACCGCCGCCATCAGCAGACATGCGTAAAGCCTTGGCATCCAACCCTCCAGACAGAGAATGCTTGAAACTGATCGCGAATTCCGAGCAGAGACGATAACGGCGCGCGCTGCCGAGCGCCAGCCTGCATTTTGCAGAAGCCCGATGATGGCGGATTTGCCTAGACTGGCTTGCGGTAAAGCACGCGGAAATGCGGCGATGACCCGCCGTCTGCACCAGCCTCCAGATATTCGAAGCGCACTTCGTCGAGGGGCCCGCACAGCGGTGCGAGTTCATGGCGCTGAAGCGGCCACGGAGGGGTGTCGCCTTCGGGCGGCGCGTCGCTCGCCTTGGTAATGACCAGCAGATGGCCCCCAGGCTTCACGAACGCTGGCAGGCGAGCGATCGCCGGTGTGCGTGCGCCCGCACGCAGCGCCTGCAGCGTATAAACCTCGCACACCAGGTCGAATGCCTCGTGCCATTCTGGCGGCGGCGCATCCATAAGGTTGTGGACTGTCCATTCGATTCCCGCATCCGCAAAACGCCGCGCGGCCCAGTCTACCGCACGCTGCGCGATGTCGAACGCCGTCACGGCAAAGCCGGCCGCAGCCAGCGCATTCGCATTATCCCCCAACCCCGCGCCGACATCGAGCGCGCGCCCGCGCTGCGCATCCGCCGGCAGATTGGCCAGCCATTGCGCCAGTTCGGGACGCACCTTCTCATGCCCCCAGGGTACCATTGCCGGATCACCCGCCGCAGCGCGATAGCACGCCTCGAACCAGCCGAGCGGCTCTCCCGCCTCCTCGCATTCCGCGCGAAGCCGGTCCGCCACCGCCTTGCCCTGTACACGGCGCGCTTCCGCGTCCCCTTCAGGGCGGTCCGACTTGCTCACCCCTTCTTCTCCCATTTGCCGCTATCGCTCTGCTGCCAATAGGTCACGTCGTGGCCCGCGGCCTTGGCCGCCTTCCATTGCGCGCGGGCCGCCGCCAGAGCCGCATCGTCGCGCCCGTCGAACAGCAGCACGACCCTGTCATAGCCCTCCGCTTTAGGCAGCGGCGCGCCTTCGACGATGAAGCGAACCTGCGCGCCGTTCGGGTTCGACTCATCTGCCGTGACGACGACCGGGAAGCGCGGCGCGTCGCGTTCGCCCGCCAGCCCATGCGGCACGAACGATTCCTCGCGGTAGGTCCACAGGTGGCCGTCGAGCGCTTCTGCATACTCCTGCGACACAGTCTGCACGACCGCGCGCCAGTCGCGCTCCAGCGTCTTTTCCAACAATATGGGCAGGACCCGCTCCAGCGGCTGACGCTCCAGATGATAAAAGAGCACTTCGGCCAAATCAGTCTTCCTTATAGGGGTTCTTGCCCTTGCGCAGGAACAACCGGATCGGTACGCCCCACAGACCGAAACTGTCCCGCAGGCTATTCAGCAGATAGCGCTCATAGGCGACAGGAACAGCGTCGGGCCGCGAACAGAAGATAGCGAAACGCGGTGGGCGCGCACTCGGCTGCGTCACGTAGCGCAACTTCAGACGGCGGCCTCCCGGCGCGGGCGGCGGATGGGCGGCAACCGCCCCGGCGAGCCAGCGGTTCAGCCGCCCGGTGCTGAGGCGCGTGTTCCAGACCCTGTACGCCTTGCCAACTTCGGACATGAGCTGGGCGAGGCCGCGACCGGTCAGCGCGCTGATGGGCGTGAGCGGCACGCCTCTGATCTGCGGGAGCAGCCGGTCAACGGCCGCGCGCATCTCGCGGCGGCGCGCGGCCTTGTCCGCGACCAGATCCCACTTGTTGATGGCGAGCACCATGGCGCGGCCCTCCTCGGCAGCCAGCGCAGCAATGTGCAGATCCTGCCGTTCAAGCGCGCGGTCGGCTTCGAGCAGCACGATCACGACATCGGCAAAGCGGATCGCGCGCAAGGCATCGTCCACGGACAGCTTCTCTGCCTGCTCGTGCACCCGCGCGCGCCGGCGCAGGCCCGCGGTGTCGAACATCTTGACGGGTTGTTCGCCCCAACTGAGATCAATGGCGATGGAGTCGCGTGTCAGGCCCGGCTCGGGCCCGGTGATGGCACGCTCCTCGCCCGCCAGACGGTTGAACAGCGTGGACTTGCCGGCATTCGGACGCCCGATGATCGCCACGCGGATGGGGCGGTCTTCCTCCTCAGAAGAATCGGCAGGATCGGTGGGATCGCCCAGCAAGGCCTCAGCTTCACTCTCGAGCCGGTCGTGCAGGTCGCCGAACCCCTCGCCATGTTCAGCGGAGATCGCCACTGGCTCGCCCAGCCCTAGGCTGTAGGCTTCATAAACTCCGGCTTCGCCTGCGCGCCCTTCGGCCTTGTTGGCGAGCAGCACCACTGGCTTGCCAGTCTGTCGGACGGCATTCGCGAAGAGTTCATCAACAGGTGTAACGCCGGCACGAGCGTCGATGACGAACAGCACGATATCAGCCTGCGCGATGGCGCGCTCGCTTTGAATGCGCATCCGTTCGGCAATGCTGCCTGCCTCGGCGTCTTCCAGCCCAGCGGTGTCGATCAGGACGGCGGTCTGCCCCGCGAGTTCGAATTCACCTTCCCGCCGATCGCGCGTGAGCCCCGGCATCGGGGCGACAAGCGCGGACTTGCGCCCTGTCAGCCGGTTGAACAGAGTCGACTTGCCGACATTCGGGCGGCCTGCGATCGCGATCTTGAGTGTCATTCGAAAAGTCGTTAAAGCCGGCCCGCTCGGGCGGGCCGGATGGTGGTTCAGCGCGTCGAGCCTGCCCTCTGGATGTTCGGCCCTACGCGCAATTTGTCCGAAAACCGGTTGCCA